>JBAXOF010000017.1:0-28533 GCA_037133375.1 Verrucomicrobiota bacterium | reverse complement strand
CGATCAAAAGGACCAGGACACCTTGCCACCCTACGCTGTTCTCGACGCCATCCTCGAGCTATCCATCGAGCACCAACTCTCCTCCGATGAAATCGTCGCCCGTGGCTTTGAGGAAAGCACCGTCCGTTGGATCCAGCGCCGCGTTGATATCAACGAGTGGAAACGTCACCAAGCCGCCCCCGGCTTGCGCGTGACCTCCAAGGCCTTTGGCATTGGCCGCCGCATGCCTATTGTGCAGCGGTTCGGCGGGTGACGCCCGGCTTGAAATCTTCTGGAACCAGCGATTAGGCACTCAATCCAACATAATGCCAGGCATTATATTGTTGACGCCGCAAATAGGTAAACGAAGGCGTTGGCGGGAGAGTAGTAAATAAAATGCCAGGCATTATGCTGTTGATAGATTTTCGCATTCGTTAGAATGCGGGGAGGGAAGAGGTAAAAGCTGAAAACTGTTTCTCTGCGCCCTGCCAAACCTCGTCACACCTGCGCGGCGGCACTCTTCGTAGGCGCGCTGGTGACAGCGCGGAGGGATGGACCGCGTTGTCACGAACGCGCCTACGAAGATCCCGCGTTGTCACGAACGCGCCTACGAAGATCCCGCGTTGTCACGAACGCGCCTACGAAGAGTGCTGGGGCCTCGCAGGTTTTCCTCTGCTCACTTCCTGCTGCCAAAGCGGAAGACGGTGGTGCTCTTCAAGGTCTTGCCGGGCTTGAGGATGGTGCTAGGGAACTTCGGTTGATTGGGCGAATCCGGATAATGTTGGGTTTCGAGGCAAAAGCCGTTGCGCTGTTCATACGGTTTGCCAGCCTTGCCGGTTTGTTTGCCGTCGAGGAAATTGCCGCAATAGAACTGGATGCCAGGTTCGGTGGTGAGCACTTCGAGGGTGCGGCCGGTGGTTGGTTCGTAAACGCTGGCGGCAACGGCGAGCTTGCCGTCCTGGTTGTTGAGCACCCAGTTGTGGTCGTAGCCGCCGCCGAGCTTGAGTTGTTCGTTATCGGCCGCGATGCGGGCACCGATGGCGGAGGGTTTGGTGAAATCAAACGGTGTGTCGGCCACTGGCGCGAACTTGCCGGTGGGAATGAGGGCGGCGGTCACCGGGGTGAACTTCGCGGCGGCGAGCATCAGCTTGTGGTCGAGGATATTGCCGGTGCCCTCGCCTTTGAGGTTGAAATAGCTGTGCTGGGTGACGTTGATCGGCGTGGCTTTGTCGGTGCTCGCCTCATACTGGATTTTCCACTCATTCCTAGGGGTGAGCCAATAGGTGACGCTGACGCTGAGATTGCCCGGGTAGCCTTCCTCGCCGTCCTTGCTGAGGTAGCTGAACTTCACGCCCTGCGAACCGTCCTTACCGACCAGGCCCTCGCCTTTCCACACGACCTTGTCGAACCCTTTGAGGCCGCCGTGCAGCGAGCACTTGATGCCGCCGTTTTCATTATTGGTGGCCAGCGTGTAGTCCTTGCCATCGAGGCTGAACTTACCATTGGCGATCCGGTTGCCGCAGCGACCGACGATCGCACCGAAGTAAGGCGTGTCCTTGATGTATTCGTCCACGGTGTTGTAGCCGAGCACGACGTCGGCCAACTTGCCGTCGCGATCCGGGGTCTCGAGGCTGAGCACGATGGCCCCGTAGGTCATGGCCCGGAGTTTCACGCCCTTGCTGTTAGTGAGGGTGAAAACCTCGACGGGGGTACCGTCGGTGGTCTTGCCAAACGCCTCGGCTTTCGGGGCTTCCGCTTTCGGGGCCGGGGCTTTCGGCGCTTCCGCAGACAGGGCGCTGGTGCACAGGGCGACGCCAAATAACAGGACAGGTGATTTCATGGTGGCTGGGATGGATTGGTTAGGTTGGCTGGTGAAAAAACGACCGCCGGCCACCGCAGGCTCCGGGTTTCGCCCGGCGATTTCAAGCTCTATCTGCACTTTTCCGCCATGGGTCATTGGGCAGTTAACTGACCCACACGGATTTCAGGTAGGGTTCACCGGTGAAGTCGGCCGGCAGCGGGGCGGAGCGGATAGCAAGGCGCTGCCGCGAGGATGTTAGAATTTGGCGCTCGAAGGCGGTGGCGGGGAGGGCGCGGCAATTGCTGCAGCACAGCAGCCAGCCATCGGGTGTTAGAATTTCCAGAGCCAGGGCAACGAGGCTGCCGAAGTCGTTTTCCACGCGAAAAATCTTCCCGTTTTCAGCGCGGGAAAACGTCGGCGGGTCGAGGATGATGGCGTCGAATTGGCGGCCTTGTTTGGCAAAGCGGCGGAGCCAGTGGAAGGTGTCGCCCTTGCAGAAATGATGGGCGGCGGGATCGAGCGCGTTGTGCGCAAAGTTGCGTTTGGCCCAATCGAGCGCCGGTTGGGAGAGATCGAGGGTGGTGGTTTCCGCGCCGGCGCTGGCAGCGGCGACCGAGAAGGCACCGGTGTAGGCAAACGTGTTGAGCAGGCGCAGACCGGGGCGCATGAGCCGGCGCACCTCGGCGCGGTTATCGCGCTGGTCGAGGAAGATGCCTTGCGAATAGCCGGCCTGCAAGGAGATCTCGAACCGCAGGCCGTTTTCGCGCATCAGAAAGGGCGCGGCCACTTCCGGTCCGCAGTGGTGGCGCGGCGGTTCTTTTTGATAGAGATCGAGCTTTTTCCAATAGCAGGGACGGGCCTGTTGTTGGAGCCAGGTGGCGAGGGCGGCGGGAACACTGGCACCCGCCGTGGCCAGCAGCCAGTTGTCGGCGTAGGACTCAAGCGTGATGCCAGGCAAGCCGTCGCCGCCACCGTCAATCAGGCGCCATGCGTTGGTCTCCGCGGTGAGCTCCGCAGTGAGCCATGGCGCGCGTTTGGCGAGGGCGGCTTCAAAAAGATCGTGCATGGCGGGATTGCCATGGCTGGAAATGGGCGTATGATCCAGCCCGAAATGAGCCGCCTTGCCGATCTTCTGACTTCCGCCGTGGCCGATGGTCTTCTGCTTGCCGCCGCCAAAGCGAATATCCAAATCTTGTTAGACGGGGCGAGTGGCCCGGTGGCGACTCTCGCCGTTGAGGAATTGGCCGGCACCGGGGCATGGGATGAGCTCAATGACCGGTTTTTCAAAACCCTGGCCTTTGGCACCGGCGGGTTGCGCGGGCGCACGATCGGGCGTGTGGTGACCCGCGCTGAACAGGGCGCGGGCGGGCCTAACGGTCGGCCGGAGTGGCCGTGCGTGGGCACCGCGACGATGAACTATTTCAATGTCAGCCGGGCGGTGCGCGGGTTGATTGCACAAGCCAAGCGCCACGTTGGTGACGGGCGCAAACCCCGGTTGGTGTTTGCCCATGACACGCGGCATTTCTCCAAGGATTTCGCCGAGTTTTGCGCCACGGTGTGCACGGACCTCGGCTGCGACGCGTGCTTATTCGACGGGCCGCGCTCGACTCCGGAGCTGTCGTTTGCGCTGCGCGAGTTGCGGGCGGACGCAGGGGCGGTTCTAACCGCCAGCCACAATCCGCCGCACGACAATGGCTTCAAGGCGTATTTTGACGACGGCGCGCAGATTGTGGAACCGGCTGCGGCGGCCATCATCGCGGAGGTCAATGCGCTCACCAGCGAGGCGTATGAACCGGTGGCGGCGGCGGCACGGGGCACGCTCACCCGGCTGGGCCCTGAGATGGATGAACGCTATGTGGCGTTGCTCAAGACGCTATTGCTGCGGCCATTATTGTTAGAAACGGTGCGGGCCGGGATCGTGTTCACCAATCTGCATGGCACGGGCGGCCACCTCATTGTGCCGATGTTGCGCGAGCTCGGCTTCGACGTGCAAACGGTGGCAGCGCAGGATGTGTTAGACGGACGCTTCCCGACGGTGGAGTCGCCCAACCCGGAAAACGCCCCGGCCTTGAAGCTGGCCATCGAGCTGGCGGAGGCCTGCGGTGCGGAAATTGTCATCGGCACCGATCCGGATGCTGATCGCATGGGCGTGGCGGCGCGCGATGCGGCAGGCCGCATGGTGCTGCTGACCGGCAATCAAATCGGCTCGCTGCTGGCATGGTATCGCCTCAAGACCATGTTTGAGCTCGGCTGGCTGACCGATGCGAATCGCAGCCGCGCCGTGGTGGTCAAGACGTTCGTGACCACCGAGTTGCAGCGCGCCATCGCCGACGGATTCGGCGTGGGGATGGTGGACACTCTAACCGGCTTTAAATATCTCGCCCAAAAACTGCGCAAATATGAGGAGGCTATTCCGGCCAACAAAAAGGGTGACTACCGCGCGCTGAGCCAGGAGGCGACGCGGGCGTTGCGGCTGGAGTATTCGCGCTTCTTTGTGTTTGGCGGAGAGGAGAGCTACGGGTATCTCGGCTCGGATGGGGTGCGCGACAAGGATGCGAATGGCGCGGCGTTGATGTTCGCGGAGGTGGCGGCCTACGCCAAGTCCGTGGGCAAGACGCTGCCGGAACTGTTGGATTATATCTATCAGGAGTATGGCTATCATCTGGAAACCGGCAAGTCGCTGGTGATGGAAGGCGCCGATGGCGCGGCGCATATCCAGACGCTGGCTAATTCCTATGCGCAGCAACCGCCGACCGTGGCGGATGGCACGGCGGTCGCGCGGGTGCGGGATTTCGCCAAGCAGGATTTGTTCGATCAGGAAGGGGATCTGCTGCCCAAGGAGAAAATGTTGTTTGTCGAGTTGGCGGACGGTCGGTCGTTCGCGGTGCGGCCATCCGGCACCGAACCAAAAATCAAATACTATCTCTATGGCAAGGCCGCGCCAGGCGGGGATTTGGATACCGCCAAGGCCTGCGTCAAGGCCGGCTTGGAGCGTCTGTGGCAATGGATCGAGCAAGATGCCAGCGCCAGACGTGCGGCAGCGGCGAGCGCGTGAGCGGTGCCGGGGCTTCTCTATCTTTAGCCAGCGACGGCCGCTGGCATACCCGGCATTCTCACGAATGCGCCTGCAGAAAAATGATCCGCGCCGCTGCTACTTGCGCCGCAGCAGGCTGGTGCCGGTCATTTCCTTGGGTTTGGCCACGCCGAGCATATCCAACAAGGTTGGGGCGACGTCGGCGAGGATGCCGTCCTTGACCTGATAGGCAGCGGCATCATCGGCGACGTAGACGACGTGGACGAGATTGGTGGTGTGGGCGGTGTTGGGCGAACCGTCCGGGTTGCGCATGTATTCACAGTTGCCATGATCGGCGGTGACGAGGAGTTTGCCGCCCAGGCGCAAGGTTTCCTCGACGACGGCCTTGACGTCGGCATCGATGGTTTCCACCGCCTTGATGGCGGCTTGGACGACGCCGGTGTGACCGACCATGTCTGGGTTGGCGAAGTTGAGGATGACCAAGTCGTAGTCCTTGAGCTTGGCCACCACGGTGGCGGTGACTTCCGCCGCGCTCATTTCCGGCTTGAAGTCATAAGTGGGCACATCCTTGGGCGAGGGAATGATGACGCGGTCCTCACCTTTGTTAGGTGCTTCGATGCCGCCATTGAAGAAATAGGTGACGTGCGGGTATTTTTCGGTTTCAGCGATGCGCATTTGGGTGAGACCGGCCGCGGCGACGGTCTCGCCAAGTCCCATGCACAAGGTTTGCGGGGCGAAGATGACCGGACATTGATAGGTTCTATCGTATTCGGTGAGGGTGACGTAATGGACCTTGGGCTGGACGCCGCGGTCGAAGCCGGCAAAATCCGGCAACAGGAAGGCATCGGACAACTCGCGGGCGCGGTCCGAGCGGAAATTGAAGAAGAGCACCACATCGCCATCGCGCACCCGCTGTTGGTTCGCTTCAGCGAAGACCATCGGCGGCATGAATTCATCGGTCTTGTTGTCGAGGCGGTAGCAATCGGCCACCGCCTCGCTGGCTAACACATCGCGCGGTTCCCCCTTGCCGAGGACGATGGCATCCCAGGCGAGCTTGACCCGATCCCAGCGCTTGTCGCGGTCCATCGCATAGTAACGGCCGATCACGGTGGCCACGCAAGCCCCGCACTTGGCAGCCTCATCCTCGACCTGCGCGAGATAGGCCTCGCCGCCGGTGGGCGAGGTATCCCGGCCATCGGTGAAGGCATGGATAAAGATATCATTCACACCGGCCTGTTTTGCCAGTTTCACCATGGCGATGAGCTGGTCCTGATGACTGTGAACTCCGCCATCAGAAACCAGACCAAGGAGGTGCAGGCGTGTGGTTTTCGCTTGAGCGAGGGCGGTGGTGAAGACCGGATTGGCCGCCAGCGAGCCATCCTCGATGGCCTTGTTGATGCGGGTAAGATCTTGATAGACAATGCGGCCCGCGCCGAGATTGAGGTGACCAACTTCGGAGTTGCCCATTTGCCCGGCGGGCAAGCCAACATCCAGGCCAGAGGCGCTGAGAAAGCTTTTCGGATAGTTTGCCAACATCACGTCGTGAAACGGCGTGTGGGCGAGAAGCACGGCATTACCGTCTGCCTTGGCGGTTTTTTTACCTCCGGGATTCACACCCCAGCCGTCGCGAATGATGAGCACCACTGGTTTCTTTGCCATAACGAGATGGCGTGTAACCCCCCTCCCCACCCCCGGCAAGTGCATAAATCACCAAAAAAGCCAAAAAGCGGCTGGGCTTCCGGCGGTTCCACCCCAAACTGCCAAAGGCCACGGGTTGACAATTGCGCAAAGTCGGTCCATACCGCATGCATGTCGTCTGCGCTGCCGCCGAAACCCCGCATCATTGGATCCAAGTCGATCCGGATCTGCATCGTCGCCTCCAAATACAACGAGCAATTCACCGACGCCTTGGTTAGCAACACCATCGACGAGCTCAACGAGCTGATTCCCCAGGCGCGGATTGATTTGATCAGGGTGCCGGGAGCCTTTGAGATTCCGGTGGCCGCGGCGTTCGTCATGGAGCGCGAAGCGCCTACCTGCGTGATTGCCTTAGGCCTGATCATCCGCGGCAGCACCCAGCACGGTGATCTGGTGGCCCGCGCGGTTACGGACGGCCTGATGCAGATCGCCTTGAAAGCGAAACGGCCGGTGATTCATGAGGTGGTCATTGTGGATGACAAGAAGCAAGCCTACGCCCGGTGTATCGGCCCGAATCTAAACCGGGGGAAGGAGGCGGCGCGGGCCGCCGCGACCATGATTGATATTTTCCTCGAGTTGGAACGCTCGATGCCACACAACTCCACCCGTTTGCTCCCCCGCAATGGCTAGTCGTCGCCAAATCCGCGAGGCGGTCGTGCAGTTTCTTTACTGCACGGAAATGGACGGCAAGGTGGAACCAGCGGCGCGGCGCGAGCCGTTTTGGGAGTTCATGACGGAAGCCGACCGCCGGAGCCTGCAACTGGCGACGTTTCGCACGGTCCACCATCTGGCCCATGGCCGCGATGGGCGCTGGCAGGAACTTCTGGAACGTCTGCCAGGTGCCATGGCACATCTAGCCGCGTGGCCGCAGGCAGCGGGCTTGAAGCTTGAGCTCGAGCGCGTGGCCGCGTTGGAGACAGCATGGAGCGATGCCTTGGTGAAGCTGGAACGCTTGCCGCGCGATGATGACGATGCCGCGGTGGCCGACAGTTTCAGCGTGGCAATGCATGCGTTTTTCCAAGTGGACCGGGCCTTGGCGGCGAGCCGGCAGCGCTTTCTGGAAGGCCTGGGGGATGTTCCGGCCTTGCGTGGCCAATTGGAGGCAGTGGCGGCAAGCGTGCGGCGCCTGCAACGGTTTTCAGACCGGTTGCGGATGGTCGAGGACCCCGAAAAATTTCCCGAGCAGGCGGATCTGGCGAAGCTGCGGGAGGCCAAGGCGTCACTCCGCAAATTGCGCCAACAAACCGACGAACTGGTCGATGCGGTGCTGGCCCACAAAGAAACGTTAGATGCCACACTCGCCAGCGTGGTGGACAACTACGTTCCCGAGCGGATCGATCCAGTGGACCGGGCAGTGCTCCGGTTGGGGGCCTACGAATTGCTTCATACCACCACTCCGCGCAAAGTGGCCATCAACGAGGCGATCGAGTTGGCCCGGCGCTTTGGCACGACCGACTCCCACCGCTTTGTTAACGGCGTGTTGGACCGGATTGCCAAGCAGCCGTAGAGTGTTAGATCAACTCCGCGGCGATCGGATCGACCAAGGCGCGCCCGTGGTGAACCAGCACCAAACGCTCCTCCGAGATGTGCAGCAAACCGGCGCAGGCGAGGTCGGCGGCGCGGCAGAGCGCCTCGGGAGTGAGTAAAGCCAGCGGGATACCCTCGCGGGTGCGCAGGCCCAAAGCGATGCGTTCGAGTCGTTGCGCTTCGGCATCGAGGGTTTCAGCCTCAGCCAAGGCATGACCCAGGGTTTGGATTTGGGCAATATAGCGGCGGGTGTCGGCGATATTTTTCGAGCGGACGTTGGCGATTGTGGAAACGGCGGAGGGACCCAGGCCGAGGTAGTCCTCGCCGCGCCAGTAGCCTTGGTTGTGTGACGAATGCTGGCCGGGGCGGGCGTAGTTGGAGGTTTCGTAGTGATCGAAGCCTGCGTCCGTCAACAAGACATCGGCCAAATGAAACAGCTCGGCGTTGTGATCTTCATCGTCGCGCATATCCCCCCGCCGCAGCGAGTCGAAGTAGGCCGTGTCTTCTTCGTAGGTCAGATTGTAGGCGGAGATATGGTCGGGATTGAGTGCCAGCGCCTGCTCGAGCGAGGCGCGCCAGCTGTCCCGGGATTGGCCGGGCACGGAAAACATGAGGTCGATATTGACCGAGCGGAGGCCGGCATGGCGCAGGATGGCGACGGATTCCAGCGCCTGAGCCACCGAGTGTTGGCGGCCCAAGGTGGTCAAGACCTGCGGGTCGAACGCTTGAATGCCAAGCGAAACCCGGGTCACACCCAGCTTGCGGAACAAACGGGCCTTGGCCGCGTCGAAGGTGGCGGGGTTGGCTTCGAGCGTCACCTCCTCAAGCGCGGCAATATCAACCACGCCGTGCAACGCCGTGAACAAGCGCGTGAGGTGACTTGGTGATAGCATGCTAGGCGTGCCACCGCCGAGGTAGAGCGTGCGCGGTGCGGGAACATGTGCGAGCCGTTGCCGCGCCTCGACCGCAAGGCTATCCACAAAGTCACCTATCGACGGCCGCCCCGGCGTGTGCTTGTAAAACGAGCAATACGGGCAAACCCGATGGCAATACGGAATGTGAAGGTAGAGGAGCAGGGCTAAGGAGCTTTAGCACGCCTAGGGAAGTGGCGAAAGACCTGATCCGCCATTTTTCAGAAATGACCGCAAATCCCTATAGCGACGCCTCATGGAACGAAAAAATGCGGGTTCCCGAGGGGATCGGGCAAAAAATGGGTTGCTTTACAGGTCTGCTGGCGCAAGCTCACCACACGCATGACGGTGCAACCGATAATTATTCAAGGAGGAATGGGGGTGGGAGTGTCGAATTGGCGATTGGCCCGGGCGGTTTCACAAGCTGGCCAATTGGGGGTGGTGAGTGGGACGGCCTTGGACTTGTTGTTGACGCGGCGCTTGCAGCTTGGGGATCCGGGCGGCCACATGGCGGAGGCTGCGGCACGATTTCCGTTTCCTGAGATCGTCGAACGCGTGTGGAAACGCTACTTCATCGAGGGCGGCAAGGCCGTGGCCAAAAGGTTTCTGGGCGTGCCCATCCATGCGCTCAAGCCGTCCCGGGATTTGATTGATCTAACAGTGCTGGCGAATTTCGTCGAAGTCAATCTCGCCAAACACGGTCACGCGGGCTTGGTTGGCATCAATTTTCTGGAGAAAATCCAACTGCCCACATTGCCCTCGTTGTTTGGCGCGATGCTGGCCGGCGTGGATTACGTGCTGATGGGCGCGGGTATCCCGCGGGCCATTCCTGGCATCATGGACCAATTTGCGGCGGGCCAGCCAGCCCGACTCAAAATCGACGTGCAAGGCGCAGCGGCCGATGAGGAATATTTTTCCGAGTTCGATCCCGCCCCGTATCTGACCTCCCCCGACCAGCAACTACCGCGGCCAAAATTCCTAGCCATCGTTTCCTCTGCCACCTTGGCCATTGCTTTGGCCCGCAAATCGTCCGGGCGGGTCGATGGCTTCATCGTCGAGGGCGCGACGGCTGGCGGCCACAACGCGCCACCTCGCGGTGCCATGCAACTTGATGCCGCAGGCGAACCGATCTACGGCGAGCGTGATTTGCCGGATTTGGAGAAAATTGCCAGCCTCGGCTTGCCCTACTGGATGGCCGGGTCTTTCGGCGATCAGGGGAAGCTTGCGGAAGCCCAGGCGCTGGGCGCGGTAGGCATCCAAGTGGGGACCGCCTTTGCCTTTTGCGAAGAATCCGGCATCGATCCGGAATTGAAACAAAAGGTGCTTGAGGGCAGTCGCCGCGGGGTGCTGCGTGTGTTCACCGATCCGGTGGCCTCACCCACCAGCTTCCCCTTCAAAATCATTCAAGGCGGTCCCGAAACCGGCATCCCAGTCTGTGGCGGCAACCGCGTCCGGGTCTGTGACCTCGGCTACCTGCGCCACCTCTACCGCAAACCCGATGGCAGCGCCGGCTACCGCTGCCCTAGCGAACCGGTTGACGATTACCTGCGCAAAGGCGGCAGCTTGGAGGAAACCGTCGGCCGCCAATGCGTCTGCAACGGACTGATCGCCACCCTCGGCTACGGCCAGGAACTCGCCGATGGCAACACCGAAAAACCCCTCCTAACAGGTGGCGATAACGCGGTGGCCGTCGCCAACTTCCTCGCTCCTGGGCAGTCGTCCTATCGGGCGCAGGACGTGATCGAGCGCTTGCTGAGCTGAGTATACCAGCGTTGGGTGCTTGCGGGAAGTTTCCTTGACCCACCGGAGCCGGCGAGGTCCAAAACCGATAGAATGCCGAGTGCTATGAAAACTTCCTTCATTGCGGGCTGAGTTCCAGCGTCGCGCCAGTCGTGGTGTGCAGGGTGAAGCGCGATCCTTGCAGCATCTCCGCGGGGTGCCCGCTGCGGGTGACTTGCACCGACTTATCCGGCCACGGATTGACCAACGTGCAGTCATTGCCTTTTTCGCTGACGATCTTCACCCCGGAGATCCTGCCGCCCTTGAGCTCGGCGGAGACCAGCAAGGCCCCGACCGCGCGCAAACTGCCGAAGCGGGCGTCGAGTCGCGCGGGCCAGCACGGAAAGACGCGCAGCACGCCGGCGTGGCTTTGCATAAGCATCTCGGTGACCGCCAGCGACGGCGAGACATTCTCGATGCCGCCACCGCCGAATGTCAGAAGTTTGTTAGGCATGGCATGGCCATCATACATGCCGCGCATTTCAGTTAGTATAACTTCCGGGTTGTAGCCAACACGGGCGCAGGCGGTATACCACGACGAGCTGCCATTGAAATCCTTCCAGCGACCCAAGGCGTCAATCATGTTGTGGCTGATCTCTAACAACTCAGGAGCGCTGTCGAGGCCGATGGCGCCGGCGGGGAAGATGTGTTGGATGCCCAGGGTGTTGTCCTTCCACCAGGCGGTGCCCTTTTCCGAGTAGCGGAATACGGTCTTGCCGTCGCGCTGCTGGAGGGGATAAGTGCTGAGTTTGGCGCAGATGTCGCGCCACTTGGCGCGCTTGTCGGCATCCACGCCTAGCGCCTCGCTCATCGGGATGAGGTTTTCAAACAACGTGCGCACCAGGCCTAGCGAAAGCAGCGGGTTCAGGTCCGCCCCGGACCCCTCGTGGATCGAATCGTTGTAGATCACATAGCGGCCATTTTCCAGTTTGAGATAGTCTTCCCAAAACTCCGCGGTGGCGCGCGGGAAGGCATAACCGGCCTGCTTGAGCCATGCCACATCGTGGGTGTGCTGCCAATGCCAGATAAATAACAGGGAGGAGAAGGCGGCATTCGAACGTTGGCCCCAATCGGCGGCGGTGCCTTCCGGACACATCCCCCACGGACCGATGGACACCGGCAGGTGAATACCCTTCCATCCGCGTTGTTTGGCGATCCGCTGGCCACGCGGAATCGATTGGTTCAGCGCGTCATAATACGGCAGCGTGGTCTCGGGATGGTTGGCCGAATAGAGACCGTAGAACGGGGCCTGGAAGTTGTAGTTGAGATGGAAGTCGCCGTGCCAGGCGGGTCTGTCGGTGGTTTGCCAGTTGCCCCACAACCCCGGGGCGACCTTTCCCGCGCGGCTGCATGAGCCCATAATATACCACGAGGAATACCAACATTGTTCGATGACCTTGTCAGGGATTTCGATGAACGAGCAGCTCCAAAAGTTATGCCACCATTGGCGGTGAGCAGCGGTTAGAGTGGTCAGCTTGGCGGGCGTGAGCCCAGCCACCAGCGCCTGCGCCTCAACCAGCGGATCCTTGCCAGACACCTCAAGATCAGTTAAAATAGCGGTGACCAGACTAACCGTTTTGCCGGGATCCAACGTGAAATCGCGGGTGGCAGGACCATTCATGATGCGGGACGCGAACCCGAGTTTGCGGCTGCCCGCAACCGAGTCATCCGGATCATAGAGGAACGAGTCACCATGGTCGGCGACCACACCCGTGGTCATCTTCACCTTGCCATCCACCAGCAACTGCATTTGTTTCCCATCGAAGGTGGCGGCCACATGGGTCCATTGGTCCAGCGGGATCGGATCGTCGTATTGCAACATGAAATCGCCGACAGCAAAGCGCAGGCGGCCTTTGGAAAGTCCGAGGCTGCACGCTTGATTCCACTCGCCCTTGCTGACAATGCAATCGGCATCTTTCGCACGTTTGGACGGCTTGATCCATCCCGTAATCGTGAGTGCTTTGGTGATGACCGGCACCGCCAGAGGTTGGCCGCTCTTACCGTCAAATGTTAGGATCTCGTGGCGTCCACCTTGCGCGAGTGTGGTGATGTCCCCCGCGGGAAGGGCGCGGTCGTGCACCTTGATGTCCGCCATTTCACCACTGAAGAACCAGCGCCCGCTGCCTTGTTGTTCATATCCGAGCTTGGCACCATTGTTGTTGTCACGGACCTCGGACGGAAATTTCTGACTGGCGTAACCCTTGATATTCTGCGCCGTCACCGCCAGGGGCTTGGTGCCCTGGTTGGTGAGCTCGATGCAGAACAAATTGCGATTGGCATCGACCCACGCGCGGGTGGCAAGCGCGGCCGCGCCCTTGGCAAACGTGCCGCGCAACTCCGCCTGCCGCAGATCCTGCTCGGTGCGAAACGACGCGCCTACCATCTGCGGAATGACCAAGCGGATTTGCCCGACTGCCATCGGGGCCTGTGTCTTGATGCCCCAGAAGTCGTTCTTGCCGATATAAAATGCCAGCGCCTCGGGCGGGCCGGCTTGCACCACTCCGATATCCCCATTGCCTAACAACGGACCGTCGGGCATCCCGTTGGTGGGCACCTCGCCGGCCGGTTCGGTAAAGACAATCGTGTGGGTGGCAGCCTTCCGCTCACCTTCACCCATGAGTGGCTCTTCCGCCACGCCCGCCTGCACGGTGGCAGCGAGCACGAGTAACGCGAGGGCCGCGGGTTGAAGTGAACTTGAAGTTAGATGAACCACGGATTGCCGCCATTGATAGAACCTAATTAATTTCATTATATTTTCAGTGCTCTCAGTGTCATCCGTTCTTTTCTGTGGTTTCTTAGTCCGCGGCACCTCAATCCCCCGCGTTCTCACGAACGCGCCTACGAAGAAAAATCCCTGCATCAATCCTCCGGCAGCGTGCGATACCAGGAGAAATACAGACCGGTACAGCATAAGGCAAACAGCCCGGCGCAGAGGCAACCCTCCGCATTCCAATGACCGAGGAAATACACCGGGGCCATGTAGAGCGAGAACGAAGCCACCAGACCAAGCGCAACATTGAGAATAATCTGTGGCACGGGAATGGCGGTGGCCAACGCCAGACCTGCCGCACGGGCGCGTCTTTCCGCATCCTTCCATAAGCCGAACGGCCGTACCCGCGCGTAAAACGCCGCCGAGGTTTCACCTTCAATCGGCGGCGTCAGCAACGAGACGATGATGCATGCTAGCGTCGAAGTGGCGAGGGTGACATAGGTGTAATAATTGTCCGGCCAGGCTTTGAGGAAATTTCCCGCAGGCACAAACGCCCGCACCAACATGGCTAGTGATGGCACCAGGCTTGCCAAACAACCGGCGGCAAAGCCCCAGCCGTTCATGCGCCCCCAATACCAGCGGAATGCCAAGGGCACCACGAAGCAAGTGAGCAGCCCACCTAACATCCATCCCCAAATCACGTTGAGCGCGCTGCCGCCGCCGTGCGCCTGGGATTCCACCATGGCATAGCCAATGATGGCGGCCAACAGGGCCAGCAAGCCAGTCACCCCATAACTCACCTTCACCAGCTTGCGGTCAGAGTCGGCCACCTGCGGCGCGAGCAGCGGTTGATAGAGGTCGCGCACGATGATCGAGGCACAGGCGTTGATCTCCGAACAAAAGCTGGTCATGAACGAGGCGGACAGCCCGGCCACCACCAATCCTAACAATCCAGGCCCGAGCAGGCCTGACTGGAGGAATTTGGGCATCACGCATTCCGGATCGCTGGCAATTTCCTTGGTGTAAAGCGCATAGCCGAGGTAGCACAAGCCGGCGGTCATGATCCAGCGCGGGAAGCCGAGAAATTGCCACAGCGCGGCGAGTTTGGCCGCCTCCTTGGTGGTGGTGGCGGCCAGAAACCGTTGCTCGCCATAGCGCCCGCCAGCCCCGCCGACACAGCCGATCATGCCGACAATGGAGAACGCGAGAGTAGCGCCGATAAAATCCTTCCATCCCTTATACCCCTCCGAGGCCTCGAACATGCCTATCTTCGGCGTGGCCTCCGGCCACAACGATTTCCAATAGTCCTGGGTGACGGCGGCGGCCCCGCTGCCATGGGTGACGGCGGCATGGAGCTGCTCCGCCGTATATTGTTGATAACAAACCAGACCGACGATGAAGGCCACGGCGAACAACACCACCGTTTGCAGAAACTCACTGAGAATAACCCCCTTGAAGCCGCCGAACAGCACATAGATGCTGGTGAGAACCACGATGCCGAGCGCCACGCCGTGGGCCGAACCGTTGGTCAGACCGAACACCACCGCAAACTTGTGAACGATGATGTAGGACATGCACAACGAGGCGATCGAAAACAAGGTGATCATGAAAGCAAAGCTGGTGCGTGCCCATTTCGCGCCGGTGCCCACGCCGAAGCGGATCTTGTTGAGCTCCGCGGAGGTGATACCACCACAGCGGCGAATCCAAATGCCCGAATACGCCATCAGGAACACCGCGTTGGGCATCCACCACACCAGCGTGACCCAGAACGACTTCATACCTAACACCATCAGGATCGCCAGATTCCACACCGTGCCGTTGATCGAGAAGTTGGTCGAGGCCCCGGACGCCGCCAGCATCCACCACTTGTTCTCAGCCCCAAGGAAATACGCCTTCGAACTCTCGGCACTCTTGCGCGAGAAGATAAATCCGGCACCTACCACCAGAAAGAAAAAGACACCTACGATAAGCCAATCGATGAATTGCATATATATTAAAGCACTAAGTTTTACGCATTAAATTCTAATCGGAAGATGCTACGGAAAGGGGACCTTGAGCGGGCGGGCGACCGTGGGTGGTCACCGGCCAGATGAGCGGCGCCTGGCGGAATTGCGCCGCCGCCGCGCGCAACTGCGTGGCATCGGCGGCACCGCCGAAGGTCAGCAAGCCATAACGCAAATGAATGCGTCCCGCTTGCACGCGGGGAAAGTTGGTGTCCCAATAGTTGTTGACCGGCCACGCCAGCAGCAACGGACGCTCCGGGCGCGGCAGCACGTCGAGCGGTCTGGCAAAGTGGAAGTCCCCGAATTGGACCAGCGGCGCATCCGGAGTGAACAAGGCCACGCCGCCATTGGTGTCGCCCATCGCCGCCAGTGTCTCGGTGGTCACCCAGTTGCGACAAGCACCCGGCAATTGGTCGGCATCCACTTGCACCACCGCACCTGCGGTATCAAACAACGCCTGCCAACCCGCCTCCAGCGCCAACGGAAACGCAAAATACACCGCCTGTGGCGACGCCTCAGGCAGCATCTCCATCGCCACTTCCAAGCGGATGACCGGGTCGTGTGCGGAGAACGTGATCTTCTGTGTTAGAAAAAGCATCCCCGCTGCCTCGAGTTCGCGCGTAAGGGTGATGTGTCCGCCTTCGGCATGCACCTCACAACGGGTCACCCGCGTGGCCCGCTCATGCACCGGCGCCCAATCCTGCCAACACATTTCATCCACCTTTTCCTTGTCCAGGTCGCGCTGATAGAACGCGTAGCGCCGGTCCTCCGCCAGAGCATCGGTGCGCTCGCGGACAAAGGCAAAGAAATCCAGCCCGTCCCGCGGGGCCAGCACCTCGCGGTTTTGTTCACGGTCAAACAACGACATGACCCGCCCGGAATCCGGATCATAGCGCAGGATATGCCAGGGCGAGGTGATACGACCGGTGCGCCGCTGGTGGTTGGCGGCGGGCGCGAAATTGAGTTCGCGGCGGGCCGCGGTGTCGATTTCTATCAGATGCACGAGCTCCGGGGTGGCCACGGCGGGCGGCCAGTCGCTTAAGGCAATCACTTGCCAGGAAAATGGCGGCAACTCCACAGGGCCGCAGGCGCGGGGATTCGCGCCGGGAAAGCCGCAGCCCCATGCGCGGCCGTCGTAAAACATCCGGCTGGCCCGATAGGTTCGTTCGGTGGCAGCCTCGCGTGCGGCAAACCACGCGGCCGGCAATTCCGGATGCAACGTCAAAGGTTGCGGCCCAGGATTGACTAACAACACCCGCGCGATCCCCTTGTCGGCAACCGGGTTCTGCGCGAGCCGTTCGAGTCCATCCATCAGGGCAAACGCGGCGTGCTCGTGGCCTTCATGCGCGAGCGCCTGTTTGAGCAACTCGGTGGTTTGCGCCTGCGGGTGTGCGGCGTCCGAATCATAGTAGCCGCAGGTGTGCTCGTCATAGAGGTCCACCTTTTCCAGCGCCTGCGCCAGCGCGGCGGCATTGCAATCTAACAATGCCGCTGCTTCTATCAGAGGCTTGGCCTGTTGGTTGCGCGCGGTGGCGATCGGGCTGGCTGCGCAGCCGAAGTTCCAATAGTCGGTCCAGTCGCCACGGAGCCGTGGCAAATGCGCGTCTGGCACCTGCATCGCCCGCTGGCGCAAGTCGTCAAAGGTCGCGTAGCGGACATGGGGCCCGCAATCCGCCGCGTTCCAGCGCTGGATCAGGTCGGGCAGGAAGGGATTGGGCGGCGCATTGTCCCACATTACCGGCGAGCAGGTTGTTGTTAGATAGACAAAATCCAGCGGATAGCCGGTTTGCTGCAGGCGTTTTTGATAGGCCAGCCACCCCTGCTGCATGCGCTCGACCGAGTCATCCCAGGCCAGCAGCAACTGATCGAACATCGTGTAATGATTGCCATTAAAGACCCGCAGCGTGCGGCCCGAGGGTGCTTCCCACAAGAACATCCCCGGCCGCGGTAGCACCGCGCGCCCCAGATGAATGTTGATCGCCATGACGAAGAAATCCACACCGGCATCCAACAACACATCCGCCAGCGGCCACGGCACCCCGGTCACATCGTGCTGACAGGCCACCTGGATTTTCGATCCTAACAATTCTTCCAGCTCTTGCTTGCCGTTGAGCAGGCGTTGCAAGCCGGCGCGGTTAGCCAGCGGCGTGGTGTGCCAACGCAACGCCGCAACGTCGATGCGGCCTTGCCGGTGCAACTTCACAAGCCGCACCACGTCCGCCGCCGGCGCCTGGGACAACCACCGGCGCAGCGGCTCGCTCGCCTCGCAGGTCCACTTCGGGCGCGCGCCGGCAGGCAGCTCGGCGGTGGCCTCCAGCCAGTCGAGCGCCTGGCTGATAAACTCGTTTTGCAGTTGCCAAAACACCGGTTGTGAGTGGGTGTAGCCCACATCCATGTGGCTGTGGTGAAGCATCAGGATCTCCTGAATCGGAACGGAGGAGGTTGCACTCATGCGGTGGCGGTCGGCTGCACGGCCCTTGTCTAGCGGCAAACGCCGGTCAATGCCAGCAACAGTTTTGCGGAATTGCAGAGGAGTGGTCCGCACAGTCCCCTGTGCGGATCTTCTGGCAATTGCATCGAGCGATGGAGCCTTGCCGAGTCATGGAATTTTGGTTATACATCGCGGCATGAGCATGTCTGAGCCATCGGTGGTTATTCTAACCGGAGCGGGGATTTCGGCGGAGTCCGGGTTGCCGACATTCCGCGACAAGGATGGGTTATGGGAAGGCCAGCGGGTGGAGGACGTCGCCTGTCTGGAGGCGTTTGCGCGCGATCCGGAACGGGTCCAGCGGTTTTACAACCTGCGCCGCGCCGCCCTGAACAACGTCGAGCCGAATGCCGCGCATCAAGCGTTGGCACGACTGCAGCAGGCATGGCCCGGCCGGGTGACCCTCATCACGCAAAACGTCGACGACCTCCACGAGCGGGCTGGCAGCACGGAGGTGATCCACATGCACGGCGAGTTGCGCAAGGCCCTCTGCACCCACTGCGGGCATCGCATGGAATGGTTAGATGAACTGCACGGCTCCACGCCCTGCCCAGCCTGCGAGTGCCGCCACGACCTGCGTCCGGACATCGTGTGGTTTGGGGAAATCCCCTATCACATGGAGCGGATTGATGCGGCGGTTGGCGCAGCCGGAATCTTCGCGGCGATCGGCACCTCGGGGCTGGTCTATCCGGCGGCCGGCCTGGTGCATCTCGCCAAATCCGCGGGTGCCCGCACGCTCGAAATCAACAACACCCAGACTCAGGTGTCCGGTTGCTTTGACCGCCATCTCATCGGCCCGGCCACGCTGCAAGTCCCGCGCTGGGTGGAGGAGTTGATCGGTTAGGCACTGCTCCGCATTGATGAACAATGCCAGAAGCATGGTGCCCCATGGCTAAGGAGGAGGGCGAGTGATGAAAGTGCAAACCGCAGCCATCTCGTCCCCACCGGACGCCTCAGAGAGGCGTCCCTGCCATTCGCATCCCATGTTCCAGTCCTTTTCCCGCAGGGGAAAAGGAGTCACAGACCGCAGCAGGGTAGGCGCTGCGCGATTGGCCTTGCCGGTGGGGGTTGGGGGCGCTAGACCGTGCACGCCACCGCACCTTGGTTGTTCATGCCGCATTCCTCCTACGCCACTCCCCAGCCCGCGTTGCAACGCGAGGTGAAACGTCGCCGCTCGTTTGCGATCATCTCCCATCCGGATGCGGGCAAGACGACGCTCACCGAGAAATTTCTGCTCTACGGCGGGGCGCTGACGCTGGCCGGCAGCGTCACGGCGCGCAAGAACCAACGGGCGACCACCTCGGACTGGATGGAGTTGGAAAAACAGCGCGGGATCTCGGTGAGCTCCACGGTGCTGCAATTTGAATACAACGATTGCGTGGTCAACATTCTCGATACCCCGGGCCACAAGGACTTTTCCGAGGACACCTACCGCGTGCTCACGGCGGTGGATGCCGCAGTCATGGTGGTGGATGCCGGCAAGGGGATTGAAAGCCAGACGCGCAAGTTGTTCGAAGTCTGCCGCCGCCGTGGCGTGCCGATCTTCACCTTCATGAACAAGCTCGACCGCCCGGCCCGGCCGTCGCTCGATTTGTTAGATGAGCTGGAGTCGGTGTTGGGGATTCACGCGTTCCCATTGAATTGGCCGTTGGGGGATGGTCCGCGCTTCCGCGGCGTCTATGACCGGGAGCACAAGCAGGTGCATTTGTTCGAGCGCACGGTGCACGGGGCATACCGGGCACCGGTGAGCGTGAAAGGGATTGAGGATCCGGCGGTGAAGGCGGCGATGGAAGAGGCCACCTACCGGCAGGTTTGCGATGAGCTGGAATTGTTAGAAGGAGCAGGCGCGGATTTTGATCTGGCGGCGGTGCTGGCCGGCAAATTGACGCCGGTGTTTTTCGGCAGCGCGGCTAACAACTTTGGCGTGCAATTGTTGCTGGACCGCTTCCTGCAACTGGCGCCGCCACCGACGCCACGGACCAGCGGCGGCCTGCGGATTGACCCGGCGAGCGGCAAATTTTCCGCGTTTGTGTTTAAGATCCAGGCCAACATGAATCCGAAACACCGCGACCGGGTGGCATTCATCCGGATTGTGTCCGGCAAATTCGAGCGCGACATGAATGTGCTCAACACCCGCAGCGGCGAACGGGTGCGCCTGGCCAACTCCCAGCGGTTGTTTGCCCGCGAGCGGGAAACCGTGGACGATGCCTATGCCGGCGACGTGGTCGGGTTGGTGGGCAATTACGATTTATTGATAGGCGACACGCTGGCTGGCAGCGCGGACGTGACCTTTGACGAGATCCCACGTTTCGCCCCCGAGTGTTTCGCCTATCTGCACAACAAGAGCACGGCCAAATACAAACGCTTCCGCGATGGACTCCAACAATTGCTCAAGGAAGGGGTGGCCAGCGAGTTTCAATTGTTGGATTCGGGCGGCGCGCAGGTTCCATTGTTAGGCGCGGTTGGCCCGCTGCAATTTGAAGTGCTGCAATACCGACTGGAAGGCGAGTATGCCGCGGAAACCCGCCTGGAGCCGGCCACCTGGTCGATCGCCCGCTGGCTCAAGCCCCAATCCGGAGATCCGCTGGCACCCGAGGCGCGGCCGGCGTTGTCGCTGGGCGCGGTGCTGGCGCGCGATTCCAACGGTTGGCTGGTGGCCCTGCTGCCCAGTGAGTGGGCGCTGAAAACCTTCACCGACAAAAACGACGATTGGATTGTATCAGACCAGCCGTTCGCGCCGCCGGCCGTGGCAAAGGCGTGAACCCGGTGTCACTTCTTGGGAATCTTGAGCTTTTGGCCGATGGTGAGGCTGTCGTTGCTCAAGTTGTTAGCGGCCTTGATCGCTTCGACCGTGGTGTGGTGGCGGCGCGCGATTTTTTCCATGATATCGCCCTTGACCACGGTGTAGGTGGTGAATTTTTGCGGTGTGGACGGCTCTGCGTCGGGGCCGGCCTGCGCCTCGGAGGTGGGCGCGACAACGGCCGCAGGTGTCTTTTCTTCCACCGGGATAAAGTTTGCCGCAGTGCTTGGCTTGGCATGGGTGGCGGGAACCGGGTGGGATTGGCCGCCATCGGCAGTGGCCGTTGCTGGTGCCGACTCCGGCGGCACAGGTGCCTGGACAGGCGGGGTCTTATCGGCCGCTGCAGCAGCCACGCCAACTGGCTTGAGCCAGACAAGTTGATACAAGGCGGTGCCTGAGGCATCGACAAAGGCCTGCATGCTCTTGCGGACGAGGCCGCTGCGGAGCAGGCGCAGTTCACAGTCATAGAGTTCCTTGTCGGTCAGGCCCCAGAAGGCGGCACCTTTGGCGTATTGCTCGGTGGGCAGGGGTTTTTTAACGGCACGGTATTCGTTCAGCCCGCCGTTATTGCGGCCTTCGATGTGCGCGAAATGTTGATCCGCAGGAGTCTGGTCGTGGAAATACTGCAACTCCGCGCGGGTCATCCATTGGGTGTATTCCTCCTCCGCCCACATACTGGAGGCGGGCAGACAATAGCCCGAGGCCGGCTTGACCGACGCGGCAGACCCCGCCGCCGCCGCCTTGTCCTTGTGGGACTGGCGCTCGTTGCAGGAGGAGGCAAGGCAGGCAAAGACAAGCAGGCAGAGCGGAGTGAGTGGCTTCATGGTGGTGATCGGCAGGTCAAAGATCCCAGACCGTCCGCTGCGGATGGCCCCGTGAGCCGCAAGTATGACACCGCGGTCCAGAAGCGCCAGTCAGATCTTCAGCTTTTCCGTTTGTTGCTGGAGACGCCGCAGACTAACATGGCATCAGGGATCAGTTAGCCAGGTAATTGCCGCTGCCCGATCCGACATAAGTCTGACTAAGCGGAGAAACGAGCAGGCCGAAAGCCTCTTTGCCGAGGAAAAACCCCTCCAATCTAACCTGCACTGTGAATCCGCGAAGGCGGGTTCCATTTTGATTTATGACTTCCCATTTTCCGCCAGATGCCTAAGCACGGCGCGTGTCCTGGTTGTTGCTCACCATTGCTTCCGCGTTTTTGCTCGGGTTTTACGATTATTTCAAAAAGCTGGCGTTGCGTGACAACGCGGTGTTGCCGGTGCTGTTCGGCAGTGTGGCGGCGGGCGCAGTGGTGTGGCTGCCGTTCGTGGTGTGGTCCGCAGTGGCTCCCGCCAGCTTGCCGGCCGGGTTCCTCCACGTCACCGGCATTACCGCTCACAGCCATCTATTGCTCTTCGCCAAGGCCGCGCTGGTGGGGGCCTCGTGGCTTTGCGGTTACTACGGCATCAAGTCATTGCCGCTCTCTATCGCCTCGCCGATCCGCGCAACCGGGCCGCTGTGGACGATCACATTTGCCGTGCTGCTGTGTCACGAATCGCCAACCCCGAAGCAATGGCTGGGCGTGGCCATTATCTTGTTAGCATTCTTCGCCTTCACCTTTGTCGGGCGGTGGGAAGGTATCCATTTTCACCGCAACCGCGCGGTCTTTTTCATGATCGGAGCAACTTTGTTAGGTGCGGCGTCCACGCTCTATGACAAATTCCTGCTGCAAGGTGCCCACCTCACCCCCGGCCAAGTCCAAGCGTGGTTCACCATCTACACCAGCGTCATCCTAATGCTGCCGCTGGCGCTTTGGCTGCGCAGGCGCGACCGCCACCCGTTTCACTGGCACTGGGCGATACCGGTGATAGGTTTCACATTGTTAGGCGCGGATCTGCTCTACTTCACGGCCATCGCCCAACCCGGTGCCCTCATCTCGCTGATTTCACCGGTGCGCCGCACCTCGGTGGTCGTGTCATTTCTGCTAGGAATTTTCCTGTTCCGCGAAAAGCACCGGCATGCCAAGGGCCTGTGCGTCGCCGGAATCATCACCGGGGTGATCCTGCTGGCGTGAGATTGAGAATTTTCGGCACGGCCGGGCAGCGGAGCCGATGGGCCTCGGGAACGCCGGAACCTAGCAACGGACGGCAATAGTTGTGGAAGTCAGCGGTGGCGCCATTGCCCTCGGCATTGATGAAGCTATCGGGCATGTGGCGGGTTTTCCCCGCGACATTTTCCAAAGGCACCAGGGCATACTCCACGCTGTAATCGAGCACCGGACGACGAATGACCACCGAACCATCGACATTGTCCCACATCGCGAATTGGACGGCTTTTTCCCCGACCTCGCGAGCCTCATGAGCATCGCGGTCGGAGCGGCAACCGATGAAGCAACGCTGCAGGTAGCCGAAAGTGTCGGCCCGCACGCGCTTGAGTTTGAGTTCGCGGCGGATGGTGTCGGACAGCAGGTCGCCGAGGGCGCCGGTGCCGGAGAGTTGGACGTTGCCGTGGTCGTCGCGCTCCTCGGTTTGCATCAGCTTGGTGATCATGGCCACGCCGCTGGCATCCGAGATACCTTCCGAAACGGCGATGGTGCACAGACCGTGCTTGGCGACCACACGCTCCACATCGGTTAGAAAGCGGGCGGTATCAAACGCGCGTTCCGGCATGTAGATCAAGTGTGGTCCGTCATCGCTGTGTTTTTGGGCGAGGGCGGAGGCGGCGGTGAGAAAGCCGGCATGGCGGCCCATGATTACGCCGATATAGACGCCGCCGAGCGCGCGGTTGTCGAGGTTGACGCCCATGAAGGCCTGGGCGACGTAGCGGGCAGCGGAGGGAAAGCCCGGACAGTGGTCATTTTCCGCCAGATCGTTGTCGATGGTCTTGGGAATATGGATGGCGCGCAGTTCGTAGTTGGCGGCACGGGCCTGGTTGTTGATGATGCGTACCGTGTCGGACGAATCATTGCCGCCGATGTAGAAGAAATAGCGGATGTCGTGGGCCTGCATGACCTCGAACATGCGGGCGCAGTATTCCTCATCGGGCTTGTCGCGGGTGGAAAGCAGGCCGGAGGACGGGGTGTCGGCCACCCGTTCGAGGTTGTGGGTGGTCTCGCGCGTCAGATCGACAAAATTCTCATGGATGATGCCGCGCACGCCATGCACCGCTCCGTAAATCGAGGTGACCTGAGGGAACTTGCGGGCCTCAAGGGCGACGCCGACCAGGCTTTGGTTGATGACGGGAGTGGGACCTCCACCTTGGGCGACGAGAACTTTGCCTTTCAAAGGGTTCATGGGTGGCACCAGCATGCGCATGACTGCGGCAGATGCAAGAGCAGAAACGCGGCACTTCGCCCGTCAAATCGACTCCTCATTTGCCTGCGTATTGGCAGATTTCGCGTCAGGCTAAAGTCTAACCGCGAGGCGGGTTTTTTGGTTGAGCGCGAACTCCTCGTTAGGTTCGCATTGCGAACGGCGGTGAATTCCCACCAACATTCCGACCGCGATCAGGCTGAACAGCAAGCTGGAGCCGCCGAAACTGACAAATGGTAACGGCAGGCCGTCATTGGGCAGGGAGGCGGTGGTGACGGCGATGTTCTGGATGGACGGAACCACCAGCACGCAGGTGAGGCCAAGCGCCATGCAACGGTTGAACACATTGGTCGCTTGCACCGCGATCCCAATGCCAGCCACCCCAATGAGCACAAAGCACAGCACCACTCCCAGCGTGGCCGGCAAGCCAAGCTCCTCGCCCACCACCGGGAAAATGAAATCAATGTGGGCAAAGGTGAGCGTGCCAAATTTTTCCACGCCATTGCCGAGGCCGACGCCCCAGGGGCCGCCGTTGCCCAAGGCCAGCAGCGCGCGCCACTGTTGCATGCCGACGCCGATTTGTTGGGCCGGGTCTTCCAGATTCCACCAGGCGAGGATGCGCGCCCAGCGGTTATCGTTATGACGGATATAATAGCCGATCACGGAAACGACGCTCAGCGCGGTGGGAATTAGATAGATGAAGCGACTGCCCATGCAAAACAGAATCGCGCCAACCACCAAGGAGAGTGTGAGGGCCGAACCCACATCCGTTTCCACCGCAATGAGCAGCAGCGGCGCGGCCGCGATAGCACCCGGAATGACAAACCCGTGCCAGAAGCCGCGCACCTCGGTCTGCCAGCGGGCAAACCACGCCGACAGGCTGACCACCGTAATAATCTTAGCAAGTTCGGAGGGCTGGAAATTGCCTAGGAAGGGAATGTGCAGCCACCGCTTCGAGCCATAAATTTCGGTGCCGACGCCGGGAACCAGGCACAATACGAGCATCACGCAAGTGACGGCCAATAGCCAGGGGGCGCCTTTGCGCAACCAATCCGGAGATATGAGTGCGGCCACAATGGCGGCGACCAACCCGACCGCCGCCATGATAATCTGCTTGTGAACGAAGAAATGTGGCTCTTCCACCCCGTGCACCCACACGCTGGTGCTCGCCAACATCGTTAGGCCGAGCGCCACCAGCAAGGCAACGGCGATGCATAGCAAAATGGAGGACCACTGGAGGATGGAGGGGAGACGGAACATGGGCGTGCTTAGTGTGGAATGACCAAGGTCATGCCGGTGCTGAGTTTGCGGGGATCACTAATACCGTTAGCCTTCATCAACGATGCTTGTTCGACTTTGAAGCGCTTGCAGATGCGGTAAAGGTTATCTCCGGACTTGACCACATACGAGTGCCCGGCAGTCGCGGGCACGGCTTTCGCCACCTTCGTTTCCCTAACAACATTGGGGTGCACCACCAGCGCCCGCGGTGCCGCATGGGTTTCCACGGGGGGCGTTTCCACCAAGCTGCGCTCGGCGTCCGATGGCTTCGGATTGCGGACGGCGGCCACTTCCGGTGGAGTCGTGGCGGCGCTGCGCTTGGGCGGCAGCTTCACAGTTAGGCCGGCTGAAATCAGTTTGTGCTTATTGGCGGCACGCAAGGCGGCTTCATCGACGCCTTCCCTGGCGGCGATGCGGGCGTAGCTATCACCTGCCACCACGATGGTGGTGGCCTCCTCGGGTGCGACCACGGGTGGACTTGCAATCCGGGTTTTCGGGGAGACCGCGGCGACTGTGGCGGCCGGGGTGGCCGGTTGCTCCACGGCATGATCGTTGAGGAATTTGAGATGCACGAAATAGAGCGCGATGGCCACGACATGGAACAACACAATGATGGTGAAGCCGCGGGAGATCCGCGTGCTGTGCTCAGGACTTTCCAAATCCTCAACACAAGCGGCGGTGGCCGCGCGCTGGGTGCGGTTGCGCGTGACGGCGTGGATGCGTTTGAAAAAACCAGTGGAAACCGGGCGACGTTTGACGGGAATGGTGCGTGGGTTCATAAGGATTTAGCGGAGTTTATTGACCAGGTCGCGGAAGGTGTTGCCGCGTTGCTCATAACCGGAAAATTGGTCGAAGGAAGAGGTGCCGGGAGATAGCAGGACGGTGGCACCGCGCGGTGCCAGGCTGCGGGCGGTGCCCAGCGCATCCGCCAATGTCACTGCAGTCTGACTGGCGACCGCCGTGGCAAATAGTTCCTGCAGCGGCCGGGCAATCTGGCCGAAGGTGACGCAGGCCACGGCTTTCTCGCGCAGGAGTGGCAACACGGATGAGTAGTCGAGCCCTTTATCCTTGCCGCCGGCGAGCAACACCACCGGCCGGGTTTGCGAGCGCAAGGCGCTTTCCAGCGCGTGCAGATTGGTGGCCTTGGAGTCGTTGAGATATTCCACACCGTCGAGAGTGCGGACCAACTCGCAGCGGTGGGGTGGCGGTGCATAGCCACGAAGCGCTTCCCGCATGTGTGAAACCGCAATACCGAAGGCTTGGCACGCCGCCATCGCGGCCATGACGTTTTCCGCGTTGTGCAGCCCGCGCAGACTCGTGTCGTGCTCCAGATCAAGCACCACATCCCCGCAATGGCGGATGCTGCGGCCATCGGAAAACCACTCGGCGGATTCATCCAGCGTCGAAAATCTAACGCTTAGCGCGGCCCCCAGCGGCAGCGACTCGCCGGCACGAATCACTGCGGTGTCGGCCCCGTTCTGATTTTCAAAGATGCGCAGTTTTGCGGCGAGATACGCCTCCACGGTCGGATAGCGGTCCAGATGGTCGGGCGCGAAGTTAAGCCAAATAGCCACATCCGGATGCAGTGTGCGGATGGTTTCGAGTTGGAATGAGCTGAGTTCGAGCGCCACGGTGGCGGGTGGTTCGTCCTGGAGGACAATCTCGGCAAAGGGGATGCCATAGTTACCGCAGGCCGCACCGCCCAAACCGGCGTGGCCGAGAATGCGCGAGACGAGTTCCGTGGTGGTGGTCTTGCCGTTAGTGCCGGTGATGCCGATGATCAGGCCATGATAGAAGCGGGCGGCGAGTTCCACCTCACCGATGACCGCCGCCGCATGGGTGGCGAATGCCGCGACATACGGGCCATAGGTATCGATGCCGGGGCTGACCACCAGCAGATCACTGGTCACGCCAAAACCGTCATCCGCGCTGGCATTCGGATGCAGGGTCACTTGCGGCGGCATCCCCTGCAACACATCCGGCCCGGCTGTGTCCCATGCCGACACGCACGCGCCTTCACGCAACGCGAGTGCGGCGGCGGCGCGACCGCTGCGGCCGGCCCCGAGAATGGTTACTTGTTTTCCTGACAGGGACATTTTTGTTAGGCAATTTTTAAAAGCGCGAGACCAAACAGGGCCAGCATGATCGAGAGAATCCAGAAGCGGGTGATTACCTGGTTCTCATGCCAACCTAGCAACTCGAAGTGATGATGGATCGGCGACATCCTGAAGATGCGCTTGTGACGCAGCTTGAAGCTGCCAACCTGGAGGATGACTGACATGGCTTCCATGACGAACACCCCGCCGATGATGATGAGCATGAGTTCCTGTTTGGTGCAGATGGCGGAACTGCCCAGGGCACCCCCGATGGCGAGCGAGCCGGTATCGCCCATGAACACCTTGGCCGGATGACAGTTGAACCATAAAAATCCGAAGCACGCTCCGGCCAAGGCAAACAGAAACACCGAGAGTTCACCAAGATACGGGTTGTGGGGAATAACCAGATACTCGGTGGCTATGTAAAAGCGATGCGCCAGATAGGCTAACATGGCATAAGCCAGCGCCGTGCTGATGGTGCAACCGGTGGCCAACCCGTCCAGCCCGTCGGTTAGATTAACCGCGTTCGAGCAACCGATGATGATGAAGGCAAAAAACGGGATAATGAGCCAATGCAGGTCGAGTAACGGGAATTTCCACAGCGGAAAACACAGGGCACCGATGCTGAGCGGAGTGGTGCCGAGGCAGAAACCCGCGCCATCCGCGAGTTGCTTTGGCGTGGCACCGATGCCAGACACCTCCGGTTTGAAGTAGATAAAGCAGGAGGCCACCATCGCGATGACAAATTGCCAGAGCAATTTGCGGCGGCCACTCAGCCCGTCGGCTTTCTTCTCCTTGACCTTTTTGTAGTCATCGCACAATCCTAACAATCCGCAGGCGGCCATGGTGCAGGCGCAAAGTGCCACAAAGGGATTGAGGGGGCGGGCCCACAGCAAGGTGGAGACCAGCACCGAGCCGAGAATGAGCACGCCGCCCATGGTCGGGGTGCCGATTTTTCCGCCGTGGAGTTCGGCCAATTTGTGGACTTCCGCGGCGGTGCGGATCGGTTGTCCAACTTTGAGGGAGATCAGTTTGCGGATCACGCGTGGACCCACCAGCAAGGTCAGGATGAAGGCGGTGAGTCCCGCGCTGGCGGCGCGGAAGGTCGGGTATTGAAACAGGTTGAGAAAGGAATAGGT
>JBAXOF010000016.1:0-28949 GCA_037133375.1 Verrucomicrobiota bacterium | reverse complement strand
GCAGGCGAACGGTGTGAGAGCCGATATAGCCGGCTCCGCCAGTGACGAGAATGGGAGATTGCATGAAAATAAGCGAGTGGGACCGCCAATAGAAGCTCATGCGCCAACCCGCTGTCAATCCGAGGCCATGATTCCGGTGAAAAATCTTTTGCTTTGGATTGAATAAATCCGGAGTCGCCCCACGTCACAGCCGCATCATGAAAAACTATCGATATGGGTTAGGTGTCGCGATGGGTGCCGTTATTGCACTCGCCTTGGGATCCTGTGCCTATGATCCCTATTATCCAGCCGGGGTGGCATACGGCGCGGGCTATGGCTACGGAGGGGGTGATTTTTCCACCGCGATGTTTGTGAGCACCGGCGATCCCCGCTGGGGCTATGACCCGTATAGCTATTGCTACTACGACTACACGCGGAGGTGCTATTATGATCCCTACCTCTATGGCTACTACCCGATGGGATACCGCCCCATGGTGGTCGTTGGGGTGCCGCACCCCCACGGTTATAGCCGAACTTTCTGTCCGCCGCCGCACCGGGTGCTCAACGTCACCTTGGCCAACTACCACAACCGCGAGTATGCCTATCGGAATTCCAGCTACTCGTGGGCGCGCCAGATTCCCCCAAACAGCGGCTCCTACCGCGGTCAGTCGCCCGTGTTGCAGTCTCCATATTCCCACGGTGGGAATATCAACAATCCTGGCAACCGCGGGCCGGGCCCGGTCAGCTACCCGCGGATGGGCAGCACCTACAACAATGGCGCCGTCAACCGCAGCAATCCCCAGGTCTATTCCAAGCCGTTGCAGGGGGATGGGCGCAGTCATTACAACACACCCATGGGAGGGTCCCAGATGAATGTGCAGCATGCGCCCAATCAGCCACGGACCATGGGATCCGCAGGACCGCGAACCGCACTTCAGGGTCACGCGGTGCCAGCATCCCAAGGATCGGGTCATAACGGGAAGGGTAGGGGCGGGGATGTAGGCAAGGAGAACAAGGACCACTCGAATCGCTAAACAGTCCGTAAGGAACGGGTCTGGCCAAAGTCCCGCTGGCATCACAGGTAGGGGGGGGGGCGGCCCAGTTCGCCGACTTGTTTGCCTACATGGCCATGGCCCGGTAAATGAGGCCTCACGCACCGCACTGCGGTTGGTTGCCGCAGCTACGAGTCGCCCAAGAAGCGCCACCGGTGTGGAGCTGGCTGGCCGAATCAACCCTCGTTTCGGGCTGAAAATACCTGCATCGTGGGCGGTGCCCGGAGTTAGAGGTCGAAAAAGCGTTTGGCTTTTTGGAAGAAGCCTTCCTGCATGGGGGAGTTGTGCTCGCCGATGGAGGCGGCGAAGGATCGGAGTTTGTCCTGTTGCTCGGTATTGAGACGGGTTGGGACCTCAACTTGGACGCGGACGTTGAGGTCGCCGCGGCGTTTGTTAGAGAGGGAGATGATGCCCTTTTCGCGCAGCCGGAAGACGGTGCCGCCCTGGGTGCCAGCGGGGATTTTGATCGAGGAGCGGCCGTCGAGGCAGGGCACTTTCAATTCGCCGCCGAGGGCGGCGACGGTGAAGGGTAGCGGCACTTCGCAGAATAAGTCCGAGCCGTCGCGCTCGAACACGTCGTGGTCGCGGACATGCAGAAACACGTAGAGATCGCCGGACTCACCGCCACGCACCCCAGCGTCGCCATTGCCGGAGGAACGCAGGCGGGTGCCGGTGTCCACGCCGGCCGGGATGCGCAGTTTGATGCGGCTGTTGCGCTGGACGCGACCATCGCCGCGGCAGGCCGGACACGGGTCGGAGACGGTTTCGCCAGCGCCGCGGCACTCCGGGCAGGTCGTTTGTTGGAGAAAGATGCCGCTTTGGCGGGTGACGACGCCCCGGCCGCCGCAGGATTGGCAGGTTCTGACGCCGCCGGACCCTTTCGACCCCTTGGAGCCGCAACTTTCGCAGGGGACGTTGCGTTCGATCTCGAGTTCTTTTTCGACGCCGCTGGCGGCTTCTTCGAGGGAAATCTCGAGGTCGTAGCGGAGGTCGCTGCCGCGTTGTTTGCCAGAGCGCTGGCGTTGGTTGCGACCGCCGCCGCCAAAAAATTCCTCGAAGCCGCCACCGAAGGCCCCGCCGAATACCTGCGAAAACAAGTCCATTGGATCGTGGAAACCACCACCACCACCACCCATGCCGCCGGAAAAGGCGGCGTGGCCATAGCGGTCATAGGCAGCACGTTTGTCGGGGTCGCTGAGTGCTTCGTAGGCTTGGCCGAGTTCCTTGAACTTGTCCTCGGCGGTGTGATCACCCGGGTTTTTGTCCGGGTGGAATTTTACCGCGAGCTTGCGGTAGGCCTTTTTGATGACATCCGCGCTGGCATCGCGGGAGACACCGAGAACTTCGTAGTAGTCGCGTGGTTCACCCATAAATCAGGCTTGCACTCCTTCCTCTGGGGCATCTGCGGCAGGTGCTGGGAGCTTGGAGACAACCACACTGGCCGGGCGCAACAGGCGGTCGCGGAGGCGGAAGCCGCGCCGGGTCATCCGCAGGATGCGGCCTTCCTCGCCGGCCGCGCATTCTTCTTGGGCGACCGCATCGTGGAGCTTGGGGTCAAAGTGACCGGTGCTCGCCACTTCCTCGACTCCCTGGGCACTGAGGAAATCGTTGAGTTGGCGGCGCACCATGTCCATGCCGATGTAAATCATGGATTGGGAGTCCTGGGCGGCGGCTTGCATGCCCATTTCGAAGTTGTCGATGACTGGCAGGAGTTCTTCGAGTAAGCGTTGGTTGGCGTAGCGGATGGCGTCCTCACGGTCGCGGGCGGTGCGTTTGCGTAGATTGTCCATTTCCGCGGCGGTGCGCAGGGACAAATCCTTCCACTTGGAGACGTCCCGCTCAAGTTCTTCCCACGGATCCAAAGCCTCTGCCGCATCGGATTGTGGGCCGCTACAAAGGTTTAGCTCGGTGGCGTCATCCGGGATTTCTGGAGTTTGGGGGGGGTCGGTGTCGGCGTGCATCAGGCATAGGTGTAACCACAGATGCGGCTGCGTCAACCCTTGGTCGCAATTTGAGAGAAACCGCTCCGCCCTGCGTGGCTTGACAGGGCTCCTGGCATACCCAACCCCAGATCGTAGAACCTCTCCCGACACGCCCGCAATACTGAGTCCTCCGGGCTCAATTGGTGTTCCGCCTGCGGGAAGTTTGGGCACTGCCAGCATGAGAGTTTTTCGCACCGCTCATTTCCCGTAAAAGAATTCTTGCTCCTGCGCTTGGCACTGCGGGGTAAATGGGTATGTTCGCCGGCAACGATTTCGTCTATGAATCCCACCCCGTTGCCGATCATTCATCTCTCTTTACCTCGTGAAGCGAGGATTTTCGCCTGTGCCAACCTCCACGCCTCGACCCAGCAGTCAAACTCATTGAGATGAAATACCTTATCATTTTGGGAGATGGCATGGCCGATGAGCCACTGGTCGCTTACGGCGGTAAAACGCCGTTGCAAATGGCGCATAAGCCATCCATTGACTGGTTGGCGAAAATGGGGATGACCGGGCGGCTCGAAACTGTTCCGGAAGGTATGCATCCGGGAAGTGAAATCGCCAATCTGTCGGTGTTGGGTTATGACGTGCCCGCAGTTTTTGAAGGCCGTGGCGTGCTCGAAGCCGCCAGTATGGGCGTTACTTTGAACCACGATGACTTGGCGTTGCGTTGCAACTTGTTGACGATTGAACATGGAAATATCAAAAACCACTCTGCCGGACATATCTCGAATGAAGAAGCGTATGTGCTGATCGATTTTCTCAACCAGCAGCTCGGTAATGACACAATCCGGTTTTATCCGGGAGTTTCCTACAGGCATCTAGTGGTGATCAAGGGCGGCAATAAATGCATCGCTTGTACTCCGCCTCATGATGTGCCTGGCAAACCGTTCCGGTCCCATTTGATCCATACACTCAATCCGGAGGCGAAGGAGACAGCCCAACTGCTCAATCAGTTGATTCTGCGGTCGCAGGAATTGCTGGCCGGCCACCCGGTGAATTTGCAGCGACAGGAAACCGGGAAAGATCCGGCCAACAGTATTTGGCCCTGGTCGCCGGGCTATAAACCGCAAATGCCAACCTTGAATGAGCTTTACGGAATCAAGAAATCGGCGGTGATCTCGGCCGTGGACCTGATCCAGGGCATTGGCGTTTATGCCGGAATGGAGGTTATTAAAGTGGCGGGAGCCACGGGTTTGCATGACACCAATTACGAGGGCAAGGCCGCAGCTGCCATCGCGGCACTCCAAGACCATGATCTGGTCTATCTGCATGTGGAAGCCAGCGATGAGGCTGGACACGAGGGCGATGTGGAACTCAAAACCCTAACCATTGCATATCTCGATCAGAGAATCGTTCGAACTCTGATCGAGGCAACCGGCAAAATGGTGGAGCCGGTAACCATCGCCGTGTTACCCGATCACCCGACGCCGTGCGCCACCAAAATCCATACCCGCGAGGCCGTGCCGTTCCTGATTTACCGACCCGGCTCAACACCCGACAAGTCCCGGTATTACGACGAATTCGAAGTCGCCAATGGTTCCTACGGGATGTTGAAGGGCGACGAGTTCATGCTGACCCTATTGGGAAAGTGCTGACCACGCGAGCGGATGGAGCTCAGTAGTTGTAACCTTGCCGCTGGTCTTGGGACTTGCCGTATGCTCCGCCGATGAGTGTGCCGGCGCCAGCACCGATGAGCGCGCCTTCGCCCGTGTGGCCGGACTGATGGCCGATGATGGCACCCGTGCCGGCACCAAGCAGAGCACCGGTGGCCATGCCTGCGTTTGTGTTAGGTCCTTGATTGGAGCAGGACTGCATGGCCAAGGCTGCGGCGACGGAGAGGAGTGCAAAGAGTTTGTTCATGATGGGGATGTTGGTGTTAATAGACGATGGAACTTCTCACATTCCGCCTCCGACGCAAGGGGAAAGCGCAAATTTTTCAGCGGGTGGGGTAGGCGGCGGCGAGGTGAAACACCGCGGCAAACAGCAACAGCAGCAGCCCGCCAAGCGCAAGCAAACGGTTGAAGGCGGGTCCGGGCGGTTGCGTGCGCACCCCGTGGAGAATATGCCAACCTAACAAAACAACGGGAAGCCCGGCGGCCGTCAGAGCCGGTTGGCCCAGGAAACACCAGAGACCGCTGGCACAGGCGGCGAGCAGTAACTCCGCCAAAATCACCGCCACTGCGACGGAATGGCCGCAGCGCACGGCGAGTGTGCGTTTGCCGGTGGTGGCATCTTCCGCGCGGTCGCGGAGATTGTTGATGGAAATGAGCACGGCGGAGAGCAGGCCGATCTGCCAACCTAACAGCCATGCCGCGGGCGGCCACGCGCCGGTCTGGATGAAGACGGTGCCCGCCACCGCGATAAACCCGAAGAAGAGAATGACAAATAACTCGCCCAGGCCGCGATAGGCTAACGGAAACGGTCCGCCGGTGTAGCCGTACGCGAGAAATAACGAGGGCAGACCGATGGCCATGATCGGCCACCCTCGCGCATGATAGAGAAATACGCCACAGCCGATGGCCAACAGCAGAAACCCGCACGCCCAGGCATACACCGTGCGCGCCGACAGCAGGCCGGTGGCGGTGACTCGCATCGGGCCGAGTCGGCGGGCGGTGTCGGCACCTTTGTGTGAATCGATGGCGTCGTTGAAAAAGTTGGTGGCGATTTGGATGGCGATGGCACCGCCCAAGGTGTAGAGGGCGAGGCTAGGGTGGAAATTGCCGGTAATTTTCCAGGCCAGCACGCAACCGACCCACACCGGCACGATGGCGGCCGGCAACGTCTTGGGACGCGCGGCTAGAAAACAGGCATGCAGGGTGGAATCGGTCACGGACTGGAGTTCAACAACAAAGGGATGGAAGATCGAGTTGTTAGATTGGATTTCAGGACATTACCCCACCGTTCGCACAGCCAACTGGCGTGCCGTGAACAGGCTGCCATGCCCGCCCGCAGCGGGTTGAGGTCGATGTAGGCATGATGTGATAGCTCGCCCCTTCCGCCGGACTCAGCACAATCCGCTGGCGCCGACCTTTCCAGCCCCGCGGAAACACCCGGCCAAGGCTGGCACCCGTCGGCAATTCAATCCGTTCCAGGGGCGAGAGCACTCTTGGCGTGGGTGTCATCGTCCCATCATTTCACTCCACTGCTGCCGCCTTTTCGCCAACCGCCGCCGCCGCTCCTCGCCTCCTCGCCTCCTCGCCACCAGACCGGCAATCAGAATTCTGCACTACCAACCAACGATCCGGAGGATTCGGTGTCTTCATGCCGCAAGAAAATCGTCAACAACATAATGACAGGCATTATGTTTAATGGGGTAAACGTGGCGAAAACCCAAACACAGACTCAGTGCCAAGAGTTCCCCACTCAGCCAAACGCCCTGCATAGCGGGGGGCGCAGGAGAGAAGAAAATTCTTCCACTGAAACATCGTGCATTTGGTGCTGCATTTGGCGCTTGGCATGGCGGTCGGGCAGGCTAGCGTGCGGCGCATGTTGGCATACGGATTGGACCTGGCGATCATCGGCGCGTACTTCGCGGTGATCGTGTGGATTGGGGTGCATTTTAGCCGGCGCAGTGGCAGCGTGGCGGATTTTGCGCTGGGGGGGCGCTCGATCCCGTGGTGGGCGGTGCTGGCTTCGATTTTGGCCTCGGAGATCAGCGCTGGCACGTTTTTCGGCACGCCGGGCGAGGGGTTCAAGTTGCGCAATTACACCTATGCCCAGTTGCTGGTCGGATATCTGTTAGCCAGGGTGGTGGTTAGCGCGGTGTTCATCCCGGCGTATTACAAACACAATGTGGTGAGCATTTATGAATTTCTCGAGATCCGCTTCGGCCCGCGCACCCGGCGCCTCGCCAGCGCCATCTTCCTGCTCACCCGCTCGCTGGCCAGCGGTTCGCGCTTGTGGGTGCCCACCCTTTTGTTAGTGGTGATTTGGAACCAGGTCCACCGCGATCATCCGCTGGGTAACTGGGAGCAATTCTGGTTCACCGGGGTGGCCTTGGTGCTCATTAGTCTGCTAACGGCGGCCTACACCGCCGTTGGCGGCATCAAGGCGGTGATCTGGACGGACGTGTTGCAGATTGCCGTGTTGTTTGGTGCGCTGGGTTTTTCGGCGTGGTATCTGTTAGGGCATATTCCAGGCGGTTGGGAGGGGGCCAAGAGCCATCTTACGGCACCTGACGATCTGCGGCTGTGGCAGTGGGAGGGGGTGATCCCGGCGGATACGGCATGGGGGAAAATTAAGAGTGTGTTAGGAACGGAATACACGGTGTGGGCGGCCTTGTTTGGATCGTTGTTTGTCACGCTGGCCACGCACGGCACGGACCAGGACATGGTGCAGCGGATGCTGACGGCCAAGAACAAGCGCCAAAGCGCCGTGGCCACCATTCTCTCGGGATTGGCGGACATTCCGGTGACCTTCGCCGTTCTAACCATCGGGATTCTGCTCGCGGTCTATTACGGTCAGGTGGTGCATGACCCGCAGCTGCCGATGGCGGCTGGTCAGCCCGACAGCACGCGGATTTTCCCGTATTTCGTAGTGGATGTGATGCCTGGTGGGTTGCGTGGGTTGGTGGTGGCCGGGGTGTTGGCTACCACCATGGGCTCGCTCGGTACGGCGATGAACTCGCTGGCGACGAGTTACTCGCGGGATTTTCATTTCCGCTGGTTTGGCACGCCTGACGACGACCGCCAGCGGGTGCGCATCATCAAGTTGAGCACTGTCGGCTTCACGCTGGTGCTAATTTTTGTCGGGCTGGCCACAGCGTTTGTCAAAGCGTGCCATCCCAATCTCAGTATCATCGGGATCATCCTCGGAAGTTTTGGTTACACCTATGGATCTTTGTTAGGTGTCTTTATGGTCGGCTTGTTCACCAAACACCGGGGCAGCGAGGGTGGCAACATCATCGCGATGGGGGCTGGCATCGTGGCGGTGGCGGTGCTGAGTAATCTGCCCAATGATCTGGCGATGATGTTCAGCGGGCATGGGCTCTATGACAATCCAGCCTGGTTTCCGATCATTGAATTTCCCTGGCGGATCATGGCTGGCACGCTGGTGACCGCCGCCGTGGCGGGTTGCTTCAGGACGCCGGATCCTAAAGAGCCGCTGGGGTGAGGATGAAAGTTCGCCCATCCAGCCCGGTTCCACCACCGCCGGCGTGGTCGGTGCCTCGGAACATGCTCTGACCGGTGCCTCCAACGACGCTGTCGCCAAAATATTGCTTGGCACTGCAGTGGAGGTGGGTATTGTCCAAGGCATTGCGTCCCATGTATCCCAAGTCCTCCAATCTTGATGCCCTGCGAATCGACCGTTCGGCAACCCCGCCCGCGGGCAGGCGCGGTGGCAGGGGGTGGGTTTTGTTAGTTGGGGTGCTGGGGGTGGCGGCGGGTGGGTGGTGGCTCACACGGGTGCGCGGGACTCCTGTGAAGCTGTCGGTGGTGCCGGTGCCGGTGCGGCAAGAGCAGGGCACGGGCAACGGTGGACGCACCTTGCTGAATGCCTCGGGCTATGTGACCACGCGGTTGGATGCGACGGTGTCGTCCAAGGTCACCGGCAAGGTGGTCGAGGTGCTGGTAGAAGAGGGTATGCAGGTGGCAAAAGGCCAGATCCTCGCCAAGCTTGACGCCTCGAATGCTGAAGCCGGCCTGCGCGTGGCCGAAGCCCAATTCGCCGCCGCCGGACTGAATCTGGCGGAAACCGAACCGATGGCGGAGTTTACTGTGGCCGAATTGAAACGTCTCACCACGTTGGGGTCGTCCCGCTCCGTGAGTCTATCCGACCTGGGCAAGGCGGAGGCGGAGGCGCGGATCCAACAGGCGAAACTTGAGCGCCAGCGGGCGGACGTCGCGGTCGCGCAGCGGCAGGTGGACCAATGGAAGCAACAGGTGGATGACACAATCATCCGCGCGCCTTTTGCCGGAGTGGTGACCACCAAGGATTCGCAACCGGGCGAAATGATCTCCCCGATGTCCGCCGGTGGCTTCACCCGCACCGGGATTTGCACCCTGGTGGACATGGCCTCGTTAGAAATCGAGGTGGACGTTGGGGAGAGTTTTATCAACCGGGTGAAGGCCGGCCAGGTGGTTGAGGCGACTCTGGATGCCTATCCGGAGTGGAAGATCCCGTGCAAGGTGGTTGCGATCATTCCCACCGCGGACCGCCAGAAGGCCACGGTGAAAGTGCGGGTGGGCTTTGATCAACTCGACTCGCGGGTTCTGCCGCAGATGGGCGTGAAGGTCGCCTTCCAAAGTGCTGAATCCTCCCCATGAACGCCTCCAGCCAGTCCCTCGTTCACATCCACAACGTCAGCAAAACCTTCAAGCGCGGCGCCGAGGAAATTCATGTTCTAGCAGGCCTCGATCTTGAGGTGCAGGACGCGGAGTTCCTCGCCCTGATGGGCCCGTCCGGCTCGGGTAAGTCCACTTTGCTCAATCTCATCGGCGGGCTCGACCGGCCAACCGCCGGCATCGTTCAGATTGGTGCGGACCGCGTCGACCAACTTTCTGATAGACAACTGGCGGCATGGCGTGCGCGGCATATCGGGTTTGTGTTCCAGTTTTACAACCTGCTGCCCGCGCTGAGCGCCGAGCGCAACGTCGAGCTGCCCCTGCTTCTCACAGGCTTGAACAAGGCGGCCCGCCGCCGGCATGTCGCAGCCGCGCTGGAGGCGGTCGGGCTGACCAACCGCTCGCAGCATTTTCCCCGCACGCTGTCCGGCGGCGAACAACAACGTGTCGGCATTGCGCGGGCGATCGTCACCGACCCGACCGTGCTGCTGTGCGACGAGCCCACCGGCGACCTCGACCGCAAGTCCGGGGACGAAATTCTCGCGCTGCTGCAAAGCCTCAACCAGGACCACGGCAAGACCCTCATCATGGTCACGCACGACCCGCATGCCTCCGCCCGTGCCAGTCGCACGGTCTATCTGGACAAGGGCCAGCTTTCCGACTCCTTCGTCGCGTGAACCCATCCCCGGCATGAAATTTCTTCCTCTGCTGTGGGCCGGTTTGCAACGCAAGAAGCTGCGCACGGCGCTGACCTTTCTATCCATTTTCATCGCGTTCATGTTGTTTGCGTTCCTCGGCGCGCTCAAGGAAGCCTTGAGCGGCGGGGTCAGCATGGCGGGCCTTGACCGCCTCATCGTGCGCCACAAGGTTTCGCTCATCCAGACGCTGCCGGAAAGCTACAAGGCGCGAATCCAAGCCGTCGGCGGCGTCGCTGCCGTCTGCCACCAAACGTGGTTCGGCGGCATCTATCAGGATCCGAAGAACTTTTTTCCTAACATGCCAGTCGAGCCTGCGGCGTTTTTCACGATGTTTCCTGAATTCGTGCTGACGGACGCGGAGAAGCAAGCATGGCTGAACACCCGTGCCGGGGCGATTGTCGGGCGGCTCACTGCTGAGCGCTTCAAATGGAAGGTGGGCGACCGGATTCCGCTGCGGTCGCCGATTTGGGGTCAACCGACCGGTCAGAGCCAATGGGAATTCGATATCGTGGGCATCTTTGACGGCACGAAAAAAGGCGCCGACACCAGCCAGTTATTTTTCCGTTATGACTATTTTGAGGAAGCGCGGCAACGGGAGAAGGGACAGGTCGGCTGGTATACCGTGCGCATTGCCAATCCCGACCGCGCCGCGGAGATTGCCGCCACCATTGACGGGGAATTCGCCAACTCGCCTTATGAAACCAAGACCGAGCCGGAGGGGGCGTTCGCCCAAGGCTTTGCCCAACAGATCGGCGACATCGGCTCGATCGTGATGGCCGTCGTCGGTGCCGTGTTTTTCACCATTCTGCTGGTTGCAGGCAACACGATGGTGCAGTCAGTTAGGGAACGCACCGAGGAACTGGGCGTGCTCAAGGCGATCGGATTTCCCAACTTCCTGGTGCTGGTGCTGGTGTTGTCAGAGTCATGTTGCATCACCATTGGCGGCGGGTTCTGCGGACTTGGCACGGCGTGGCTCATCATAGCCGCGGGCACCCCCATCCCCAGTTTGCTACCGGTGTTTTTCCTGCCTACCAGCAGTCTTGTTAGCGGCGGCTTGTTGGCGGTGGCACTGGGCATCGTCGCCGGCGTGTTGCCCGCGTGGCAGGCGATGCGCTTGCGCATTGCCGATGCCCTGCGCCGGGGTGGTTAGCCGACAAAGGAAAATAGAAAAAGTTAGAAATTCCCGACGCATGTCCGTTTTATACCAAATGTTTGCCGTGGTCCGGTTCAACCTTCGCACGTTGCCGGAGCGCAAAGCGGCCGCGTTTACCGCGGCCATCGGCATCGCGGGAGTGGTGGGTGTGTTCGTGGGGGTGCTGGCGATTGCCCAGGGGTTTAAGCGGGCGATGACGGTGTCCGGTGCGCCGGAGGTGGCGGTGGTGCTGCGCAGCGGCGCGGACAGTGAGATGACCAGCGGTCTTGAGCGCGACGCCACGCGCACGATTGGCGACGCGCCGGGCGTCGCCCGCAACGCCGCCGGACCGCTGACCTCGGCGGAATTGTTTGTCATCATCAACCTGCCGAAACGCACGACCGGAACCGATGCCAACGTGCCGTTGCGCGGCGTGGAGCAGGGTGCCTTCGACGTGCGTGGCAACCTTGAGATGGTGGCGGGACGGCGCTTTGAAACGGGTCGCAACGAAGTGATCGTTGGTGCCGGGGCGGCACGGGCCTTCGCCGGCCTCGATATCGGCAAGCAACTCAAGATAGGCCAGAATGTCTGGGATGTCGTGGGAATTTTCACCACCAATGGTGGCCTTGCCGAGTCCGAGATATGGGCAGACACGGCCGTGCTGCAACCCGCGTATCATCGCAACAACAGCTTCCAGTCGGTTTATGTTAGGCTGACCTCGGCGGCGGCGTTCGAGAAGTTCAAGGATGCCCTGACCACGGATCCCAAGCTCAACGTCAAGGTCTCACGACTGTCGGATTTCTATGCGGAGCAATCCACCGCGGTCACCAAGTTCATCACCACCATTGGTGTGTTCATTGCCAGCCTGATGGCGCTCGGAGCCCTCTTTGGCGCGCTCAACACCATGTATAGCGCGGTGGCCGGGCGGACCCGCGAGATTGCCACGCTGCGGGCGCTGGGCTTCGGCGCGAGCCCCGTGGTGTGTTCCGTGTTGGTCGAGTCCGTGCTGCTATCCATGCTCGGCGGGGGGGTAGGTGCGGTCTCCGCCTATCTGCTCTTTGACGGCTACCGTGCCTCCACCATCAACTGGCAGACGTTCAGCCAGGTGACATTCGCCTTCACGGTCACGCCTGGATTGTTAGGGCAAGCCATCGCCTTTGCCACGCTCATCGGCTTGCTTGGCGGTTTGTTCCCGGCCGTCCGCGCCGCCCGCCTGCCGATCAGCGCCGGCTTGCGGGAGTCCTGAGAAACGCCTATTTCGCGCCATCGATGACGACGGCATCTGGAGCCGGTTGCTCGAGGGTGAGGGCGATGACCGTGTAAAACGGGATACGCTTGGCAGCGGCCAAGGTGAGTTCGACGCCGGTTTCAGTTTGTTTGAAAGCGACCTCGCTGCCATCGATGAGTTTTTTAGCAGCGGTGATTTTCTGCGGCAGCGCGCCGAGGGTGAGCGTGTCGCCCTTCCACTCTTTGGCAAACACATAGAGCGTGTTGCCGCGATGGGTGGAGCCGCCCCATTTGCCGTTGTGGAACGGCCCGCCGCGCGTGCCATAGATCGCCTCCGCATGCGGCGTAACCCACTCCCCGACCTGTTTGAGCAACAGCACCTGCCGGTCCTCGATTTCGCCGGTGGGCATCGGGCCGATGTTGAGCAGGAGATTGCCGCCGCCGGTGACACAACTGACAAGGGTGTCTAGCGTCCTTTCCATGGTGAACATTTTTCCGTTAGGTTTCCACGACCACTGGCCGCCGACCAGGGTGATGCATGACTCCCAACTGTTCTTGAGGTCCATGTTGCCGATCGCCTGCTCGGGGGTGCCGAAGTCGCCATCGGTCATTTTTTGGAATTCGGGTGAGGGCGGCCCCTTGTCCTCGGGCGTGCGGGGGCCGCAGAAGCGTGCGGCGCGGTTGTTGATGATGATCTGGGGCTGGTGCTTGTAGATCATGGAGAACAATTCATCGAATTTCCACTTGCTCCAGTTCTGGCCGCCGACGTGGTCGAACCACATAATGTCCACCTTGCCGTAGTTGGTGAGCAGTTCCTCGACCTGGCCGCGGTACCATGTGTCATACTTGACGTTGTCGCCCACGAGGTAGTCCGTGTTATACCAATCGCGGGTGGAATAATAGAGGCCGAGACGCATGCCCGCCTTGTGGCAGGCATCGGAAAATTGCTTGATAATGTCCTTGCCGTAGGGGCTGGCCATGATGTCATACTCGGTTAGTTTCGAATCAAACATCGAGAAGCCGTCGTGATGTTTGCAGATGATGACCATGTATTTCATCCCGGCGTCCTGCGCGATCTTGATCCACTCGTCGGCATTGAACTTAACCGGATTAAATTTCTGATAGAGATGGTCGTATTCGTAATCCGGCTCGCTGGGCAGCATTTTGCCATAGATGTCCCACGGTCGGTTGGCATACCGGCCCCAACCCAACTCTTTGCCGGAAATGGACACCGGTCCCCAGTGCAGGAACATGCCGAACTTCGCGTCATGGAACCACTTCATGCGCGCCTCGCGCTGTTCCGGGGTTTCCTTGAGTTGCGGCACCATGCTCAGGTCCGCCGTTGGTGCCGGTGCCGGGGGCCTGTCATCCGCCGCGGCGGGCAGTGCCCCGTGCAGGCACGCCCCCATTGCCAGCAGCATCGCCGCCGTCTTGCCACTCCGCATTGTCATCACTTTCGCTGGGATCAGTTGCATTCACGCCGAGTGTTAGCGCCCCTGCCCGCCCGGACAAGCACGAAATCCGGAAATCAGGCCGCCCGGCTATCTAACTGATTTCTGCCAGACATGTCTGACCACCCTTCAATCCGCATTGCCTGGCTGCCCTGCGAAGAACAACGCATGCACGCCGACAACAGCCTGGCCGCCGCCACGCCCGCCGTCGATGCCGACGCTGTCTATATTGGCTGGGTCAGTGGCAACCGCGTAGAAGTCATAGCGCTCGATCACACCGGCAAGTTGCTGTGGCGCCGCGACCTCGGGGCGTTCAAGGCGCTTCATGGCCCGGGCGCATCCGTCATCGTCGTCGATGACGTGGTGGTCGTCACCAATGACCAGGACGCGCCCGATGCCGCCCTCCACGGTCTCGACCGCAAGACCGGCGAAACCCGCTGGCGCATTGCGCGGCCAAGCGGCCAATTGTCGTATGCCACGCCGGCGCTGCGGCAAGCTAAGGACGGCAGCAAGGAACTTGTCGCAGCCATCTTGTCCCCAGTGGCACGGCGTCGCAGGGAAGAGTGCGCGGCGGGACGCCGGCCCCGCCCCGACGCACTCTAACGAATGCACCTACGCAAATGCCGCGGATGACATTGGCGTAAACGAACGCGTCAAAATTCATGCCCGCCTTGTGTCCGTTAGGCATGTTATAGCGGTCGGCGTCATAGAATGCGTTGTAGTCACGCAGATGGAATCCGGCGGGTGGCAGTGAGGCGGGGGGAGTTGCAGGCGGGCGGATTTTGCCGATTTTGGGTGTTGGCGCAGACGAAAAGAATGAGTAGAGTGGGTGCCGATGGCAGCACCCCGCGTGGAAGGCTTGAACGTTCGGCACCTGTTTGGCGCGGGCGGATGCGGAAATGTTTATCTCGCGGAGGACGATGTGGGTGGGTTGTATGCGCTCAAAGTGTTCGATGGCATGGCGATCCAGCGCGGCCTGTTGGCAAAGATGACCGGGCGCCTGGCGGAGGGCGGTTGGCCGGAGGGCGTGATGCCGGTGGTGTCTTCCGACCTGGAGAACCGGCCCGCGTGGCGGGTGACGCCATGGATGGCGGACGGTGACCCCGACTTGGATCCAGGCCTGCTGCCAAGGACTTTGCAGCATCGCTTGCGCGAACATCCCGGGGAGGAATCCTGGCCGTTGGTGAGGTCGTTGGCGCGGGCCTTGGCGGCGATGCACTTGCGGCGTGTGGCCCATGGCAACTTGAAGCCGGGTAATGTGTTTTTCGATGACGCGGGCAGGATCATGCTTGCTGATTGGACGCTGGGGAATATGCCCGGAGTGGGACACCTTGATTTCACTGATGCCCTTCTCTATCAGTCACCGGAACAACTTCTGGATGCCACGGGTTATGCCGAGGGCAATGGCTATCGGTGGGATGTGTTCGCGTTCGGGGTGCTGGCCTATCGCGTGCTGACCGGTCGGTTTCCCCGCTGCCATGAATCGTTCGGATCGTTGGTGCCCACCCCCGGAACCACGCGGGTCGAGGGCGTGCAGGCCGATCTGTCGCGGTTGGCCGGGCAACTCACTGCGGAGCCTAACATTGAGTGGCCCAATGAACCTGGCAACGCGCTGGAAGCCGGGTTCCGGGGCTGGCTTGACAATTGTTTGGCGTTGGACCCGTTGCGGCGTCCAGCAAACATGCTTGAAGTGGTGGCCGGGTTGGATGGGGTCGAAGAACATCTGGCGCTTGAGGAGGCACGCGAGCACTTGCTAGACCAGCGGCGACGGGCCGGTCGGCGGGCATGGCGGGCATCGGTGGCAGCCGCAGTGGCCACGGCAGTCGCGGTGGTGCTGGGTAGCTTGTGGCAAACGACGGCATCCCAATTGCGGCGGGAAAAACGCCAGCGTCTAACTGAAACGCGGGAGTTGCAGGGCCAGACGGATTCGGCCGTGCAGGCCCGTGAGGTGGCGGAGACCCGGGCGGCGGAGGCGACGCACCTGCTAGAGTCAGAGCGGGAGCTGATGCTGACCCGCTTGCAGGCTTCGCGGTTGGTGGGGGATGAGCTGTTTGTCTGGGCCATGGAGAAGGGGCATCGCTTGCTGCCGCCGCTGGATGGGCGCGTGCTGCGCTTGCAGCGGCTCGAGCGCTATTTTCAGGGTTTTCTGACCCGCACGGCGGACAATCAGGCGCTGCAAGACGAGCGGTTGCGGGTGCGCATGCAATTGGCGGAACTGGCGTTGGCACAGGGCAATGCGCAGGTGGCAAGACAACGTCTCGGCGAGGCGTTGCAGGCATGGGAGGGACGGCCGATGGATGCGGAGTGGCACCTGCGCCTGGCCACCAACCGGTTGGTGCTGGCATTGTTGCGGCAGGCCGACGCGGCCCCGGAGACGGCAGCAGCCTTTGCCGAGGCGCGCAAGACCTTGGCCGAGGTGCCGGCAATCGAGGGGAATGCCGAGCGGCTGAGCCAGTTGTCGGCCATCCTGGATTTTCATGAGGCGAAATTGCTGGCGGCACGGGGCGAGGATGCTAAGGCGGAGGAGCAATTGATGCGGGCCACCCAAACCTTGAACCGCTTGGCGGACCAGCGCCCGGACTCGGTGGTGTTGCGCTCGGAGCTCGCGGCTTGTTATTTGGCATCGGCAACGATTCTGGAAGGGCTCGGCACCCTCGGCGATGCCCGCGAGGTGCGCACGCTCGCCATGGCGGAGGTGAAGCGCTTGCTCAAGCAAGCCCCGAACGACTTTGCGTTGCGCCTGGAGTTGGCCGGTTGTTATGGGGCCATGGCCGATGCCGCGCTGTTGGCCGCGGACACCATGGCAGTGGAGTCACTCTCCAAGGAGGCGGTAAAGTTGTTAGATAAACTACTGCGCGAGCAACCCGACAACCGTGAGGCGGTAACGCGCATGGCCGCGCAATTGGGCCTGGCCGCAGGCCTGATGCGGGATCGCGGCCAGACCGCCGAGGCGATGAAATCCTTCGACGAAGCTATCCGGATGTTAGAGGGCGTGCGCGCATCGGCACCGAACGATGCCAATCTGAGCTATCGCTTGGCGTTGTTGTGGTGGCAAAAGGCCAGGATGTTAGGAGGCGAAGGTAATTCCAATGACGAGATTTCACTGACCTCCAAGGCGCGCGCGGTGCTGAGCAAGCTGGAAGACGAGCGCCAGCCGGCTGGGCCGCCGCTGGAACAGATCCAGCGCTCGCTGGCCTATCTGCTGGGGGATCTGGGGCATGCGTTGCAATTGGTGGAGAAAAAGCCGGAGGCGCGGGTGGCCATGGCAGACGCCCTAACGGCTTGGGAGAAATTGCGCAAGTTGCGGCCCAGGAGCGAGGAATATGAGGAAGGCGTCACCTGGTGCCGCCAGCGCTTGAAGGAGCTGAAATAGCCGGATTTTCCTTTTACGGGTGGCGCTGCTGCTTGTAACCTCCCGCCATGGTGACTCCTATCAAGTCGTTCAAGCTGCCCGCGCATTATGAGATTGAGCCTGAGTTGCGCGAGCAAGTCAGCAACCGGCCAGGCCATCAGCGCTGTGTGGAGGGCCACGACGAGTTGCTGCTGGTGGTGCATGAGGTGCCCCAGGCGGGCATTCCCGAACGCGAGGCCGTGTTTTTTTGGAAACGCCGGGATGGGCGCTGGACCCAACCGGGCGGTACCGGCTTGAACGAGTTGGGCGAATTGCTCGACCGCTATGCGCAGGTGATTGATGGCCACGAGGGCAGTCTGGATAAGGTGAGCACGGCGGCAGAAATTTTTGAGGTCTTGCGGCACTCTGGTCCCTTGGCACGCACCACCCGCAATCTGGTGTTGGCGATGGAGCAGACGCTGGCGGCCGATCCGGAGAATCGCGAGATCCGGACATATCGCGACCGTGGGCGGGAACTCGAGCGGGCGGCGGATCTGCTCAACACGGATGCGCGGATAACCTTGGAATTTTGGCAGGCGGAACGCTCCGAAGAGCAATCCCGCGCCGCCGACCGCTTGGGCAAAATCGCCTTCCGGATGAATCTGTTGGGCGGATTTTTCCTGCCGTTGATGGCATTCAGCAGTTTGTTCGGCATGAACGTGAAAATTCCAGGATGCATGGAGTCGCTGTTTTTGGGGATCTTGGTGGCCGGGATTGGCACCGGTGCCTTGTTGCTGTGGCTGGTCGGACGCCAAACCCGCTAAGGCAGCGTAAATCAATAAACTATGCAAATCAGCTCATTAACTGTGAGAACTTTTGGCAAAATGATGCAGAAAGGAAATTAGGCACAGAATCCTTGATCTTTTCTTCCATTATTTTAAATGGTGATCATATTACCGTAACTCTTCAATCTTTTTTCTAACATAATAGTTATTTGTTTACAGTGCCTAAGTGCGCCTACCGGATAGTCTGCGCGTGGCGCGCTCTTCGCCGGCGCTCACGGGGTGCCGAGGGAGGCCACCTCGAAATCGACGCGAGCCGGGCCGTGGTGGCCGGCGTGGATTTCGCGGCGGGTGACGTGGCTGCCAAGCAGCGCTTCGAGCAGGCGTGTTTCCATGCCGACAGCGCGCGGGTATTTGGTAAAGATCGGCCACAGTGGATGGTGGTATTCCTCAATGCGGAGGCCCTTTTCCAGATCGTATTTGCAGCGGTCAAAGCAGCCTTCCTGGGCTCTGAGGTTCGCCAGCAGGGTGGCTTTCTCTAGCAGCGTTTTAGCCTTGGCAAGACGTGCGCTCCAGCGGTGCTGCAGGTGTTGGAAGTATTCGAAAATAAGCCGTTCCGGCGCGCTCTCGCCAAACAGCACCTTGAGATTATCTAGCAACTCCTGGGTGAAGCCGATGCCGGCCTGGGGAAATAGCAGATCGGCCTTGGGAGCGAGTCGATAGAAAATTTCCGGACGCCCCACCGCGCGGCGCGGGGCGCGCGAACGCTCGAGGTAGCCGCGCTGCTTGAGTGCCTCACAATATTGTTTGACGGCCATGTAGCTCATTTTCACGCGGCGCGCGAGTTCGCTCACGGGCAGCTCGCCGGAGAGTTTGAGTTCTTCCAGGGTGGCCACCCATTGCGGTTTTACCAGATCCTTGTAGCCCGGGAGAAACATGGTTGAGAGAAAGCCCTAAATTCTAAGCATTAAATCTGAAACGAAGAGAAGAGGAAGAATAGAGGAAGGGACACCAGGGTTTTGGTTTAGAATTTAGAATTTAGAATTTGGGATTTAGAATTTGGGATTTGGCCGCAGGCCTTGTCAGGGGTTCTCTCCAGAGACGTCTGGATCAGGCGCGTCACCAGCCTCCAGGGGGGGGGGCTCGTTCGTGGCCTGGCGCGTGTGGGCTTCGAGGAAGAATAGGATTTCCTGTTGGATGGCGTCCACCTGGCTGAGTGGAATGTCCGGATCTTTGATGATGTAGATTTCGCCGGTTTTGCGGTTCTCGTAGATGCGGAGGATGCCGCTGGGCGTGCGCTGGGTGTCGGTCTCACGCAGGAGTTTCTTGCGCTCGAGCATGACGGCAAGGATATAACGGGTGTTTTCGGTGGCGTCCTCGTCTTCTTCGATGAGACGGCGGAGGAAATCTTCCGGGGGTTCCTTGTCGATCTCCTGGGCCTTGTCGCCCCCGGCCACGGTGTAGGTGCTGCGCCATGACGAAAACGGCGCTTCGGCGGCGGCCGCAAGGTCGTTCCACGCCTCCAGACAATAGTCGCGCCGGAGGTAACCGCTGGATTCCAGATCCGGATAGAGCGCGGTGATGATCGGTTCACCCGCCACAAACGGGCGTTGCAATGCGGCACACTCGCGGCCACGCGAGCGGAGGTGCCAATTTTCTGCTAGAGCCATGGCGCGGAGGGTCGGGTTACTTGATGATTTTGAAAAGCCGGAGCACCGACTGGTGGATCGGGCGGTCGTTGATCCGGCGGTAAAAGAGGCCGAGGCCAAGAACGGTGAAAATGAGGTTGGGCAGCCAGGCAGCAAGCGCGGGATGGATGAAACCGGCCTCGCCGAAGGTCAAAACGACGTTGGTGGTGAACACCATCAGGGCGGAGAGGACGATGGCGAGGAAGATGTTGCCGCCGGGGCCGCGGCGGGAAAAGTGGATGGATAGCGGCGCGGCAAGCAGCACGGTGACCAGACAGGTGAAGGGCAGCGCCCAGCGGTAATGCCACTGGGTGAGATAAGGGGCGGCGATGTTTTTGTTAGGGAGGGTGTGGTGTCTGGTGGCATTGGAGCGGAGCCAAGCGTTGAGATCAGGAATGCCAAGATAGGGCGCGGCCAGCCCGGGCTTGATCAATTGCCAGGGGGTTTCCGGCCACTCCCGCCGGACCACCGGCGGGTTGGGGATTTCAAACTCGGGGATCTGGCCGGGAGCAAAATGGCCGATAACCGGATCCTCAAAGGTCCACGAGCTTGCCTGCCGATCCCAGTTGGCCCGTTTGGCGATGAGCCGCGAGTCGAGCGATCCGTCGGGCCGGGTCGTGGTCACTTCGACATTGAGCAAGGGTTCGCCTTTTTCGTAGTTTTTGGGAAACGCGCCAACCATCCAGAGTCGGTGGTTGTCCGCGTTGCTGTAGATGACGTGTTTGGCCTCGGTGATGAGGATGCCACGGGCGGCATCTAGAATTTCGGATTGGCGGCCTTCGGCGGTGGGTGCCCAGTGGTAGTTGAGGCCTAGACAGAGCACGCTGCACCAGATGCCGGCGGCGACGAGCGGGGCGGTGAGCCGGACCAGACCACGCCCCGATTGGATCATGGCGACGATTTCGCGGTCACGGGAGAGTTTGCCGAGCGAATAGATGAGGGACAGCAACAGGGCGTAAGGCAGCAGCAACAACAGGATGGCGGGTGAACGGACGCGGTAAAAGGTGGCAGCGGTGATGAGAGTGCTGGCGCTTTTGCGAAAATTCCTGAGGTTTTCGGCGAAGTCGATGAGCATCCAAATGAGCAAGAGCGCGGAAACGCACAGCAGGAAAATACTGGCGAACTCGCGGGCAATGTGGCGGTCGAGGGTTCCGCCCAGGGCATACAAGATCGCGGCCAGCGCCGGAAGGTAGCAAAGACCCGCCAGAATATACGGGCGGACAAGGTGGGCGGACACGTCCGAGTCCGGGAAGCCGGTCAGTTGTTGGTTGACGGCGGTCAACTCGGATGGGATGAGCCAGCCGCACAGCAACGATCCCAGCGCAACAAGGGCGAGGGGCAGTAAGTATCGCGATAGAGTGAATCGGGGAAGGCACATGGATGGCTGCGCGGGGCAAAGGATGGCGGCAGGATAGCCACGCTGTCGAGCGTTGTCTGTGGAAAGGGCGACTTGGGGGGCGGTGCCTGCCTCATCCCCGTGCCATCACCCCTTTGCGCGATGGATTGGCAACCGCGTCCAGCAAACGCCTGGCCGCCGCACCCCACTCCATCGCGGCGGTCGCCTCCAGCGCCTTGCCAAGCGGCATATCCGAGCGAAACAACAAATGATAGACCCGCTTGATTTCCGCCCGGGTGGCCGCATCAAACCCGGCCCGCCGCAATCCCACCGTGTTGAGCCCCACCAATTGGTTGATGCCATGGACCACACAATATGGCGGCACATCCATACTCGCCCCGGCGAGTCCCTGCACCATCGCCAAATCCCCGATGTGCACAAATTGGTGATACACTGAGCACCCCCCCAAGAACGCCCGGTTGCCCAGATGCACGTGCCCGCCAAACAGCACGTTGTTGGCAATGATATTGTCATTACCCACCTGCGAATCGTGACCCAGATGCACTCCGGTCATCAAATAATTCCCTTCACCCACCGTCGTGTAGCCGCTCGCCTTCGCGCTTCGGTGAATCGTCACATACTCACGGAGCGAGTTGCGCGCGCCAATCCGCACCCCCGAGTTCACCGCCGGATCAAACCCCAGATCCTGCGGATCAGCCCCGATTACACTGCCCCATCCGATGTGGGTTCCTTCCCCTAGACTCGTATCTCCGCAAATCCGCGCGTGCCCGCCGATGCGCACTCCTGCCGCCAGCTGCACCGGCCCCTCAATTACCGCGAACGGCCCGATCACCACGTCCCCGGCAAGCTCAGCTTCAGGCGATACCAAGGCGGTGGGGTGGACGGTCATGATCAGTGGTTGGCTTTCCTAGGCACGACCCTAACGCCTGTCTGCGGCGTTGCAAGGATTTCATCAATGGCGGCAAGGGTAATTCCGGGAGCAGGGCCAAACAAGCCAAAGCTTTGCGGCCATCTTCCCCCAATGACATCTAACTGATAACAACTAACCGGCGCGCAGCGCCCTCACTCCACCTTGGCGGCACCTTTCACATCCAGCACGATGACGGTGGCTATTGGATCGGCAGCCTGGGCGGGGATGAGGATGCTGAGCTGGCCGCCGTCTTTGACAACTTGCAGGGATGCGTCGTTGGCCAGCAGGCGGGCCTTGGCCGTAAGCGGCTCGTTGGTTAGACTCGGCAGGACGAGTTTGCCGGCGGGCCAATTGAAGACATGCAGATAGAGGCGGGTGTTGCCATCGGGCAGGCTGCGGGTGGTGCAGCGGCCCCAGTCGAGGGTTGTGGGGAACGGGCTGGCGGTGGTGCCGTGGATCGCCTCGCCATTGACCTTCATCCAGGCGGCGATGCCTTGCAGACGCTCGACGCTCGGCGCGGGGATGAGCCCCTCACTGGTGGGGCCGACGTTGAGCAGATAGTTGCCGCCCTTGGACGCGATGTCGATGAGGTTGCGGATTAACATTTCGGTGGATTTCCAATGGTTGTCATGGGCCGAGAAGCCCCAGGTGTTGTTCATGGTCATGCACGATTCCCAATCGACGCCGGGCAGGCCGGAGGCGGGGATTTCCTGCTCTGGCGTGCAATAGTCGCCCTTGAATTCGTTGCCTGAATTGAAGCCGGACATGCCCTTGCGACCCTTGTCGACCCGGTTGTTGACGATGAGGCTGGGGGATTTCTCGCGCAGATAGTTATATAGGTCGACGCCGCGTTCGTGGGTCCAGGCCTTTTCCCATTCGCCATCGAACCACAGAATGCCCGGCTTGTAGGCGAGCAACTCATCCAACTGGGCTTTCAGATAGGCGCTGAATTTGTCCATGTCCGGCTTGGCGGTGGCGGCATTGCCGCGCCACGCCGCCTTGTCGCCCCATTCCGGGTGGTGCCAATCCATGATCGAGTGATAGAAGCAAAGCTTGATGCCCTGTTTGGCACAGGCGTCGGCCAGCGGCTTGAGCAAATCCTTCTTGTAGGGCGTGGCGCCGATGTCCCAATCCGTCTGCGCTGAATCCCACAGGCAGAACCCGTCGTGGTGCTTGGTGGTGATGACGATGTATTTCATTCCCGCATCCTTGGCCAGGCGGACCCACTCCTCCGCGTCGTATTTGACGGGGTTGAACTTTTCTAACAACGGCGTGTATTCCGCCACCGGGATGTTGGCAAGGCTTTGCAACCACTCGACCCCACCGCCGAATTTTTTACCTTTCCACTCGCCGGCCGGCACGGCGTAGAGCCCCCAATGAATGAACATGCCGAAGCGCGCCTCGCGGAACCAACCCATGCGCGCATCATTCTCGGCCTTGGTTTCCGCCTGGGCGGGCAGGGCGTTACCGAGGACAGCCGCAAGCGCGGCTACGGCGAGGAGTGGCTTGATTCTCATAAGGCCCGCAACCTGGCAGAGACCCGGTGGAAGTCAAGCATGGGCAACCCAAAGCGACTCCTTGACATGAAGAGGCGGAAATGCCAAGTCCCTCCGCGCACTTAACGCAAGCCACCGCCATGATCCCCACCGCCACCCCCCAGTCCCTCCGCCACAGCCCTGATTCCGCCGGATTTTTCGGAGCCTATGGCGGCAGTTTTGTTCCGCCACCGCTGGAAGCGCCGCTGGCCGAAATCCGCCAGGCCTACGAGATTGTCTCCCGCTCACATGATTTCATCGAGGAGTTGCGCCGCATCCGCCGCCATTTCCAAGGCCGCCCAACCCCGGTCTATCATGCCGCCCGCCTGTCAAAGAAACTGGGCCGGACTCAGATCTATCTGAAACGCGAGGACCTCAACCACACCGGTGCCCACAAGCTCAACCATTGCATGGGCGAAGGCCTGCTCGCCCGTTACATGGGCAAAAAGAAACTCATCGCTGAGACCGGTGCCGGCATGCACGGGGTCGCGCTGGCCACCGCCGCCGCCTACTTCGGGCTCGAGTGCGACATCTACATGGGCGAGGTGGACATGGCCAAACAGGCACCCAACGTCGCCCGCATGCAGATCCTCGGCGCGCGGGTGATTCCCGCCACCCATGGCTTGCGCACCCTCAAGGAAGCCGTGGACTCCGCCCTCATGGCCTACGTGCAGGACCCGGTCAATCAGATCTATTGCATTGGCTCGGTGGTCGGCCCGCATCCGTTTCCGATGATGGTGCGTGATTTCCAACAAGTCGTCGGCATCGAAGCCCGCGAACAGTTCCTTGAAATGACCGGCGACCTCCCGGACCTCGTGACCGCCTGCGTCGGCGGTGGCAGCAATGCGATGGGACTCTTCGCCGGTTTCATCAATGATCCGGTCGAGTTGCACGGCGTCGAACCGCTGGGCAAAGGCACGGTGCTGGGCGAGCACTCCGCCACCATGACCTATGGCATGGCGGGCGTGATCCACGGGTTCAAGTGCTATCTGTTACAAGATGACAAGGGCGAACCCGCTCCCGTGCATTCAATCGCCAGCGGCCTCGACTACCCCGGCGTCGGCCCCGAACATTGCCACCTCAAGGACACCGGCCGTGTCAATTATGTCACCGCCACTGACACGGATGCCGTGGAGGCGTTCTATGTGCTCAGCCGCAACGAAGGCATCATCCCCGCCTTGGAAAGTGCCCACGCGGTCGCTCATGCGATGCGTCTCGCTCGCGAAAACCCGGACCTGCCTCGCACCATTCTGGTCAATCTCAGCGGCCGCGGCGACAAGGACATGGATTACATGATCGAGCACTATGGCACCGGCGATAACTACGGAATCTGAGGAGACGGCGACAATCGGCTAGTCTGATCGGGTCGGCCACGGCGGTTGGTGTGACGTTCCGTTATTCCATCGGCATGGCTGCGTCTCCGGATTTTGTGGGTGCTACAGCGTTGTGACGACCTCCGCTGGCGAGATGTTAGTGGCGGCTCTGCCTCTTCCTGAGCCGCTTGGCAGGTGCCTTTAAGGTGGCGCGTTGTTCCTGCAAATCCTGCGAGATTCTCGCACGGATTGCGGGATTATCGGCGCGATAGAGTTCCGATCTAACCGCGAAAACCCGTTAGGTATGCGGATTTTGTTAGTCTGCGGAAATTGGCATGATAATTGCCTCTCGCGCAATATGGTGAGAAGTGTGCAGGTGAGCGGTCGGCATAAACTCTGGAGTGTTCTGGCAGTGCTGCTGGCCATCCTTGCCGGGGGGGCTGGCTTGGTGTGGTGGACCGTGGCGCAGGCCGACCACCAGGTGCGGGACGATCTGTTGCGGCAAACGCATATGCTGGCGCGGACGCTCAAAAGCGAGGACATTAGAACACTCACCGGCACGCCGGAGGATTTGCAGAAACCCGAATACCTACGGCTCAAGAAGCAATTCTCTGCGGTCCTTGCTGCCATCCCACAATGCCGCTCTATATATTTGATAGGCAGGCCGGCCGCGCGTGCCGCCGCCGCGCGGCCGGACCCACCCCAGCCAACCGGGGAGATTTGTTATTTCGTGGACGTTGGCACGGACCACGAAGCCCGGCCGGGTCAGGCCTACGCCGCAGCCAGCAAGGAACTGAGGCGCGCGTTTGAGACTGGGACGCCATTTGTCGCGGGGCCGCATGCCGCCGAGTGTGGCGTGTGGATCTCCGGGTTGGTTCCGCTTAACAACCTGCGCACCGATAACGCTCTCGCCGTGCTAGGAATGAATATGGATGCCCGCGATTGGAATCAGAGGTTGCTGCATGCCGCGCAGCCTCCCGCGCTGCTCACGCTGGCGCTGGCGGCACTCCAGATGTTGGGCCTGACACTGTTAGCCTGGCGCTCCCGCCGTGCCGACCTGCCGCCACGGTGGATGCGATATATCGAACTGACTTTGGTCATCACGGCCGGCCTGCTGTTAACGGGTGGCTGCACCTGGGTGGTTTGCCGCAGCGAAGCTTGCCACAACAACATGGATTTTGAGCAACTGGTGGCCCTCCGGACCAGAGTGGTTTGCAGCACAATGCGATCCATCAGCAGCATGGAACTGGATAGCTTGGCACGCCTTTGGGAAAGCAACGGGGAGTCTGTCCCCAAGAATTTCCAAGAACTCAGCGCACATTTGGAGAAAACCCCGACGGTCCTTGCCTGGGCGATGGTCCCGGCGGTGCCGGTGGCGGACAAGGCCGACTTCGAAGCGCAGGCCCGCGCCGCCGGTGCCAAGGGCTTTGAAATCTGGCAGAAGGACGCGCAAGGGCGGCGGGTGCCAGCCAGCGGACGTGACGTGTATTTCCCCGTCTGGCAGGTGGCCCCCATGGCTGGCAACGGCCCCATGCTGGGGTATGACCTCGGCTCCGATCCGCTGTGTCGCGAGGCGTTGGTGGCGGCGGCACGCGACGGCCTGACCACCGCCTCGGAGCCTGTCAATTTGGTGCAGGAAACTCTCGACCGGAAGAGTCTGGTGATCTTCAAGCCCGCCCGCACTGCTGGGGAAATGCCGCGCTTGCGTGACTTAGCCGTGGCCGTCCTGTCCTTGAAATCCCTGCTTAAGAGTGTCGCTTCGGACGATGCGGCACTCCTGGAAATCTCGCTCCTGCGCAAGGACGAGCCGCCCGAAATTCTCGCCAAGCAATGGGAATCGGCCAGCCGCCCAAGCACAGAAATATCCGCCCAGCGCCCCGTCCTAGCCTTTGGCAAGGCCTTCAACGTGACCGCCCTCGTCGGGCCGGGTTTCCTTTACCAGCGTTCGCTGCGGAACATATGGTGGTCCGTCATCATGGGCCTGGCTCTCACCACCTCGACCGCCATCGGCTTTGGCACTCTGCTCAACCGCCGCAGCATGCTGGAGCGTCAGGTAACTGAGCGCACCCAAGAGATCCAGGATAGCGAGGTGCGCTTCCGCCAACTCGCCGAGGCCACCTTTGAAGGCGTTGCCATTATTGATAATGGCATCCTGCTGGACGGCAACCAGAGGTTCGCCGAAATGCACGGCTATGAGCTGGCGGAAATACTTGGCCGGCCGACGCTTGACTTTGTGGCACCTCTGTCACGGCATGATGTCATCAAGGAGAATATCAAATTCCACGTGCGGCGCCACCTGATGCACGGCTTGCGCAAGGATGGCTCGATTTTTCCGACGGAGGTCAGCGCGCGCCTCAGTCCGTGGCTAGAACGCACTGTGATCATTATCACCGTGCGTGATCAGACCGAGGCCCGTGCGGCGTCAATCACGGATCAGGCCCTGCGTTCCGAGCTGGCCCATTCCCAACGCCTCGCCCTGGTCAGCGAAGTCAGCGCGGGCATCATCCATCAGCTCGGCCAACCGCTAAGCGCCATCGGCGCCAACCTCGCCGCGTTGTCCAAACTCCAGGCCGCAAAGTGGTCGCAATGTGCGGCGATGAAAATTATCAATGACGTTGAGACCGACGTCACACGCATGCGCGACATTGTGAACCACCTGCGGGCCTTAACCAACCCGTCGCAAACCACCCCAGAATACCACGACCTCAACGCGTTGGTGGCGAAGGTGAAGCCCCTTTTGCAAGCGAAGGCCGAGCTCGCCAGGACTCGTCTTGACCTGGACTTGCACCATTCATTGCCAGCCATTCGTGCCGATGCGATTCAGATTAGCCAAGTCATCCTCAACTTGATGCGCAACGCGATCGATGCCTCGGCGGATGTTGCGCCAGAGCGTCGCGTGATCCTCATCACTACCCGCCCGCACGCCGAGCACGGTGTCGAATTATGCGTGCGCGACTATGGCAGCGGTATCCATCCCGAAGCATCTGCGCGCATGTTCAAGCCGTTTTTCACCACCAAGCCCAACGGCATGGGCGTCGGCCTACGCCTTTGCCAGACCATTGTCCACGCCCACGACGGCCACATCGATGGCTTCAACAACGCCGATGGCCACGGTGCCACCTTCCGCATTCAATTACCGCTCAAGCCGCGCTTCGGTTAGTAGCGGCGTCCCTTTCCGCGCGACCTGCCCGCCGCGGCGCGGCTCACTTCGGTTCGATAACTACGGCGTGTTCGTCGTAGCGCGCCTTGGCATGGGCCTGGGTCATCAGATAGGTCATGACGGCGGAGGCCGGCAGGTTTTTTAGATTCAGGGTAAGCTTGGCAGCCGCGAGCTTTTTGTTAGGATCCTGAATGACGAAGTTCGCCGCCATCTGGCCTTTAGCTTCCTTGTCGATAATCAGGCTGAGGGCATCAATGGCTTCCTGCAGGGTGGCACCCTCAAGCCGGAACGCGGGCACCAGCACCTTGCTCAATTTTGCCTCGCGGCCTTTGGCGGCGATCGATGGCGCATCAATTTGTAGTTGCGTGAGGCGGTAGCGGCAATTGGCCAGCCCCGGGTTGAGTTGCAACGCTTTGGTATAGGCCGCATGCGCGCCCTCGACATCGCCGGCTTTTTCCGCCGCAATGCCTTTGCCATAATAGGCGTCGGCCTGTTGGGTGACTGTTAGAGTGGTGGGTTCCGCCAGTACGGTGGAAGCCCCGGCAATGAGCAGAAATAGGATTTTATGCATGGCAGTGTGGTTGAATCTGATAAACCTTGTCATGCATGCTCCTACAAAGCAAAGGGAAAATGTAAAGTTAGTGTAAAAACCGTGGGCTCTTCCGGCCCGGGACGCTATAGGTTACGCACCGATGGAACACCAAGGAAATCGCCGCCGAGCTTGCCGCACTCATCGCGGAAATCCGCGCATTTTACCGCGCCAAAAACCGGCCCGCACATCCTCAGATAATAGTGTTAGATAAACTCGTTAGAGAAGGGGTCGCCGGCGAAGGTGCGGCCCTTCACATCACTCTCGAGATCCCCCCGCAACTCCGTGTGAGCGAGGATCCAACGCTGCTGGCGCGTGCCATAGCCCATGTGCTGCGCAATTCCGGTATTCACGCCGGTCCCGCCGTCACCATCTCGGCCACCGCCACTGCCGATGGTGGCTTGGCTGTGACTCTAACACTGCCGCAGGGAATGCCGGAATTGCGCCACAGGGGGTGTCGCACTGGCGCTGGCTTA
>JBAXOF010000015.1:0-29146 GCA_037133375.1 Verrucomicrobiota bacterium | reverse complement strand
GGATTGGGTCTTTGAAAACTGTGAATGGGGATACGTCGATATCGGCGGCGGCAGCGGCGACGCCGAAGCCTTCGACTTCGAGGGCAACTGCGACAACATGACCATGAAAAATTGCATCTTCCATGATACCGACGGCCCCGGCTTCCTGCTGTGCTGCTATGCCTCCGATGGTAACCCTAACAGGGGTATCAAAATGGAGAACTGCCTTATCAACGGCAAGTCCAAGCGGCCCATCCGGCTGGGTAAGGGTGCCATCATCAACACCACGGACCATACGGAAGCGACCTGGACCAAATGCCGGTTCTATCTCTCGCCAGGCGAAGTTCTCATGCGCGTGGCCGACCCCGAAAAGGACAAGCATTCAAAATTCGAGGATTGTTTGGTCAAACCTCTCAACAAGGCCTGCAGCACGGAAAACCTCGCGCTCAAGGCGAAAGCCGCGGCATCCTCGGCGGTGGCTGGCAACGAGGCCGCCAAGGTGGTCGACGGCAATGACGGCACGGCTTGGAAGGCCGAAGCCGCTCCGGAGCAATGGTTGGAACTCACGTTCGCCGCCCCCACCACCATCAATGAATTGAGACTCAAGGAGGACCCGTCCTCATCGATCATCCGCTATGAAATCCAATGTTGGGATGCCAAGACCAACAAGTGGGTCGGCTGTTTCAACGGTCGTGCGATCGGCGCGGACTTTGTCGCTGCGATTATCAGCCGGACCACGACGAAGGTTCGCCTGCTGGTCATCCAGACCACCAACGGCAATCCCTGCATCACCGAATTCGGAGCCTACAATGACACCACCGGCGATGCCTTCAATGACCCCACCGGTGCCAAGGCGGTCGGTGTGTCATACAAATGATGCACCGCGCGGCCTTGTAGCGGCGGTCTGCAACTGTCACTTCGTCCCCCGTAGGCGCGTTCGTGAGAACGCGGGGGGATTGGGGTGCGGCGGTCTAAGAAAGCCGCTGATGACCCTCACTGAAAGCACTGATTGATTTTGGATTTGGGGTTCTCTTCGTAGGCGCGTTCGTGAGAACGCGGGCAGTTGCCGTGACGCGCTTGCGCTGCTTCGTAGGCGCGTTCGCTAGAACGCGGGGAGCGTGAGTGGCGCATTTTCTTGTCCCCTCATCCATTCCATGGTTGGCTTTCTCGTCGCGTAGTAGCATCATTCGAGCGTTCCCGCACCTGCTTGAAACATGAAAACCATTGAAAAAAATTTCTCCGCCAGGTGCCGCCGCCTCGGCCTCGTCTGTCTCGTCTTATTCACCTCGCTCGCGGCCGCTGCTGGACCGGACGTCGGACTCCTCCGCTGCGAATACCGCGATAACCCGCTTGGCATCGACACGCCGCAGCCGCGGCTGAGTTGGCAGATGGCGGGCAGAGGGCAGGGGCCAGGGGCCAGAGGACAGAGACAAACGGCCTATCAGATTGTGGTGGCCTCCACCCCGGAGCTTCTCGCCCAAGGCCAGGGTGACCTGTGGGACAGTGGTAAGGTGGCGTCAGACCAATCCCTACAGGTGGCCTACGCCGGCAAGCCATTGCCAAGCCGGCAGCAGTGCCATTGGAAAGTGAAGGTGTGGTCGGGTGCGGGGGAGGGGAGTGCCAGCAAGCCCGCCCTTTGGTCGATGGGTTTGCTCGGTCCCGAGGCATGGCAAGCCAAATGGATCGGTTCCCCCACCGCCGCCATCGTCGAGCCGGTGCCGCTGTTGCGCAAGACCTTCGCCCTCGACAAGCCCATCAAGCGCGCCACCGCCCATGTCAGCGGCTTGGGCTACTATGAACTCTCTATCAACGGGAAAAAGGTCGGCGACCATGAGTTGGACCCGAAGTTCACCCGCTACGACCGCCGCGTGCTCTATGTGACCTATGACGTCACCGCGCAACTGACGCCGGGCCGCAACGCTGTCGCAGCGATGTTAGGCAACGGTTGGTATAACTATCACGTCAAGAACGCTTGGGACTTCGATGCCGCTCCTTGGCGCGGCAGGCCCAAGCTGCTGTTGCAGGTGGAAGTCGAGTTCACCGATGGCTCCAAACAAACCATCATGAGCGACGACTCGTGGAAATACGCCACCGGTCCGATCCAGTTCGACGGTCTGTTGAGCGGCGAGGTGTATGACGCCCGGTTGGAAAAGGACGGCTGGGACACCGCCGGCTATGATGATGCAACGTGGACCGCCGCCAAGATCGTTGATGCTCCCAAGGGCAAACTTTCCGCCCAGATGCTCCAACCGATCCGCGTCACGGAAGTGATTCGTCCGGTCAAGGTCAGTCAGCCGAAACCCGGAGTCTTCGTCTATGACATGGGCCAGAACCTGGCCGGCAAGGCCCGCCTGACGGTGACCGGTCCGACCGGTGCCGAGGTGAAGCTCCAGTATGCCGAGATGCTGCGCCAGGACGGCACCATCAATCCTGACAATATCAAGGCGTTTTGCAAATCAGCCGAGTTCCAGACCGAACGCTATCTGCTCAAGGGCAAGGGCACGGAGACCTGGCAATCCCGCTTCATGTATCACGGTTTCCAATATGTGCAGGTCACCGGGTTTCCTGGCGAACCCAAACTCGAGAACCTGCAAGCACTCGTGATGCATACCGACGTCGAAAGTGTCGGCTCGTTCCAATGTTCCAATGACCTTCTCAACAAGATCCAACAATGCACCCGCTGGTCCTATCTGAACAATCTATACGGGCATCCCACCGATTGCCCGCAGCGCGAAAAAAACGGTTGGACCGGCGACGCTCACCTGGCGGCCGAAACCGGACTCTATAACTTTGATGCGGCGGCCGCCTACACCCAATGGATGAGGGACTTCAAGGATGAGCAACGCGACAGCGGTGAATTGCCGGGTATCGTCCCTACCGGCGGCTGGGGCTATGCCTGGGGCAATGGCCCGTCCTGGGATTCCGCCTATGTCCTCATTCCTTGGTATCTATATCAATACCGCGGCGACGTGCAGATCCTCGCCGAGAACTATGCCAACTTGAAACGCTATGTCGATTATCTGGGCCGCAAGGCCAAGAACGGCGTGGTCGGCATCGGCCTCGGTGACTGGTGTCCGGCCAAGACCACCACGCCGGAACGCGTGACCTCCACCGCTTATTATTATTGTGACGCCCTCATCGTCTCGAAAATCGCCGCCATCCTCGGCCACAACGAAGACGCGGCCAAATACGCCGCGCTAGCTGGCGACATACGCGAGGTGTTCAACCGCGAGTTTGTTGACAAACAGACGAAACAGGTGGCCGGGGGCACCCAGACCGCGTTGGCGTGCGCGCTCTATCAGGGGTTGGCGCAACCCGCCGATGTGGACGCCATCGTCAACAACCTCGTCGCCAATGTCGAGCGCCAGGGCAACCACCTCGATTGCGGTATCCTCGGCACCAAGTATCTGCTCCACGCCCTAACCGACAACGGTCGGGCCGACGTCGCCTACAAGATCACCGCGCAAACCACCGCCCCGAGTTGGGGTGCCTGGATCAACCAGGGGGCCACCACGTTGTGGGAGGAATGGGGCGGCGGGAGCAGTCGCAACCATGTGATGTTTGGCGATGTGTCCGCCTGGTTTTATCAAACACTGGCCGGCATCCGCCCGGATCCGTCCGCTCCGGGCTTCAAAAAAATCATCATCAAGCCGTCGATTGTCGGCGACCTGACGTGGGTCAAGGGCAGCTATAACTCGGGTTATGGCATGATCGCCAGTGCTTGGAAGACCGATGGCGACAAGCTGACCCTCACGGTGACGATTCCGCCTAACACCACCGCCACGGTGTGGGTTCCGGCCAAGGATGTCTCAAGTGTTAGGGAAGACGGTTTGGCGGACACCAAGTCCAGCGGCGTGGCAAGTTCCGCTAAGCTGCAGGGCAATTGTGCGGTTATGGAAATCGGCTCCGGCACGTATGTGTTCACGTCGGTGATGAAATGAACTCATACTCATGAAACTCCTTGCTCTCGCAATTCTCGCCATCGGCATTACCCGTCCGGCACCCGCCGCCGAGTCTGCCAAATTGTCCGCGTTTGAGCCGGGTGCCGTATGGCTCGACAACAACGGCAAGCACATCAACGCCCATGGGGGCGGCATCCTGTTCCACGGCGGCGTCTACTATTGGTATGGCGAACACAAGATCGAGGGCGATGCCGGCAATGTGGCGCACGTCGGCGTGCATTGCTATGCGTCCCGCGACTTGTATAACTGGCAGGATGCCGGGATCGCCCTGCCCGTCTCCCAGGATCCGGCCAGCGACATCACCGACGGCAGTATCATCGAGCGCCCCAAAGTCATCTATAACAAGCAAACCAAGCAATTCGTCATGTGGTTTCATCTGGAGATGAAGGGCCAGGGATACAACGCCGCCCGCAGCGGGGTGGCCGTTGCCGACCAGGCGTTGGGCCCGTTCAAATATCTCCAGAGCTTCCGTCCGGACGATTCCATGGCGCGGGACCAGACGTTGTTTGTGGACGATGATGGCAAGGCCTATCAACTCTACGCCTCGGAAGGCAACGCGACACTGCATATTAGCTTGCTGACAGACGATTACCTCGCGCCTGCCGGTAAGTTCATCCGCGTCTTCGAGAAGCGCGAGATGGAAGCACCAGCCATCTGCAAGCGCGACGGCAAGTATTATTTCATCGCATCGGGTTGCAGCGGTTGGGACCCTAACGACGCCCGCACGGCCGTCGCCCCGTCGATCTGGGGGCCGTGGAAGGAAATTGGCAACCCTTGCGTGGGCACCAACCCGGGCAACCGGATGGGGCCGAATCGCACCTTCGGCGGTCAAAGCACGTATATCCTGCAGGTTCAGGGGCAAAAGGATGCCTATATCTGCATGTTCGATTTGTGGCGGCCGAAGAATGCGATCGATGGCCGCTACCTCTGGCTGCCTATCAAGTTCACGGGCGCGGGCTTCAAGATCGAGTGGTCCAATCAATGGGATCTGGGGGTCTTTGATCAGCCGGCAGGCTCGTAGGCGCGTTGGTGACCACGCGGGGGGCAATCTATCAATCCAACTCCCGGCTCGACCTGTTCCGCGCCGCCGTGTAGAACGCCGCCAGATGCATGCCCCTGCTCCCGAGCCACTGGTCGCCACCGTCCTCGCCTTCGATTTCGATGGCACGTTGCACGATCCCGCCGGGCAGCCACCGGTCCCCGCCGGATTTTTTGAGCTGATCCAACACCTCCGCCGTGACCAAGCAATGGCATGGGGCATCAACACCGGACGCTCGCTGGCGCACATCGTCGAGGGCTTTGCTGAAAGCCGGTTTCCGCTGCTGCCGGATTGGGTGGTCGCCCGGGAACGCGAAATCTATTTTCACGGTCCTGGCGGACACTGGTTGCCACATCCCACATGGAACCAGACCTGCACACAACAAGTCCATGGCTTGTTCAAGCGGCTGAGCAAGTTGTTAGGCTCCATCCGCCACCTCGTTGAGGAATCCACCGGGGCGCAGTGGCTGGCCATGGATGGCGAGCCGGCAGGCATTATCTCCCGCACCGAAGAGGAAATGGAGTGGATCGTCGACAAATTGGCAGCGCTGACCCGCGACGAGCCGTTACTTGGCTGGCAACGCAACTCGATTTACTTGCGCTTCGGCCACCGTGATTTCCAGAAAGGCAGCAGTCTGAGCGCGGTGGCTCGGCATTACTCGTTAGGTCCAGTCAACTGTTTCGCGATAGGCGACAGCCACAATGATCTGGAAATGCTCGACCCGCAGCATGCGCAAATGGCAGCCTGTCCGGGCAACGCGCTGGCCGAGGTCAAAGACCACGTCACGTCCAGCGGCGGCTACGTCGCGCAGGCCGGGCACGGTGCCGGTGTCATCGAGGCTCTCCGGCACTTTTTTCCAGATCAATCTAACATTTCATGACGAATTCACCGGACAGTCACCCTTTCATCTCCCGCTACCGGCTCAAGACCCGGGGGTATCTCAATGCCGTCTCGTCGCGGCGCGAGTTTGAGGGGGCGCTCATTCGAGTGGGCGAGGGCTTTGGTTGCATTCATCCGTGGCCGGAACTCGGCGATCCCACGCTGGAGAAATGCCTGGCCGATCTGCAAGGGCAACGGCGGTGGCCCATCGTGCGGCGCGCCCTGCGTTGTGCGGAATATGATGCCGCTGCCCGCAGTCACGAGGATTCCTTGTTCGAGGAAATGGAGGTGCCGCCGAGCCACGCCACGCTCGCCACCGCAGACGTGGCTGAAATTTCCCGTGCGGCGGAGGCCGGCTTTGCCATCGTCAAACTCAAGTGTGGCAGGGATCTGACAAACGAGGCGGCTTTCCTCATCGCCATGGCGGAAGAATTTCCGGCCGTGCGCTGGCGCCTCGATTTCAATGAATGCCTCACTGCGGAGGTGGCGGAGGATTTTCTAACTGGTCTGCCGTTGCCCGTTCGCAGGGCGATCGATTTCGTTGAGGACCCGTGCCCGTTTGCCGAAACCACGTGGCGCGAGTTGCACCGCCGCACCGGGGTGAAACTCGCGGTGGATTTGGAGGCCACGGTGCAGAGCGCGGGTGCCCAGGTGATAGTTATCAAGCCCGCCATTGACGAGCCGTTCCCGCTTGCCGAGGCCGCTATCCGTCACTACCAGCGGGTCATTCTAACAAGCTATATGGATCATCCGCTGGGCCAGACTTTCGCCGCGTGGGAGGCGGCGCGCCTGGAACTGCAATTCCCCGGCTTGACCGGCGTCTGTGGCTTGCAGACACATCACCTGTTTGCGGCCGACGCGTTCACCGAGGCACTCGGCCCGTGGTCGCCCGTGTTTCAAGCGCCCGCCGGCACCGGGTTGGGATTTGATGACTTGCTGGAAGCCTTGCCATGGACGCGACATTACTAACAGACCCGGGATTCTGGGTGGCCCCTCAGCCATACGCGGTGGGTCGGTTCCTTGGCACTATCCCACGGGATGCCGGATTGGACGGGCAGGTGCTTTTTGAAACGTCCGGCAGCTCCGGCACGCCCCGGTGGATCGCCTTGTCCAAACAGGCGCTGCTCATTTCCGCCGCCGCAGTGAACCGCCACTTGCAGGTGTCTGATACCTCATGCTGGGGCGTGGCATTGCCGCTCCACCACGTCGGCGGTTTCGGGGTGGTGGCCAGGGCCTTTGAAGCCGCCTGCCGGATCCAACAGTTTTCTAACCGCTGGCAGGCGCCCGCCTTTAAAGCATGGCTCGTGCGACACGCCGTCACCCACACCTCGCTGGTGCCAGCGCAGGTGCATGACCTCGTCGTTGGCGGCATCACTGCCCCGCCATCGCTCGTAGCCATCGTGGTGGGCGGCGGGCGGCTTGAGGAGTCCACCGGACAGGCCGCCCGCCAACTCGGTTGGCCGGTGCTGGCAAGTTACGGCATGACCGAGGCTGGCTCCCAGATCGCCACCCAGGGTCTTGAATCACTGGAATCACCGTATCACCCCGCGCCGCTTCCCATCCTGCCCATTTGGCAAACCCGGATTTCCCCTGATGGCCAACTCAGCATTGCCGGTCCCGCCTTGTTTTCCGGCTCGCTTGCCCGTGAACACGCTGGCTGGAATTTTCTTCCTCGAACTGACGCATGGTATCTGACAGCGGACCGGGCGGATCTAGCAAACGGCCAACTCACACCGCGCGGGCGTGTGGACGCCATGGTGAAAGTGTTGGGTGAACTCGTCGATCCGGCGGTGATAGAGGATGAGTTGCTGGCGCTGGCCAATGGCGCGCTGATGCCCGGTTCCTTTGCCATCGCCGCGGTGGTCGATGCGCGCGTTGGTCACCGGTTGGTGCCCGTGTTTGAGGCCAGCGTGGTGCCCGCCCTTGTCGCGGCCATCCTCCGCGCCTATCAAACCCAAGCCCCGGGCTTTCGCCGCTTGCAAGCCCCGGTGGTCGTCAATCGGCTTCCCCGCAGCCCGCTGGGCAAGCTGCGCCGGGCGGACCTTGCCGAGTCCTTGGGCAAATAATCTTTCCAGAGTATTCTCCCCTTGAATCTTGGGGCAACCCGCCGGACACTCGCTCCGTCCATGGTCCCCGCCCTTTCCACCCGTCCGATTCTTCCCGACGCTGCCGGTCATTTTGGCCAATTTGGCGGCATGTTCGTGCCCGAAACCCTGCTGGCTCCGCTGCAGGAACTCGCCGCAGCCTACGCAGAGGCCAAGGCCGATCCGGCATTCCAAGCGGAACTCGATGACTTGCTCAGCAACTACGCCGGCCGCCCAACCCCGCTGTATTTTGCGGAACGCTGGACGCAGGCGCTCGGCGGCGCCAAAATCTATCTGAAACGCGAAGATCTGCTGCACACCGGCGCGCATAAGATTAACAACGCGATCGGCCAAATCCTGCTCGCTAAACGGTTAGGCAAGAAACGCATCATCGCGGAAACCGGAGCCGGCCAACACGGCGTGGCCACCGCCACGGTGTGCGCCCGCTTCGGCATGCAATGCGTGATCTATATGGGCCAGGTCGATATGGAGCGGCAGGCGCTCAACGTCGTGCGCATGCGCCTGATGGGCGCGGAAGTGCGCGCCGTCACCGCCGGGCAAGCCACTCTTAAGGAGGCGGTCAATGAAGCGATGCGCGATTGGGTGGGCAGCGTCGATCACACTCACTACATTCTGGGCTCGGCTCTCGGGGCGCATCCGTTTCCGATGATTGTGCGGGATTTTCAGCGGGTGATCGGCATCGAGGCGCGGCGGCAAATTCTGGAAAAGGAAGGCCGCTTGCCGGACCTGCTTATCGCCTGTGTCGGTGGCGGGTCGAATGCCATCGGCTTGTTTCATCCGTTCCTCGATGACGCCTCCGTGCGTATGTTAGGCGTGGAGGCCGGCGGCGACGGGATTATCCCGGAACGCCACGCAGCCCGCTTCCAAGGTGGCAAACTCGGCGTGCTGCAAGGCACCAAAACCTGGCTGCTAGCCAACGCCGATGGCCAGATCGAACTGACCCACTCGGTCTCCGCCGGACTCGACTACGCCGCAGTCGGCCCCGAGCATGCGTATTTGCACGATGCCGGGCGCGTGGCATACACCTATGCCACCGACGCCGAGGCGCTCGCCGCGTTCAAAGCATTGGCCCACACCGAAGGCATTATCCCGGCGCTTGAAAGCGCCCACGCTATGGCCGCAGTGATCAAGCTCGCTCCCACCCTGCCGCGTGACGCCATCGTTATCGCCAATCTATCAGGCCGCGGCGACAAGGACGTCGAGCAGGCGGCGAGGTATTTGTTGGATAGAGCCTCCCCGTAGGCGCATTCGTTAGAAAGCGGAGGGGGGCGAAGTCCGCACGCCGGTGAGCAAGCGCCGTCATCCCCCCGCACTGTCACCAGCGCGCCTACGTGGGGAAGAGGCCAGCCGCGCCGCTCCTCCCCGTAGGCGCATTCGTTAGAATGCGGAGGGGGGCGAAGTCCGCACGCCGGTGAGCAAGCGCCGTCATCCCCCCGCTCTGTCACCAGCGCGCCTACGTGGGGAAGATAATGCAGAATCAAGAACACTTAATAATTGTTCTTGATATATGCCGCGGACGGTTTAGAGTCCGGGCATGACAAGTATACACGGGCACGACGTCATCGACATGATCCAACAAGCAGGGCGCGCGTTTTCGCGGGCGGAGTTAGTGAGCGCCATCGGGGAGAAATTCGGACCGGCAGCACGGTTTCACACGTGTTCGGCGGAAGGTTTAACGGCAGATGGCTTGGTTGAGTTTCTGGCCAGCCGCGGCAAGTTCTCTGGTGACTCCAGCGCCCTCTCGATGGATCCGTCGAAAGTCTGTCAGCATTGAGAGGGTGAAAGAAAACAATGCGGACTAAAGTCCGAGCTACCTTGTTGTGGAATCGGCACTTGAGCCCACGCGTGCCCGGATGCGGGCGAGCAGGTGTTCCAAGTGCGGCATGGGAACCCCGGCCTGCTGTGCGCGGCGCAGCGGTTCTTCCCAGAGCGGACCGACTTCCACCTCGTGGCCAGCAAGAAAATCGATCATGCTGGACGGACGGTAAGGCCCCATCGGGCGGGTGCGATCGATATTGAATTTGATCAGGTCGTCGCGCAGGTCAAGTCCGAGCGCCCGGCCCGCAACCACCACTTCCTGCATGAGGGCGTGGATTTCCGCCTCCGTCTCAGGCGAGGCTAACAACACATCGGTGGTGACGCCGCCCTCGGCGATCGAGAGACCGTTGAACGGGATATTCCACACCAATTTTTGCCACTGAGCCACTTCGAGGTTGGTCACCGCTTCCACCGGGATATGGGCGGCCTTGAAGCGGCGGGTCAATTCCTGCGCACGACCGCAGCCATCGGCTTGCCACTCACCGAGTGCCACGCGGCCGCCAGCGGTGTGGCTGACATGACCGGGACCGAGGCGGTTAATGCACACGAAGCACAGTCCGCCTAACACCCGCTGCGGGCCGACGATGGCGGCCAGTGCCTCGCAATTGCCCAAGCCGTTTTGCAAGGTGAGCACCTGGGTGTTGGGATGGAGCAACGGCGGGAGCACGCTGGCAAGGTGGACATTGGCGGTGGTCTTCCATGCCACGACGACCAGATCGACCGGCCCAATTTCTTGGGCCGTGCGGAAGCCCCTGACCTGCGGCAACACGAAATCCCCGTGCACGCTATCGACCCGCAAGCCATAGCGAGCCATAGTCTCGAAATCCGCGCGCAGCAAAAACCGCACATCCTCTCCGACCTGTGCGAGGCGTCCGCCGTAATACAAGCCGACCGCCCCGGAGCCTATCAGAGCCACGCTGTTGAAATCCCATGTCACGTACCCAGTGCATCAGCCGGGCGACCCGTTAGCAAGCGCGGACACGCGGTATTTCAAGCAGATGGCGGGCAACATGCCCGCCATCTTGCCCAGCTCACTCATCCTTGAACGGTTCCGCGCGCCGTTCATCAATGCAGCGGGTCAGCCACAGGATGAGTTTTTCCGCTTCTGCGGACTCGTTGCGCATGGTGGTGAGGGCCGCCCAATCGAGGTGCGGGCGGGACTTGGGAGCGGCGAGACGGTTGATGTCGAGCTTGGCCATGATGGCATCGCTTTCGATCGGATGGGCGTTGAGAATATTCTCCGGGCGCGGCAGTTCATCCAGCGCCTCGGGGGTGAGACCGAAGGAGGTGACGCCCACACCGAAGTTGGCACTGAGCCGGCGCAAACCATCCGCCAGCGCCTCATCCTGAATCGGGGCCGCATACACCAACTCGCCGCCCTGGGCCCACATGGAAACCGCCAAGGTTTGGAAAAAATCCTCGCGGTAGGTTTGCAGCGAGGGTTGGATGCGCAGGCGTGCCGCATGCAGGCGGAAGGGTGGAATCCCCAAGCGCTGCTTGAGCGCAAGCATCGATTCGTCGAGCGTCATCTCTTCATCCGGCGAGCCGCCGGTTTCCCAATCGACAAGCACCAACTCCGGGTATTTCCACAAATTGCCTAACGGCGAATCCTTGGCAAACGCTTGGCGGAAGGCAAACGGGAAGCGCCCGTTGATTTCAAAGTATCGCGTCACCACTGCGCGGAACTTGCGGTTGCGCAGCATGACATTATCCATCTCCGCCGGGTCGGTTGACAGATCGTCGAGCCGCCCCTGAATGAGCGAGAGCAATTCCTGCGCCCCTGAGAGCGCCGGCAAGGGCGCGCTGCGTCGATAGTAACCCTGGCCTTTTTCCACCTTGGCGATGGGCGATCCTGGATCACACGACATGATCGAAAAGTGATAGCGCAACGAGGCATCCGAATAATTGCCCACCAGTTGCAAGCGGGTGACGCGTATCAACTCCGTTCCTTTGATGGAATCCACAGGATTGCTGGGCAGCAATGATGGCAAAATATCCGTTAGTTGCTTGCGAAGACTCATAAGGAGACAGCACGCTTGGCGTTGCTGCGCAGCATCCAAGAGAGCATTTTGCCAATCATCAAGCTCCAAAGCAAAAAGATTTTTCAAACTCCCGCCACCGGGCGCAATAATTTTTGAAGAAAAGCATCCCGAGGCTTGTCCTAGTGGCAGTCCTCCTCCACCCTTCGTTGATGAATTTGCAATTCACTGTCCTTGCCTGCGTTCTGGTTTCCGCCATGGCTGTTAGCGCGCAGACCCCTGACGCGAAAGCCATTCTCGAGGGGGCGCGCATGGCGGCCACCCTCACCAAGCTCGACGAAGGTCTGAGTGGCAATTTGAAAAAGGATGGCCTGACCATACCCGTCACGCTGTTTCTGCAGGGCAAGAACATCCAGTTTCAGTTTTCGGAAGGCAAGGGCGCGCCGCAAATCTATCACCTGCGTCTCAACGACAACGCGTTTGATTTGTTTGAGATTGTCAACGGCAAGACCCTCCGTTTCCCTGATGCCAAGCTGGTGCAGCCGATTGCCGGCACCGACGTTACCTACGAGGATCTCGCCCTGCGCTTCTTCTATTGGCCCAACCCCAAGCTTGAGGCCGAGGAAAACATCAACGGTGAAGCGTGTTACAAACTGCGTCTGGACAAACCGAAGGACAGCGCCGGCCGCTACGTCGCGGTTTACATCTGGGTCCACAAAAAATACGGGGCTTTCATGCGCATCCAAGGCTATGACAAGAACGGCGGCCTCGCCAAGGAATTCCAAGTGCAGGAGGTGATGCAAGTCACCGATAAAATATGGACCCTGAAGAAAATGCAGGTGGCCACCCACGATCCGGCCACGGGCCGCCGCCTGTCTATCACCAACATGGTCTTTGACTCTCCCAAAAAATCCCGACCGCAGGGATTGCGTTAGGGCAGTGGCAGCCGCGAGTCTAACCGGAACGCGCGGCGGCGGCGGATGCGTATGTTAGAGAACGCCGGATGCCGCGGGTTGAGCAGATAGTTGGATTCCACGGGAAGGATGGCTTTACCATACGAAATACCAGCATGGCGGCTGAGGATGTTAGGACGGCACCCCGTGCTCCAGCCGCCCAAGCAGAAACTCCACTTCGCGGGCACCGATTTCCGTGTCTGCGAACCTCAGCGGGCTTTCTCCGGCCAGCGCCATGGCCGGACGCTTGAGCCACGAGCGGGCGGACTCCTCAGACTCAAACACTTCCGTGGCCCGCGCCATCAACCGGGCCACCCGGATCAGGCGCTCGCTTTCCGTGGCATCTAACATCCCAGCCTGCTTGCGCCGGTGCAAGGTGGCGCGGGCCAGGCCGAGCCAGCCCGCCAGCTCATCTTCGGTGCTGCCGAGCCACGCCGCTAGGGAAGTGAATTCCCCGATGGCCAAGCCGCGGCGGATTTTTGCGATGACTGCGGCGGGAGACGCATCCAATACCGCTTCTTCCCGCAGCACTGAACCGGCGTTTTTCCTTGCGACAAGGGAGTCTCGCAGGCCTGAAACATAGGTGGCAATCGCGGCGTTTTGTTTCATATGAGATATAATACCTCTCCATTTGGAGCATGGCAAACGATTTTTTTTTCCAATTATTTTCCAAATTCTGCCGGTTGCAGCTCCGTCCTCGACATTGGCTTGATAAAATCCAGTCTTGTGCGCCCCGATTCTACGCTTATGACCGAATTCCTAGTCGTCCCTCGCGCCGCCCACGATCTTCTTGTTAGCCAAGCTTATCAAGCGCGCGGCTTCACCGCCACAGAAGCCGCGGAAGGTGCGCGGCTCGCCGCAGAGGCCGCACGCCACGGCATCCGCACCCACCATGCGCTCAAGGCGCTGCACCTCGACCACCTGTTTGGCTCTGCGGTGGGCGGGTGTGTTCCCGGCGCGGAAATTGAAGTTTTGCCATCCCGCTTTCCGGCCAGTGAATGCTGGAATGCCCACAAGAAACTCGGGCAGGCTGTGGCCTATCGCGCCATCGACCGCGCCATTGAGCTCGCCGACCAATTCGGCATCGCGCAGATTGCCGTTGATAATGCCTTCCATTATTTATGGGGCGGCGGCTATGTGATGGAAGCGGCCGAGCGCGGTTACTTTGCCTACACCAACTGCACCTCGACTCTCGCGGAGGTCGTGCCTTTCGGCGGGAAATTTCCCACTCTGGGCACCAACCCGCATTCGTGGGGGATTCCGGGCACGGCGGCCAACGGCTTTCCGATCGTCATCGATTGGGCGACCTCCACGGTGGCGATGGGCCGGGTGCAAGCGCTCAAGCGCGAAGGCAAATTGCTGCCGCCGGGAGCCGCCGTGGATGCCCATGGCCAAGCGACCACCGATCCGAATCAGGTGGCATCGTTGCTGCCCTTTGGAGGCCACAAGGGCTACGGGCTCTCGCTCATCAATGAAATTTTCGGCGCGCTGATAGGCGGCTCGTTGCCCACGTTGCGCGGCAAGCCCATCACCACGCCCGGTGAAAAAAACACCACCGTCTTCTACTTCCAGGTCATCCATCCCGCCGCCCTGTCCGGCGGCCAATTCGCCTGCGCCCGCAACCCATCCCAAAACCTCGCCGCTGTCATTGCCGATATCCTCGGCCACGGCAATGAGGCCGCCATGCTTCCCGGTCAAATCGAAGCCGCCGCCCGCCACCGCTCCGATGCTGCCGGCGGCTTGCTCTTCACCGCCGCGGAAATCGCCGAGTTCAACCAACACGCCGCCGAACTCGCACTGCCAGCCTGGGATCCGGCCGGCCTTGCCAGGGTCGAGGCTGACTGACATGCCCACCGCCTGCACTGAACCTGAAAACTAAGGTTTTATCTCAGTAGTTGGTTAGATTAACCACAACCGAGCGAAGCGAGATAGCCTGACTGACTGAAATTCAAATAATCTCAGGCAAATTACACTGATTTCACAGATTGAAATAGGTTTCATTTGCAACGTCTCCGAAGTTGCAAATGGTGAGAAAATCCAAACCAAAAAATCCGTGAAATCCGTGGTTTTCTTTCCCCATTGCAGGATATCAACTTCGGATTTCGGGTTAAGCGTGGCACCAACGGAGGCAGGTTCGGCGGGAGGTTGAATGCGCCGAATCCGCTGAAACCGCTTGCCGGAATGGGCTGGATGCATAACCTCCAAACATGCGACGGATTCCATGGATTTTTGCCATCTGCGTGCTCTTGGCATTGCGTGTCGCCCTCGCTGCGCAACCCGCATCCAAGCCCGTCGCTTTCGACACCCACAGCGGTTACTTTGTTTCTAACAAATACGAGCCTGCGGCGGCGGCTTCATTTGTGGCCATCACGGCCCAAGAGTCCTTTGACAAGGTCTTCGGCGTGGCGATGGTGATGGGTGACAAGTCCCACCGCCTGCCGCCTGCCGCCTTTGTTGGGAAATTCGTGGTGGCGGCGATTCACCGCGGCAAGGCGATGCTGACCTATCAGATCGAAAGCGTGGTCGCAGACGGACAAACCCTGGTCGTGCGCTACACCACCAAGTCCGAGCCCAGCGCCAGCGCCGAGTTCGCCTGCCCGCTCATTCTCTCACTGGACAAGGGGGATTACAAGACCGTCAGCTTTGTGGAAAATGGCGCAAGCATCAAACGTCTTGAAATCTCACCACCGGGGTTGCGGATCGAGTGCCAAAAACCGGGATCTCTAACAGAACAAACCGTTGCCGGAGCGAGCGTGCTTGCTATCAAAGGCGATGGCATCGGACGCGCCACGGTGAGCTGCGATGCGGATCAATGGCCGCAGGCCGTCATCCTGCGCGTCCATCTCCGCGGCCTGGAGTCGCTCAGCATCGCCAATGCAGGCGTCGAGCTGAAAGCCTCGGTGCTGAGCCACGGCGAACATCCGACCTTGTTGCACCTGTGGCAGGCCGGCAAGGAAGGGCCGGCCTTGGCCAAGGACAGCCCGTATTGGATTGCTATCCGGCGCTTGGGACCGGATGGCAAGCCGGTAGCAGGTCTGCCGCCAGCAGGCGGGTGGTTCGAGGTCGATATTCCCAAGGCTTTTCTAACAAACACCAAACAGCTCAAGTTGAGTTGGATTGATTTCTATCGGTAGCGCGATTGACGGGGCAGCCCGCACAAGGAGTAGCCCGCACAGTCCCCTGTGCGGGTCTTTGGCCACCGAACGGCGCAAGGAACGCAGCTTGCAGCACTTCGATAGATCGTGCAGGCGTGCCGCCACGGTGCCAGCCGCGAAGACCGCGCAGGCTGGCGTGCAGGCGTCATCCCTGTTTGGCGCGGCGGTTCAGATGCGCGGTTCAAATGCGCTTGCAGCAGCGCTGGGGATCAGATAAACTCAAGCCGGATGACGGAAACGAACAGAAGAGTTTTGGAGGCAGCCCCGCCGACATCAGGGTCATGGGGTGGGCAAAGTATCCGATATGTGGGGCGGTGGGCTAATCCACGCTTAGCGCTTCAGAAAGATACCCGAATTTTTCATTTGACGAATCAATCTAAATGTGTTCATTTGAACTCATGATCTCTTCACTCCCAGCATTTGTCGATTTCTTCGCTGGCAGTGGCCTTGTCACCCAGGGGGGCAAACACGCCTGTGTCTCCGTATGGTCGAACGATATTTGTCCGAAGAAAGCCGCGGTTTACACTGCGAACCATGGCCGCGACCACTTCCACCTCGGCTCAATCGAACACGTTCGCGGCATCACCATTCCCAAGGGCGACATCGTCTGGGCCAGCTTCCCCTGTCAGGATCTCTCCCTTGCCGGGAAGATGGGCGGACTTGCGGCTTCCCGAAGCGGACTCTTTTGGGAGTGGCTACGTGTCCTTGATGAAATGCGTATGTTTGTTAGATGTTTCAGCAAATGAAATCCTTCTCCAAACGTGAGTGCCTGATGCTCGCCGGAATGTTCCTATCCAAGTTTAATCGGGAGGGACTTCAGCACTTGGGATTTTCCAGTTTCTGGGAAGCGTACAACGCCATCGGATACCTCCTCATGATCCCTCACTTGTCGTACCAACCGATGGCTATTGGGATCCAAATGCGACCAATGGCCTGAAAGCACAATCGGCGCGAGAAGCCATGCTGCACTACCATCGTGAACGTGGCTTCGACAGCGATGAGGCCGTTTGTACCGTCGATTTATTGACTGACTTGCTGCATCATCTTCATGCACTCGGTGAGAATCCGTTTGCGGCGCTCGATCAAGCGCGAAAATATTTTGAAGCGGAAGTCACCGGAACGGCTTTGCGGATTGTTGCCTAAAGCGCATTTTTATATCACACTCCCACTTTCCCATAGCCAAAGTCATGAAATTCTCCCTGCCGTCGCTGCTTTTGTTAGCCATGTTCGCATGTGTGCCGCCTGCGCTCGCGCAGCGGCAAAGCGTGCCTGCCCCGGAATCGTCGCGGACCAGGAATATCCCCATCGACAAGGTGTTTGAACCCACGGGGCTGTGGACATGCACGGACACGTTGCTGGAAAAGGCGTGGAAGGACAGCGGCTTCAAGTGGCTGTCCTCACAAGTCAAGGATCACGGGGTGATCCGCCGCGAAAATCGCGGCTCCGATTCAGTGAAGTTGACCGCGTTCAACGGCACGCGGAATGTGGAGGAGGTGGCCTTCCTGTTGAAGGGAGGCACGCTCTGCGAGGTGTCCATTGCCATTTGGAACAAGGGGGATTCGCGCAATGCCGATATCACGGAGAAGGATTTTTCCGAGATAGTCAATGGTTGGACCACGGAAATGACCCGCCTCGTGGCACCGCAATTCGAGGACCGCGGCAAGGACAAGGCGAGCGCGGCCAAGGCCGAACGCCGGAGGTGGGTCGGCAAGGACCTGCTTGCCCAGTTAGAGTATAGCGGGGCAAGGGAAAAGGTCCGCGATCCCAGCAGCGGGCGCGAGCGCAACGGCAAGAACTTCCAAGGCGAGTTCATCCGGTTGCGGCTGCTGCCCAAACCCTCAAGCACGGTGGGCCTCAACACCAGCACCGGCGGAGCCGCCTCGGTGAGGCGGTCGGATTTGGCAAAGTCCGTCACGCGCGAGACCTCGGGCGACGTGTTCATCCCTAATATCCCAATGCTGGACCAAGGCGACAAGGGGTATTGCGCGGTGGCCACCGCGGCCCGCCTGTTCAATTACTACGGGGTGCCGGCCGATCAACACGAGATGGCACAAGTGGTGGGCAACCAGGCTGGCGGCGGCGGGTCCAGCCCCGACGAAATGGAAGAGGCGCTGAAGAAAATCTCGGGCAAATACAAGACGCGCTACCAGACGCTGCTGGATCTCGATTACTCGAGCCGCAAATACCAGAGTTTTCTGACCAAATACAACCGTGTTGCGAAGAAGCTTGGCAAGCGGGTGCTCGATACCAATAACTACATTTACTTTATGGGCGGGCTGGATCCTGAGGTATTGCGCGAGGTGAATGGCGCGGGCCAGCCGTTCGACAGGTTCATGCGCATCGTCCGCGAGAACATCGACAAGGGAGTGCCGGTGATGTGGGGACTGCAACTCGGCCTGTTCCCGGAGAACGGCCAGAAGGCGCGGCAGGCGGGAGGCGGTCACATGCGCCTCATCATCGGCTACAACAATGAGAAAAACGAAATTATTTTCAGCGATTCGTGGGGGGCGGGCCATGAGAAAAAACGCATGGCCGCGCCCGACGCGTCGGCTGCCACCATGGGACTCTATCTGCTTCAACCGTCGTCATGAGCTTGCCGCACCCCGCGCCGCACACCACCGTTAGATAACAGCCACCGATGACTTCCCACCCCTTACGCAAGAGCCTCCGCACGGTCGCGGTGTTTGAGGCGGTCAAGGGTATCTTGGTGTTGGCGGTGGGCTTGGGGGCGCTCCATCTTTTGCACAAGGATGCCCACCGCATCGCCTATGAGTTCATTTCGCGGGTGCATTTGAATCCTGCCGGAAAGTATCCGAAGATCTTCCTTGAATTGGCGGGCCACGTCACGGACGGGAGGTTATGGTTTTTTGCCAGTCTGGCGGTGGTCTACGCGCTGTTCCGTTTTGTCGAGGGCTATGGCTTGTGGCAGGAACGGGCGTGGGCGGAATGGCTGGCTTTGGGGAGCGGCGCCCTCTATCTCCCCATTGAGGTTTACGAAGTGTGCCTCAGAGTCTCATGGGTGAGGGTGGTGGCGTTGGTTGCCAACCTGTTTGTGGTTGGGGTGGTCGCCTATGTGTTGCTGCGCAAGCGGCAGGAGGACCGGCAGATCTAACCGCAGCGGATGGGCTGCGTGAGGTCGGCACTTGACCCGGCGGCTAGCGCCACTTACGGTGGCAAGACGTTGGCGCGCGCTGGTCGGCGAGCACTTCAAGCCCATGGAATCCCCGAAGAAACTCACCTACGGCTCCTACGAGGTTCTCCAGAACCCCGATGGCACACCCTGCCTGCTCGGGCAGGGCAGCTTTGGCGTCACCTACAAGGCCCGCCACATTTTGTTAGGCAGGATCAACGCCCTCAAGGTGATTCGCGAGGAATTGCTCAACCGCGGCAGCAAGGAAGACCAAGAGGAAACGCAGCGCTTTCTGAGTGAGGCACGCGCGGTAGGCAGGCTGCACCATCCGGGCATCGCGATGGTGCATGACTGCGCCTTGGACAACGGGGTTTTCTACTACGCGATGGAGTATTGCGATGGCGGCACGCTCCACGACTGGTGCGAAAAAAACGGTCCGAGGCCATGGTCCGAAGTGCGTGCGATGGCGCTGCAGATCGCGGCCTCGCTGGATTACGCCCATGCCAGCGGGTTTCTGCACCGTGACATCAAGCCGGCTAACATTATGCTCAATGGCGAGGGCAAGGCGCGACAAGCCAAGCTCATCGATTTCGGCCTGGCCCAAAAAATTGACAGTGACAGCGACACATCATCGGCGACGGTGCGCAAGGATGAGGAAAATTTCCGTGGCAACTTTGCCACTGCCAGCCCTGAGCAAATCCTCGAAAAGCCCCTCGACTCGCGCAGTGATCTGTTTTCGTTAGGAGTCACGCTGTGGTGGTTGCTGATCGGCAAAAACCCATTTGGTGAGATGAAGCGCGGCCCCTTGATCGCCGACCGCGTGGGCCCCTCATCCTACGCCTCCGCGTTGCCGCCCGAGCTTGATCCGGAGGCCCGAAGTCTGCTAGAAGGCTTGCTGGAAAAAGATGCGGAGAAACGCACCGCCACGGCCCATGAGGTGGTTGAACGGCTCAGTGCCGCCGCCGCAAGCCCGGCACCCGCCACGCCCGCCACCCGTCCTGCGGTGGCACTAACGCCCATGCCGGCGCCCCCTGATTTGGAGGAATGCTATCAGATTGGTGGGGTCCTTGCCACCGCCTCCCAGGCCAAGCTCTATCACGGCGAGCATTTGGTGACCCGCGAGCCGGTCATCGTGGTTATCCCGGAGCCATTGCTCGAGCCGGACGCCCGCAGCGGCATGCGCGTGGCCGCCAGCCGCCAGCTGGATTTCGGAGCCTATGCCTTCCGCGATTGGTGCGTCTCGGATGGCGACGACGTGTTTGTCATTTCCCAACCGGTTGGCTGCAGCCTGTTGGCCATTTTGCGCAAATTTGGCCCCGCCCGTTTTGCCGACACGCTGTCGTTGCTTTCCCATTTGGCGCGATGTTTTGACGCGAGCCAGGCGTGGACCGGCTTTGGCATCCATGTGGATCCGGGCGAGATTTTGGTGGGCACCCGCGACGGGAGCGCCGAGCTCGATGGCTTCCGGGCGTGGTCGGACCTTGACCCGCATACCGTGCGGTGTCTGCCGCTGTTCACTGCGGGTGCGGATCACGGCACATCCAGCGAGGCGACGCTATCGTCCTCGGCGCGGGAGTTTCCGCCGTTGGCCCAATTCGCCGCGCTGGTTTACCGGGTTCTGGCCGGCAGTGCCGTGCGCTATGCCGCATTTTTCACCACCGGCGGCTACGTGATGGCATCCGGGCTCTCGGAAGACGGCAACGCGCTGCTAGCCGAGATGCTCTGCGACCCGGAAACCCAGCCGTCCGCTTGCCGTTTCATTCAATTGCTTGCCGGTCTGGAATCGCTGCCGGTCGCCGAGCTCACGCCGCTGGTCAATCCACCAAGCGCCGAGGACATTGAGCTCGGCAAGCTCGCACCCGTGCCGTCGCCCGCCGCTGCCCTCAAGGTGGAGTCCCGCCGCCCGCCGCCAAAAGCCGCCCCACCGGTCTTTGCGGACCACGCGGCATCGGCCATCGATAAGGCCGCCGCACAGGAACGTCAGCTTGCGATGGCCAAGCTCGCCGCCGCGGAGGAGGCGCGGCAGGAAGTCGCAAACGCTCACCGCAAACAGGCGGCCGCAAAGCGCGAGACCGATGAGGAAACGGCACGGGAGCAAGCCCCTGCCAAGATCTCCACTGAGACGCCGCCTGCCCGCAAGCAGGAGGTGGCCGCCCGCAAAGCTGCCGACAAGACAGCTCCCCAAGCATTAGAAGCACGCCAACCCGCCGTCAAACGCATCCCGCTGCCCCCGCCTCCGGCTCTGCCCCAGCCTCCGGCCCCGGCTCTGCTCCAGCCTCCGGCCCCGAGCGCCGTCCGAAATCGGCGCAAGGTGATGGCCATCGTTGGTATCGTCTGTGTTCTGGTTACCACCATTGCCGCCCTCGTCATCAGGGGCCATGGAAAAAACGACTCGCTTGGTAGCACTACGGCGCAAAAGGTTAAATCCAAGGATGAACCTGAGCGTCCCGCGCCTGACAACCCGCCTTCGCCTGATACTCCGTCCGCCCCGGACAACCCGCCGCCTGACGTCAAAGCCAGCACGTCAACCAATCCCATGTCCGCCATCAAGGTGCCAGGCGATGTGAAAACGCTCGTTGAAGCGGTCCAGCGCTGCAAGGCGGGCGGCACGATTGAGATTGCCGATGGGACGTATGCGGAATCGCTGGTGCTGACCAAATCCGTGACCTTGGCTGCGCAATCCACCGCCGTGTTAGATGGTCGGGGCTTGCGCTCCAATCTTATTGTTGCCCGCGGTCCCATCCAAGTGACGCTGCGCAACCTCCAAATCAAAAACACGCAAGAGGCCGCCAACACCGCCCCCGAATCCTCGCCCGCATTGGTTCTGATCAGCGACGAGGCAAGCGTCCGCTTCGACGGTTGCGGGATTGAAGGCTCCATTGGCAGTGGGGTTGCCTTGGCTGGCACGGCCTCCGCCGTGTTTGCCAACTGCACATTGAGCAAAAACCGCGGCTATGGCATCAACGTCAGCAGCGCGTCCAAGGTGGAGGTGTCACTAAGCAAAATCCGGGAAAACGGGCGCAGTGGCATCGCCCTGATGAATGTGGACACGGCGGTCACCTTGGGCAGCGGCACCGAGGTCGAGGCTAACAGTAATCACGGCGTGGAGGTGGCCAATGGCGCCGCGCTCAAGTGCAGCGGTGTGACCATCCGCGGCAATCAAAAGGTGGGCGTCATCGTGGATGGCAGCAACAGCCAGGCCCGGTTCGAGAGCTCCTGCGTGATTTCCGCCAACCGCAAGTATGGCATTGGCGTGCTCAATGCAGGCAGGGTGGTGCTCTCCGATAGCGCGGTGGATGATAACGGCGAGGGCGGCCTCTACGCCAAAACCGGTGCGCAGGTGGAAATCCTCGGCTGCCATTTCATGGCCAATGGACCCCTCGGTGCCAGCCTGATGGATAAACCCAGCAAACTCAGCATCGCCAAGACGGAGTTCAAGTCCCACTCCTCACTGGCCACCGCCTTCGAGCAAGGCAACGGCACCGTGACCGAGTGCTCCTTCCTCAATAATGACACAGCCATCTATTTTGGCGACGGTGCCAGCGGGTCCGCGGTGGGCAATACCAGTCACCTAGGTCCGCTTGAGGACATCAAGGACGCCCTCGTCAGGGGCCCAAACGGCGAGGTGATCCGCAAATAACAACCCGAAAATTTGATTGACGCCAGGGGATGGAAGTCCCATTTTATTTACGTTTCAAACATTTCCCACCAAAAAAATGACCACCATGCTCAATCCATTCGTCCGCTACGGTCGGCACTTCGCCATTTTTACAGTCATCACCATGGGTGCCACCCAATGCGCCGACACCTCGGACGGGCGCCTCGCGCAAGGCCAAGGCACCGCCATCGGTGCGGGTGCCGGAGCCCTGATTGGCGCGGCCTTTGGCGGGCGCCAAGGGGCGCTCATCGGAGCCGCCATCGGCGGTGCCAGCGGCTTTGCTTACGGCTCGCACATCGCCAACAAGAAGGCCCAATACAGATCCACCGAGGACTGGCTCGACGCCTGCATTGCCCAAGCCAATTCGAAGCGCAGGGAAGCGGTCTCCTACAACCACCAGCTCGAGAACAAACTTGCCAGCCTCCAGCGTGAGGTCAAGGTGGCTGCCGCCGCCAAGGACAGAGTCAAGCTGGCTTCTTTGAAACGCGAGATCGGAACCGAGCGGGCCGCCGCCCAAAAGCAGGCCGCCGTGTTTGGTAAGGAGGCCGAATTGCAGCACTCCGCCATCAAACAAGCTGGTGGCCAAGGCGGCTCCCGCCTCAGCTCGCTGCGCGAGAGCACCAATGGCATTGAGACCCAAGTCTCGGTGATGAACAAAAACGTGCAACGCTACGCCTCACTTGAATCCCAGACCGACGTTTGATCCTCCTCCCACCCTCACCCCTCCCACCGTTATGAAAGCCCCCCTTATTCGCGTTGTCACGCTTGCCATCGCCTCCACCGCCACCCTCCTCGTCACCAGTTGTGAAACCACCGGCAACCCACGCGAGGGTGGCATTTTTTGGAGCGAGCAAAAAGCCCAGGGCCGTCTGGCTGAACGGCAGAACACACTCGAACACGTCGAACGCCAAACCCAACACACCGAGCACAAATCGGCGGAGACCCAGCGGAAAATCGACGATCTGCAGCAATGACGGCTTTTTTTAACCGGCAGGGTGTTGTCTGCCTCGCCGGGATGCTGGTGTGTAGTTCGTCCTTGCTGGCCGAGCCAACGCCCGCTGTCGGCAATCCCGCCGCCGATCGGTTGTGGCAAAGTTTCATCGAGCAATACAACCGGTTTTCGCTCAACCCGCTAGATGCGCAGACGCTCGACGAAAAAGCGCGTGCGGCCCTCATTCGCACGGCAGGACCCAAGTTCCGTGCATGGAAGCCCGAGCGCCAGCCGACATTTCCCGAGTTGGCCGACGCCATCATGGCGGAGGACGATTCCATGCCGGAATTTGACCGGGTTGAACGGGCGCTCACGGCCTTGCTCCCGGAAATTGACATTTATGGCCATTACAAACCTGCGGCGGCCATCGCGCAGTGGACTGAGGCGCTGCGCCAGAATCCCGGCACGGTCCACCTGACCCTTGATCAAGCACCCGACGGGCGCATTTTCTGTTACCCGATGGCTGAGGGGCCGGCCGAACTGGGCGGCGTCAACCCCGGCGCCCAGCTTCTGGAAGTGGACAAGCGCCCCGTGGCAGGCAAAAGCATCGACTCCATGCGACTCGCGTTTGTGGGGCCGCCCAATAGTCAGGTCACTCTCAAAATCAAGCAACCCCAAGGCAAGATTGAGGATTTGACCCTCACCCGCACCGATAAGGATGCCCCCATCGTCACGACCACCAAGACGCCACTGGGCCTCACCGTGCGTGTGCGGAAATTCGACAAGGAAAGCGCCCTCATGATCCAGCGTCAGCTCGAAGCCTACCCGAGCCCCGGGCGACTCACCTTGGATTTGCGCGGCAACGCTGGCGGCTTGCGCGAAGAGGCCCTGCTGACCGCCGCGCTGTTTTTTCAGGAAGGCACGCCGATTGGAAAATTCACGACCCACAAGGGCGTCCAGACGGCCACGGACCGCGACGGCATTGCCGTCGCGGCCGACTCAATCCAGATCCTCCAGGACGGCCGCACGGCCAGCGCGGCGGAATATCTCATCGCCACCCTCAAGGAAGGCTTGCCGGATAAGGTGACTTTGTTCGGCAAGACGACCTACGGCAAGAGCCACTCGACCGCGCGGGTCATGCTTGAAGGCGGCGGCGAACTCGCGGTTACCGAGGCTTTGCTGGCGACCGCCTCCGGTCGTTCATGGGACAGAACCGGGATTGAGCCGGACCATGCGGACAAGGAGTGACACTGGATTCAGGGCCTGGTGCCTTGGTATAGGGTGACGACGCCCAAGGTGAGAGGCGTGCTGGAGGTTTGCCCAAAGCCGCAGGATTCAAGCAGACCGGTCATGACGCTGCCGCTGGGAAAGGCTTCGATGGACTGGCCGAGGTATTCGTAGGCATCCCGCTCGCCGGTGAGCCAACCGGCGAGCTGCGGCAAGATGCGGTGCAGATAGAAGCGGTAGGGGAAGCGCAGCCAGCTTTTAGGCAGGGAAAAGTCGAGGATGACGAGATGCCCGCCCGGCTTGAGAACGCGGCGCATTTCACCCAGTGCTTTGGGATAATCGGCCATGTTGCGCAGCCCGAAGGCGACTGTGACGACGTCGAATTCACCGTCATCGAAGGGCAGCGCAAGGGCGTCGGCGACTACGGTCTGGCGCAGGCCGCGGGTGGCGGCATGGACCAACATTTCAGCACAGAAATCCGTGGCGATGACAGCGCAATCCGGCAGCACTTGCTGGATCTTCAGGGCGAGGTCGCCCGTGCCGCTGGCAACGTCCAGGAGCCGCGCCGGATGCCACTCGCGGAGCCGCGCAGCCACCACGTGCCGCCACCAGAAGTCCAAGCCCCCACTGAGTATATGGTTGGTTAGAACATAGCGGTCGGCGATGCGGGCAAAGGCATCGCGGACGTAGATGGGGTCGGGCTCCATGAAATTATTGGCAGTTATAATCTGCACCACTGCGGTGGTGAAAAAGCGGACTATGGGCCACGATCGCCGGTTTTAAAAACCCGTCCGCGCTCCGGCGAGCCATAGCGGGATGCAGGCGGCCGCGCAAGCTGGATTGCGCAATTTTCAGCAGAGAAAAAAGATCTTGCCAATGCCTGCGGGTTGGCCTACCACTTGAATGTTAGCCCCTTCGGATAATTTTTACCCAGGGTGGGCAAAGTCATCGCTGTCCCGCAAGCCTTCAAGTGAGAATTGAAGGTCCAAGGGCGAGTCAATTGCAGGAGTTGCGGAAGCTAGGAACCATTCACATGCAGAGCCTTTCGACACGCTGGCACACTTGGAAGACCGGACCGTCGCGCGAGCGGGCGAGCGAAGCGCCGCTGCGAGCGGAGTTATTCAGCATCGAACAGCTCAAACGCCATGCCCGCAGCATGGCGGCAACCCATCAGGTTACACCACGCCACAAGGTCAACCGTCTGTTGGCGTGTCTGGATGCCAACGAGCGATGTCTGCTCGCCTTCAATCACTCGACCCGCTCCGTCACTAACAACCGGCGCATCACGCCTGCCGCCGAGTGGCTGTTGGATAACTTCTACCTCATCGAGCAGCACATCAAGATGGCTAGGCTGCATCTGCCACGCGGCTACAGCCGGGAGTTGCCGCGCCTCTTGAACGGACTCTGCGCTGGTTTTCCGCGCGTTTACGAAATCGTGCTCGAGGTGGTCTCGCACGTGGATGCCCAAGTGGATGAAGGGGCGCTGAGCGCCTTTGTCGCCGCTTACCAAACGGTGGTGCCCTTGAAACTTGGCGAGTTGTGGGCCGTGCCGATCATGCTGCGCCTGGCCCTGATTGAGAACCTGCAACGTATCACCAACCGCCTGACCCACGCCCGTCAGGAGCGCGACTTGGCCGACCTATGGGTGGATCGCTTGCAGGATATGGCGGAAAACGACCCGTCACAAATCATTGGGGTGGTGGCGGAGATGGCCAAATCTAATATCGAACTCACCAGTTCGTTCGTGGCTGAATTTTGCCAGCGTTTGTCGCGCCACAGTTCGGCGTTGTATCTGGCGCGCACCTGGCTGGAAAATCGCCTGCTGGAACAAGGCTTGTCCATCGAACGCCTGGTTGATTTGGAAAGCCAAGGCCAGGCGGCCAACCAAGTGTCGGTAAGTCATAGCATCTCGAGTCTGCGGTTTCTGGGTGCCACGGACTGGAAGGAGTTTGTGGAGACCTTGAGTCTCGTCGATGAGACGTTGCGCTCCGATCCGGCCGACTATTACCAGAAAATGGACTTTCCCACCCGTGATCGCTATCGCCACGTGATTGAAACCGTTGCCCGCCACAGCCACCTGTCAGAAACGGCAGTGGCCCAACTGGCCGTGCAACTGGCCGAAGGTGCCGCCAAGGATAAAGGACAAGCCGACCGGACGGCTCATATCGGCTACTACCTGATCGATAACGGGCGTTCCCTGCTGGTGGACCGGGCGCAAGTCAGTTGGCCCTGGCGCTCACTCGTCGAACGTGGCATCCACCATTTTCCGTTGGCGTATTATGCAGGCGGAATTGCCGTGCTCACCTTGCTTGCGACCTGGGTCTTCCTCCAGCAGACCCAGACGATCGACATGGAGGTCTGGAAGCGGGTTTTCTTAGCCGGTGCTTTTCTGCTGGGTGCCAGCCAACTGGCAGTGGTCTTGATGAACTGGCTATCCATGCTGCTGATGCCTCCGCGCCTGCTGCCACGCCTGGATTTCTCCGCCGGGATCGCGCCGGAGTGCCGCACGATGGTCGTTGTGCCCACCATGCTCACCAGCGAGGCCGCCATTGAGCACCTCATTGAGACTTTGGAGATTCATTATCTGGCGAACCGGGATCCGCACCTGCACTTTGCCCTGTTGACGGATTTCCGCGATGGGAAGGCGCAACATCAGTCCGCTGATGAAGCGTTGTTGCAGCAAGTGCAGGCCGGTATCCAGATGCTCAAACGCAAATATGAGAGAGCCGGCCAAGACCTGTTTTATCTGTTTCACCGACCGCGCCGCTGGAACCCCGGCGAAGGCTTGTGGATGGGTTATGAACGCAAACGGGGCAAACTTGCCGAATTCAATTCTCTGCTGCGGGGCGGGGCAATCGCATGTTTTTCCGAAATTATCGGGGATACCGCCATTCTCCCCATGGTCAAGTATGTCATCACGTTGGACACCGATACCCAACTGCCGCGCGATGCTGCGCGTCGACTCGTGGGCACGATGGCCCATCCGCTGAACCGTCCGGTGTTTGACGCGGTGCATGGGATAGTTGCAAAAGGTTATGGCATCCTGCAGCCGCGGGTTGGTGTGAGTCTGCCAAGTTCCCGCCGCTCGTGGTTTGTGCGGCTGTTTGCCTGCGATGCGGGCATCGATCCCTACACGCGGGCAGTTTCCGATGTCTATCAGGACTTGTTCCAGGAAGGCTCGTTCATCGGCAAGGGTATCTATGATGTGGATGCCTTCCAGCGGGCCATGGACGGTCGCTTCCCGGAAAACACCGTGCTCAGCCATGACTTGTTAGAAGCGTGTCATGCCCGTTCCGCCTTGGTCAGCGATGTGGAATTCTACGAGGCCTATCCGTCCCGTTACTGGGTGGACGTTGACCGCCGCCACCGGTGGATGCGTGGCGACTGGCAAATCGCGCAATGGCTGCTGCCGCAGGTTCCCGGCAACAGCTCGCGGAGCATGCCCAATCCGCTGTCCGGGCTGTCCTTGTGGAAGATCTTCGACAACCTGCGGCGCAGTCTGGTTCCCGTTGCGATGATGCTATTCCTGTTAGGTGGATGGCTGCTGGTGTCTGAGCTTGCCAACATGGGCGTGCTGCTCGTCATTGCCATCATCACGGTGCCGGGCCTGCTGTCGTGGCTGGTCAATGGGTTTCGCAAGCCGGATGACTTGCCATGGCTGATGCATCTGCAAGAAGGTGGCCGGTCATTGATCCGACAATTCTGTCTGGCTCTGCTCAGTCTGGCCTTTTTGCCTTACGACGCCTACATCAGCTTGGACGCCATTGGCCGAACACTGTGGCGCTTGCTCGTGACCCGTAAACGCCTGCTCGAATGGCAAACCTCAGGAGATGCCGAACGGACCCACCGCGCCGATTTCTGCAGCTATTTGACCACGATGTGGATCGCTCCGGTGGTGGCATTGGCGAGTGGACTGTTTTTTGTCAGCACGCATCCGGCTCATCTGACGTGGTCCCTGCCGCTGCTTGGGGGGTGGCTGGCCGCGCCGTGGATCGCCTGGTGGCTGAGCCAACCGATCACTTCCGCAACCCCGGATTTGACAACCGAACAAGTGAGGTTTTTGCGCTACACTGCCCGCCAAACCTGGAATTTTTTTGAGACCTTTGTCACCGCAGAGGAAAACTGGCTGCCTCCCGACAATTTTCAGGAAATTCCCAGCCCGATGATTGCCTCGCGCACCTCACCCACCAATATGGGCCTGGCGCTGCTGGCTAATCTGGCGGCCCGGGATTTCGGTTACCTGTCGGTGGGCGGCTTGATCCAGCGCACCCGCGACGCGCTCGCCACCATGCATCGGCTCGAGCGCCATCACGGCCACTTCTACAATTGGT
>JBAXOF010000014.1:0-29401 GCA_037133375.1 Verrucomicrobiota bacterium | reverse complement strand
CTTGCACAGATTGTAATACCAGCGGCTCACATCTTTCCAATCCGCCACGGTGCTCACCAACAGGCGCTGGCAGCAGGTTGACAAGCCCGGCATGCCATCCTCCTGAAACACCTGCGGCACATCGCGGCCAGTCCAAACATAACGGATTTTTCCGCCTTCCACCTGCTCGCTGACCGTGACCGTGCCCAGCACTTCACTGAGCAGCGCCTTGCTCTTGAGCGGATGGTCCTTCGGTGCCAGATACTCATAAGTGATCTGCTTGATGGGCATGGTGGTTTCCAGCAGCGACCAATCGGAGTAACACCCCTGCATTCTCGGCTTGGACTCCCAGCGCTTGACGAAAAACCGGAGTGTGTCGCCAATCTCCACATCCGGCACGGCGGCAACCAGCACCTTGTCGTTGGGATCGTAAATGTTGGCCGCCATCTGCGCGCAATCCACCTGCTCCTTGCTAATCGCCTTGGCATCGTGCCCCACAACGCCGCCGTCCGCCTTGATCACTTCCACGGCGATAATCTCCATGCCACCGTAGAAAATATTGTAGGTGGAACTTTTCACGCCGGCCTTGCGACCCGCCTCGGTGAGCACTTTCACATACTCCTCATCCAGCGTCACAAAACTGCCATCCGCCTGATACTCGCTGCGCACATGCCCGGCCACCAGCACGGTGTCCGCATCCGGATATTGATCCGCCGTGACTTGCTTGGCAGACGCCAGGGTCTGGCTGTGATCGAGCAGGGCCGCAGGTGCCGCTGCCACAGACGCGGTGACGACCTCCGCCGGGCGATCCTGGGCGGAAACGACCGCCATGCCGGCCACTGCGGCTATGATGAGAAAATTCAGATGACGTGTTTTCATGGATGGGCTGGCGGCGTGTTCGCGCAGGACTAACGTCACCACCGTGCCGTGTTATCCAATTTTCCACCACCTCGTAGTTACCAGACGCAAAGAAGAGCCTGAGCCATGCCGATACCTTTCCCTGCGACTGGAGCTTTTGGTGCCATGCGGTCGCCCCCGCCCTCTACATGTGAATTAGTCCACTGCACGCGAAAGGCACGCGAACCACTCTCACTGCCGGGAAAACAATTTCGAGGTTAGGCGGGGAGATTCCGCCGACATGTCCGAATAAGTAATGTCTGTCAGACGCTCAATACTGCGAATATGTCTGGTTCCTGAACAAAACCGCGCCCCCATCTTGATGACAAATCCCTACGCCCCAATACCCGTTACGACGCCTGGCTGTGTGCTATAAACCTTTGATATGAAAACACATTCCAACACAAATTCCGATTCCGATTTAGATCCCTACACCAACGTCGATTCCAATATTGCCGCCAACGCCGCCCCCGACCCAAGCCGGTTAAAGCTATGGGAAGCTGCGGCAGCGATAGCGTTGATCACATTTGCATGCCTGTCTGTGGCCGTGACATTTGTTGCACTGACCGTGCGGCTGGTGGTCGTCGAAACCCTCGGCTGCTTCCGCCGCAAAGGATGCAAGCCATGAGCAGTAAGCGAAAATCCGACATCTGGGAGAAGTCATTCAATGCCTGCGCCAACTCCTTGGTGTGGGCGGCTGACGTACTCGACCCATGGGTGCCGGGCGGCATGACCTAGATCAAAATCAATGTCATATTGTTCTGCATCCTCCTGCCGCTGGTTCTGGCGGGCTTGGTGGGAACCTGCGTGTTCCTGCTGCTGAAATGAGCGGCCGGCGGCTCTTTAGGGGGTCGCTGGCTGCCTTTTTTTTGGGTGGTTGGAGGGTTGGCTGGCATGGCAAGCATCCCGCTGGACAGGCGCTCGTTTTTAATTTTTATTTTCGCCCGGATTTTGGGGTTAGCGTGCGGCCCACAAAATGCGATTTGGTGATACGGCTCTAAGGCTTGCGAATCTAATTATTAGGCCAAAAACAGCTGTTTTGTGCCGATTTGGGATTTTCTGGCCATGGCCGTCCTCCTGGCGCACCCGGTTTCGGCGCGGATTTTGTCTCACATTCTGGCTCGTTTTTGGTGGTGCGGCAGCGGCTGTGGGCACCTTAGTGACTGGCACCCAGCCAGCGGTCGAGGTCACGGCGGCGTATGAAATCGACGAAGCTCAAAGTTTCGCCGGGACCGATTTCAAAGAGCATTCGGTAGTCGCCCGCGACCCGTGCCCGCAGCGTCCTTGGGCGTAGCTTGAGCGCACGCACTGTTTTCCAAGCTGAGGGATCGCCGCCGGCGAGACGCCCGGCCAGCGCAAGTGCTGTGGCAGAGGCCTGCCGCGGTTGGCGCTGAAGTGAGTCCCGGAAAGCCGCTGAGTATTCGGGGATTCGCAGTGCCTGCCGCTCCCACTCATCGCCAATGCTCACAGAGTCGTCAGCATCGGGGTCCTGGATGTTGGAGTTCGCAGGTTCCTGGTTCTCTTGGTTTTCCTGCTTTTCACGGGTGCTGCGGCGCAATTGGTCGCGGGCGGCATGGAGGTCCCGGAGGGCACGGTTGCGCTCATCATGCTCCACCTTGAGGTTATCCTTGAGGCGGCGCAGATGATCCCGAAGTTCACGGGTTTCGGCAGGATCCGGCAGTTCCGTGGCAGTGGTTAGGGCGGTGGATTTGTTCTTGGAAAGGGGCATGGATTTGCCGATGGCTTCCTCCCGCTTGTTGAGAGTTTCCTGCATGGAATCGATCTGGGCCTTGAGCCGCTTGATTTCGGTATCGCGCTTGTCCACGCTCAACGAGGTCTGCGCCCGCACTTTTTCAATATCTATGGCATGACGGGCTTCGTCGAGTGATGCCCGGGCCGTGGCATCCACGATTTCGTGTGCAGCTTCGTTGTCATCAAGGCCGAGAATGTCCCGGGCATCTTCAATATCATCTATCATCGCGGCCTGATTGACCCATCCGCAGACTGGCAGAACTCCACGCGCAATCAATATCCCGAGGGCCGGGTCGGCTATAAGAGCAGCATGTCCAAGGTCGGCGAAACACACTTGAGCCGGGGAAGGGTCTGCGGATCGCCCGATTTCAAAGGCCTCGCGGGCTTTCTCGCACAGCAGTTGCATGCGCTCTTTCGGGTCTGCCAGCAGCACCTCCATATCAAAGGACAACAACACGGATTCCGGTGCCCAGTCGACAATCCAGCGCAGTGCCCCGATATCCCTCGCTCTAAACATTCCAAAAGCGATTTCGTCGAGTCCATTTTCAGACACCGCCTCGTGGCCGATTGTTTCCAGCACCTCGATCGCGCGGGGGAAATCTTGATACCACGTGAGTCTAACGGCCACCTTTTCGGCCAATTCAAGGCTCAGGTGCTGCGGATCGAGGGCGCAAAGTTCGTGGTAGCACATCTCGGCGACTCGCCGGTCAGTTAGAATCAATTCCGGATGCAACGTCGCCTCGGAAATCGTCACCCCGCCGACTGCATATTGGTCGCTTGTGCTGATTTTGCCGTCGCAACATTGCTTGAACTTCTTGCCACTGCCGCAGGGGCAGGGATCATTGCGTCCGGCCTTGGGGATGGCCCGCTTCACCGTGGCACCACTCCCCAGGGCGGCCTCCGCCACTGGGTGACGCGGGATTGAATCATCCCATCCCGTCCCGGTGACATTATTGCGGGCCTGCTCGAGGATATGCCTTGATGCGGCATCTGCACCCGCTTCGGAGTTCAGTATATTGGCCACGACCGGATCGCCGCAGAGAGTCGCGACGGGATCCAGGAGAACCCTGATAAAACTCCGATCCATGCGCACGGCCTCCCGGCAAATTTTGCGGGTAAGCGCCAAGAAATCCGGCGGTGCAGGCACCTCACGACGTTCGTAGTCGAGCCAACCCGCGACCAGGGCGATCGCGGCGGACTTATGGCTCATGCGGCCAGAACGGACTGCCACGGCAATGGAATGCGCCACATCTCCTTCGAGCCGAAGCGCCGTGCGCAAGAGTATCATGGCATCCGGCAACAGGGGGGCACCCAGTTCTAGGACATCCGCCGCAACCCGCCGCTCCGCATACTGGGCCGCCACATACAGATGGCTGAAGGCTTTTGCATCGCACCTGTCCGCCGCCTGGTGGAGGGCACTCGTGACGATGAGATCATCCGCGGGCAACCCCAAACCCAGGGCCTGGAGCTCCGGTCGGCAATAGGCCGTGGCGGCGGCTTGCTTCAAGAGTTCGCTGACGGAATCGGCGTGGGGGGAGGCTGGAGCGGAGGCAGGCATGGGTGCGTGGCAATTCTCCACAAGTTGAAATCAATGGGGCCAATTGCGCAACCCTTGGATTCATGATTCTCACCGGCAGCGAGGCATCCCTCGCCCAGACCTACAGCCGCCCGCCGGCGAATTCATCATCAAGCGTTATTATCCCGCATGGCGATTGGAGCAGCAGATTCCCCAACTGGGGAAAAATGAGCAACGGACGCCCCGATTGCTGCTGCATAGGTGTAGGAACCCAACAAAAATTCTCGACCCTGCGAACCTGCCGGGTATTCTCGGCGACAATGCATGGCACCGCGCCTGTAGCACCGCAATTGAGTATGAAAGGCATGTCCATAAAGAGAAATTCAACCCGCCAGCTAATTCCACTAATTGTGGTGATGTTGGTTTGCGTCGCCAACGTGACAGCCCAGGCGATCACACCGTCTGGCAAGACCATCGGCAAGGACAAGCAAGGTAATTCCATCTACCAAGTCCATGCGAATGGCATAGATATCGGTTACAAGCTGATTGGCAAGGGCGAGCCACTCGTCATGATCATGGGGTTGGGCGGAACAATGGAACGCTGGCCCCGGGAAGTGACGGATGCTCTATCAACAAAATACCAGATGATCATACCGGACAACCGGGGCATGGGCTACAGCACAGTCAACGACACCGCATTCACCACCAAATTGCTCGCCGATGACATTATCGCCCTTCTTGACACGCTTGGGGTAAGGAAGGCAAACGTGCTTGGATATTCCCTTGGGAGCACGATCACGCAGGAACTGCTATTGGGTTATTCGCAGCGATTCAACAAGGCAGTCATCTACGCGCCATCGACAGACGGAAGCAGGGTTGCCAAAGTCTTAGATGGCAAAAAGCCGGATGATCCGGTCATTCTGAGATATATTGAGGCCACATCTCATTGGAAAACTCCAATGGACAAGCTGCCCGGCATAACCAACCAGGTGATGATCATTATTGGAACCTCGGACACCACGGTGGGAGTCGATAGCTCAAAGGCAATGGCATCTGCCATCCCGGGAGCATGGCTGGTCCAATTCAAAAATGCGACGCACCCCCTGATGCTTGAAACGCCCATCGAATTCGCAAGGATCGTTCTGGCATTCCTCGATATCAACGAGACCGTAGATGTGAAAAAATAGCGTGTTGCGCATCCAGCGCCACTACAAACCTTCGTGCCCGGAGTTTCCATTTGACCCAACTCCCCGCCCGGTGCATCACTCCTCCTTGTGGAGCGCCCGCTGACAGCCTTGTTCGTCGATTGCGATTCGTACTTCGCGTCGGTGGAACAACACCTTGATCCCGCCCTGCGTGGCCGGCCGGTGGGCGTGGCGCCGGTGATGGCGGAAACCTCGTGCTGCATTGCCGCCAGCTACGAGGCCAAGGCATTCGGCGTGAAAACCGGCACCCGCATCAGCGATGCCCGCAACATGTGCCCCGGCATTGCCATCGTGGAGGCCAAGCCGCCTGAATACATCCGCTTCCATCACCAGGTCATTGCGGCGGTCGAGGACTGCATCCATGTCGAGGCCGTGCTGAGCATTGATGAAATGTGGGCATGGCTTCCCTACAACCTGCGCGAGCCGGCGACCGTTGAAGCCATCGGCAGGAAGATCAAGGTTGCCGTCGCCCGCGATGTGTCGCCGGTCATCACGGTCTCAATCGGCGCGGGGCCTAACAAATACCTGGCCAAAATCGCCAGCAAGATGCGCAAGCCCGATGGCCTGTTCATCATTGAGCACCGGCAATTGCCCGGCATCCTGCATCCCCTCAAGCTCCGCGACTTCACCGGCATCGGCAGCAGCATGGAGGCGCGACTGCACGCGGTGGGCATTCGCACCGTGGAGGGCCTGTGTGACGCCACCAAGCCCGATTTGCACAAAGCGTGGGGCGGCGTGCTCGGCGACCGTCTGTGGCACCTGCTGCGCGGCGACGAGATTCCTGATCTGCCGACCTCCCGCAAGTCCCTCGGCCACAGCCACGTGCTGCCGCCCGACAGCCGGGTGCCCGCCAAAGCCTGGCCCATCCTCTGCAAGCTGCTGCACAAGGCGTGTGAGCGGCTGCGATCCGAAGGTCTGCTATGCGGGTCGCTCACCCTTCAACTTGGCTTCGTCCGGGGCCCGTCGTGGTCCGCAGACGCACGCACAGTGGAAACCGATTCCACAATCACCCTCATGCATCTGATGGAGCGGTTGTGGCAGCAGCGTCCTGAGCCCGGCTGCTTGATCCTGAAAGTCGGCGTGGTACTCACGCGACTGTGTGAACAAGGTGGCTACACGCCGCAGTTGTTCCAGGATGACGGCAATGCCAATACCAATACCAAGGCCCATGCCAATACCAATACCCATGCCGGGTCTGCGGCCGGCACCAACGACAACACCGAAAAACACCAGCGCCTTGACGCCGCCCTCGACAAGCTGCGTGCCCGCTACGGCCGCAAGGTGATTTACTACGGCAGCGTGCAGGAGAGTCGTGACGAGGCACCCATGCGCATTGCCTTCTCCCACATCCCGGATGCAGAGCTGGAGGGGGATTGAGGGGCTTGACATTCCACCCCTGTTTGTGTGACCTCCGCGCATGGCCACCAAGGCAGTCAGAAAATTTCAAGTCATGGCCAAAAACAAATCCAGCAGCAGCAAGTCGTCCAAGCAGCACGTCTCCCTTACCGCCAAGGTCAAGGCTCAGATTATTACCGCCAAGGCACAGAAGATCCTGCCGTTCGAGATGCTGGCGCAAATCAAGCGCGAGGTGGAAAAGAATGGGGGGCTGTCGTCGCCGGAATCTCTGGTGGATGGCGGCGCGGAACCGGAGTTTGCACTCTACGCGAGTGTGCAGCAGATGGTGTCGCTGTTCGCCGAGTTGCTTCTGCAACTGCCGGAACTGCGGACTTTCAGGAAACGGCTTGAAAAGCTCGACGACGACTACAGGCCCGGCTATCCGCCAATGAGCCCGATCACCGGATCCTACTTTGCCATGTGGACACAGTGCGACCTGCGGGTTGGCGAAGGCGGCGAAACCATGGCCGGCATCTTTGCCGAGATTGGAGGTCTGTTCGGGTTCGGCGCCGATTACCTGGCACTGGCAAAGACCTTGGCTGACTCAAGAATGGGGGTCTATGAGCACTGCGGGGTGAATAACGGCAAGGTCAATCTGCGCGAGTTGGTGACCGACAAAGAGTTATCGTTTGTCGGCAGCTCCGGATACGTCGGGAGCAAGGGCGAGTTGTGGTGGGTCCGTGCCGTGCCCCCGCCGTTCGATTTCACCCACTGGGTCGGCATGGGCACCCCCTATGTGCTGCAAACCCCGGAGCAATCCGAGTGGCTGGCCTTGTTTGCACGCAACGGCATCCGCAGCGGCGAAGTCGGGATGGAGCAGCGCCTCAATCAATTTCTCAAATTCGGGCCGAAGCCGCGCTATTGGAGCGAAATGATCTTTGAGGGATACTGCGGACATAATTCCGGTGCCATCTTTCTGCGAGGGCTCCCGGATGTCCCCGAATCCAGACCGCACTCCCCAGACTATGACCCGCACTACGAGGTGAAGAATAAGTTGTGAAGGCGCACCGCTAACACGCCACCTGATCGCGCAGGGTTTCCCAGAGGCGGGCGTTGTTGAGCAGGATGTCCTTGATGCCGCGCTGGACCGTGGGTGAATTCAGCGCCTGCGAGCTGAGCGAGGTGTGGGCGTCCAGCGCACCCATGATGGCATTGAGCAACTCGGTTTTCAGGTCGGGCGAGTTGGAGAATTGTTCCTTGGTGTTGTTGGCCGCCTGCTGGCGCAGCGTTTCGGACTCCAGCAACTTGCCTTTAAGCACGTGGCTGACGTATACCAGTTGGTCCTGGTCGGTGGTATCCGCGCCAAACAACTCGTTCACCTTCTCGATGATTTCGGCAAGGTAGGCTTTCTCCTTGTCGTGGACACTGCCGCCGCCGGCCTCGGTGAGGGGTTCCAGCTTGGGGGTCTTGCCCGCACCCAGCGGCATGGGTTGCTGGCCCAGGTTTTTGAGGTGGTGGCGCTGCAACACCACTTTGGATAGATCAATGCCCTCCCGCTCCCGGCCAAACTCCAGCAATGGCAGCAGACGCTTGTAAAATATGGCGCGTTTCTCGATGGCGGTGTTGCCGTAGTCGAAGATCTGCGAGAGAAACGTGTAAAGGCGGATGAAGGCCCCCAGGTCGCTCTTGAACAGCAACAGCGCGTTCAGCTCATCCTGAGCGGCCTTGGCGGCGACTTCGTCCTGCTTGGCCTTGGCCACTTTGAGCGCCTCCTGTGCGGCCTTGTAACGCTTCAGCACGCGGTCGCGTACCGGCTCCAGTGCCGCCACCAACTCGCTCTGCCTGGCATCCTGCTTCATCACCACCGCAACAACGCGATCCACCTCGAAGTCATCATAGTGCCCGGCGGCATCCAGTTTGGCGCGGAGGTTGAAGACGAGGTTGGGATCGGTGGTTGCCGCCAGTTCAGCCGTGGTGTGATAGGTCTTGAAGGCGGCGAGCACCTCCTCGGGATCGTTGACAAAATCCAGCACATAGGTCGTGTCCTTGCCGGGATGGGCACGGTTGAGGCGCGAGAGCGTCTGCACCGCTTGCAGGCCGGCCAGCCGCTTATCCACATACATGCCGCACAACAACGGTTGGTCGAAGCCCGTCTGGAATTTGTTAGCCACGAGCAGGATCTGATACTCGTCGGACTTGAATGCTTCACGGATGTCGCGGCCATTCAGGTTGGGATTCAGGGTCTTGCTGGTTTCCGTGAATCCATCAGGACCGGAATCGGTGTCGGTCACCTCACCGGAGAAAGCCACCAGCGTATGCAGCTTGTAGCCACAGGACGCGATGTATTTCTCGATGGCCAATTTCCAGCGCACCGCCTCCACCCGGCTGCCCACCACCACCATCGCCTTCGCCTGACCGTCCAGCAGCGGCGACACATAACTGCGGAAATGTTCCACCACGACCTGCACCTTCTGCGCGATGTTGTAGGGATGGAGCCGCACCCAACCCATGATGCCCTTCATGGCGGCGCTGCGTTCCACCGTCTTCTCGTCAAATTTCTTGCCCTCGTGCGCCAGCTTGAACGCCAGCTTGTAGGACGTGTAATTCTGCAACACATCGAGGATGAATTTCTCCTCGATGGCCTGCCGCATGGAATAGACATGGAAGGGTGCCGGGAGATTGCCAGGTCCTGCGGGTTGGGTTGGATCGGGACGGGTGCCAAACAATTCCATCGTCTTGGCCTTGGGTGTGGCCGTGAAGGCAACGTAGGTGATGCCCGATTTGCCGGCCCGTGTGGCCATCTCAGCGGCCAGCACATCGTCCATGCTCACCTCACCGCCATCATTGAATTCCGCGAGTTCCTCGGGGCTCAGGACGAGCTTGAGCTTGGCCGCAGCCTCACCGGTCTGTGAGCTATGGGCCTCATCCGCGATCACGGCAAAGCATTTGCCCTTGGATGCCAGCTTGAGCATGGCCTTATGCATGGCGGGAAAGGTCTGGATTGTGCAAACCACGATCTTCTTGGCTCCTGATAGAGCCGCCGCCAATTCCTTGCTCTTGCTGCCCTCGTTGCCCTTGATCGTGGCCACCACCCCGGTCTGACGCTGGAAATCAAACAGGGCCTCCTGAAGCTGTGTGTCGATCACCGTGCGGTCGGATACCACCAACACGGTATCAAAGATCTTCTGATCCTGCGGGTCATGCAACTCAGCCAGGAAATGCGCGGTCCATGCAATCGAGTTGGTTTTGCCCGAGCCCGCCGATGCCTGCACCAAATACCTGCCGCCCGGACCATCATGGAGCACGGCCTCCGGCAGCTTGCGCGTCACATCAAGCTGATGGAAACGAGGGAAGATGATTTGTTGGATCTGCTTCTTCTTGTCGCGTTGGGCAATGAGGTAGCGGCCCAGGATTTCCAGCCAGCTATCCCGCGCCCACACCTGTTCCCAGAGGTAGGCGGTGCGGTGACCACCCTGCGGGTTGACCGGGTTGCCGGCCCCGCCATCATCGCCCCGGTTGAAGGGCAGGAACATTGTGGCCGGGCCATCCAGCTTCGTGACCATGTGGACCTCGCTGTTGCTCACCGCGAAATGCACCAGTGCGCCATTGGGAAACGACAGCAGTGTTTCGGCTGCCTGGCCCTTGGGCTTCGGGTTGCGGTCAAACCGATACTGGTCAATGGCATCGCCAATGCATTGGGTGAAATCCGTCTTCAACTCCGCAGTGGCTACCGGTATGCCGTTGAGGAACAGCACCAGGTCGATGCAATTTTCGTTATGCAGGGAATACCGGACCTGCCGCACCACCCGCAGCCGGTTGGCGGTGTAGCGTGCCAGGATGTCGGCATTGATGGCCAGCGCCGGTTTGAACTCCGCCAGCTTCAGCGGCTGTTTCAGGCCCAGCAACTCAATACCATGGCGCAGCACATCCAATGTCCCACGCTGGTTGATCTGATCCCGCAACCGGGCCAACAGGGTCTCACCAGCCTGCGCGCCGTGGTTCTTGGTTAGAATCTCCCAGGCTTTGGGTTGGGTCGCCTGCACCCATGCCAGCACATCCGCCGGATAGAGTGCCCGCGCCCGGTCGTAACCTGCCTGTGCGTCGCCCTCGGTATACAACCAGCCATGATCGGCAAGATACTGGCAGATCTCGGATTCCAGGCTGATCTCGTGGTGGAGGGTCATGCCGGTCTCCTCCTTTCTTGGAGTTTCAGGATACGTCGGGAGATTGCCTGACGGACGGCAAAACAAAACGGATCCAACGTCACATCATCACCGACGTTCAGATTCCGCTCCGCCTTGTCCATTTTTGCAGCAACCTCTAGCAGTTCATCCAAAGGCAAGAACTCTCCGTCAACCGGGTTCATGGCACCGATCACCGCATTCCAGCGAAGGGCCCGCAGTTCATGATGATTGAGATTGATGCGCTGGATCGTCTCAGTGGCAGCAGCGTCCCCCTCAGTTGAAGGCTTCATCCAATTGGAATACCTGGCATCCTTGCCGGCCTCCGCCGGATCTTCTTCATTGATGAAACCGAACCTCTCCGTGCATCCTTCAACCAGCGGGGAGACAAACAGGGCCGTGGCTTCTGGCGAAGGCCATTGATCCTTCTTCATGGCTCCGTATTCAGGTGCCTGCTTTGGATTGGGCGCTGGCCAGCAGGCGACAATGTTCCGGTAGTCGGTATCCTCTCCCACAGAGCAATGTGTCTGCGGCTTGAGATGCTCGATATGGAAACCCGCCTGCCCCCATTTGCCCTGACGATGGATCATCCGACCCGTGTAGGCACAGATCCCGCCCTGCTCTGCAAAAAGTCCGTCTTCGACTTTCTCCAGCACCACCTTGTCCCTCCGCATAGAAGCGTAATGGAACGGGTAGAGAACCGGATCATCCTTTTCTACGCGGTCTTGCCGCCACGCCTCCAGCTCATCGGGCGTAGTCCGTTTTTTAATGGTTCGCATCTGCCAGCTTCTTGAGGGTTGCGAGGCTGCTGGTAAGGCGCGTCAACTGTCCATCCTCGCCGCCCATCAGGTCACGAGCTGTGGCAAGTGCTGTTTCGGCAACTCCCAGTTCTTGGTTCATCATTGCGAACTGCGCCTTGCTCAACAGAGCCCTAACGCGTGAGTTCCTCGCTTCCACCTCCGGCCCCATCTGGTGTTCCAGATTCCAGTTGCTATCGGCGTAGTTCACTGCGGGCTTGCGCGGCCCTTCGGGACCGAGGATCCAAACCTGCCCGACCTGCCCTTGCTCCATCATGGCGGGCACCTCGCCCATCACTTGCGCGGAATGCGACGTGCAGATGAACTGCACCTTGGGAAAGGTGGACAGCAGATCCCTCACCACGCTGCGTTGCCACTCCGGATGCAGGTGAACGTCCACCTCGTCGATCAATACCACACCCGGCGTTTGGTCCAAAACCCATTCCGGGTGCACTCCGCCATTCCCGCTTCCCAACAAATGCGCGTTGAGAGCCACCGCGCGGATGGCCATATCTGCCAGCGTGGACGCCATGGTGCGCTGACCGTCGCTCAGATTGGTAAAGGGCTGCGCCTTCCCATGAATGCTCACCACCACCTCACCTTTCGTGTGGTCCCAATAAATCTCGTCCACGCCGGGGATCCCCCGCTTCATGGCAAGTCTTACCGCTTCGAAAGCTGGCTTGAACTGACCCTTCTCATCCCGCTTGGCCGCCTGCAGCACGAACCATTTCAGCATGTCCTTGATGCGGATGCGCTCGTTCAAACAATCATAGTAGCCATCTTCAGGGCGGCTTTTCAGATCCCCCGTAAGGTCGGCCTGCTCGCGTTCGTTCGACGGCAACCAAGCCCGCCCGGCACCATAGTATGCCAGCAGGGGCAGAGCCTCCAGCTTCTGTGCGCGAGCCGCCACCGCAGCCACGATGTCGGCCTCGATCTTCTCATTCCATTGATCCACGGTCTTGGCCTTGCGAGTTCGCTTCCTCCTCGTCCAAGATTGGGCGACACGGCCGCCGATGCTGCCTGTCGCGGTGATTTGCACCGGCCCGGCTGCGATGAACTGCCGTTCGCCATTCTCATCCTGCCCTAGAATCTCCCGTATCTCATGATCCACGATATTCCGCCACTGCTTGGCCCCACGCACGATGCCGCTTACATTCCAGATCCCCAACGCTACGGACACGGCGCTGAGAATACTCGTTTTTCCAGAACCGTTGTCGCCCACCAGCAGCGTGAAACGCGGATCAAGCCCGAGTTCAAGGCATTTGATGCCCCGGAAGTTTTCTATCTGAATGGTATCAATTTTCATGCGGGAGAAGTGGCAGGGCTTGCACTAAAAGTAGCGATGTCAGCGGGAAATGGCAATCTTTCCGATCATTGGTGGACGCTTGGGCCGGGCGGGCAGCCTGCGCAGGTCAATCTGCCCGGTAACGGCGGCTGAGATCAGTGCAGTCCTGCGCTCTTGCAGCAAGTCGATGGCACGCTGAGCTTCGGCGGTGAGGGTGTCGAATCTGTCGGACTCGGCACCGAGATAGGCGACGATAGCTACTTGTTCGACTCGTGGAGGAACAAGAACGGGTGCCTCTTTGACATCTTCCAAACTCAACCCCTGCTTCAGTCCGTATTGAGAAAGCTCGAAATACGTTTGGCCAAGTTTGCCCTTGAGCAGAATACCCAGAAACACTGGCAGAATTTCCTGAGTCGGACGAATGAGACAAAGATGCTGATTGATATAGGCCGCCTCAGGGACGGTGGTGCATATGGCGACATTGCCCGTCTTAGCACCAGTGATGCAGACAACCACGTCGCCGTTACATAGCAAAGTTCGGGTCGCTTCGGCATCATTCCCCACTTGAACTCTCTTTGATCCAGCAAACTCCACTGCGAGTGAGTCGTTTAGGTCGCCACTCTGAACAAACAGCGAGCCTACTTCGCCGACGCGTTCGGACCATCCACGCGGACCACTTGTTATGAAAGAACTGACAGACTTAACTCGCCGCACCTCCCAATGTTCCGGCACCTCCCCTAACCATTCAATCCCGGAAGACTTCATGGGTGCGTTAGGATTCAGTCCTTTGGTGACTGCGTGGGAGATAACGGCCTGGCGCTTTTCTTTCAGCAGATCCATCAGCCGCCGCTGCTCCGCCACCAACTCATCTATCTTCGCCGTCTCGGCGTCAAGGAACGCGACGATGCGTGTTTGCTCGGGTAGGGTGGGGCAAGCGGATGCAAGAGAACAAATCTGATCCACATTTAAGTTCATCTGAGTACTTACCGTGGCTGTCATCAGCATCTGCTGCTTCATACCGATCATCAGGTAGTACAAATAGTTCAAATCAATCCCGCTCATAGGAACCAAGCCAACTATGCTATCAGGGAAGAAGGCCGGGAAGTCGAGTATTGCGACATCACCGATGTTGGCAGCAATTGCCATGACCAGTGTTCCTTTGGGGAACTCCTTACTAACGGCAACACCGCGCTCGTTTAGTGTTTGCTTGAACCCGGTAATGTATCGCGATGAACCAGTGATATCGCCTGTCTGCACAAACGGGAATTCACCGTCATAGAACATGGGATCGTTTCTAGGACGATGCGTGAATTTGCCGCGAAGGACGCTCGCGAAATAGCGGAGCCGCTTCACCTCCCAATGCTCCGGCACCTCACCCAGCCACTCGACGCCGCTGGGTTTGTATTTCGGGTAGCGGGGGAAGCTCATGGTGATTCCTCCGATTCAAGATCCCGGGAGAGTTCGGCTTCAATTTCCGCAATGCTGGGAAGGTTGGTATCGAGGGGTGCGGGCAGGGCGCGAACGAGTTGGTATTCGGCCACGCCGATGGGTTTGTCGATGCCGGAGAGGGCATACTCGGCGACAAGCCGGTTCTGGCTGCGGCAAAGCAGCAGACCAATTGTGGGCTTGTCATCAGGGGCCTTGATCTGGGCATCCACGGCGCTGAGATAGAAATTCAACTGGCCGGCGTGCTCGGGTTTGAAGGCGACGGCCTTGAGTTCCACCACGATGTAACATTTCAAGCGGGTGTGGTAGAAGAGCAGGTCGATGAAGAATTCATCTCCTGCAACCTCCAGTCGGAACTGGCGACCCACGAAGGCAAACCCAGCCCCCAGCTCCAGCAGAAAGCGGGTGATGTGGCGGATAAGGGCGTCTTCGATGTCCCGCTCATGGGCTTCATCGCCGAGGCCGAGGAAGTCGAAGTGATAGGGATCTTTAAGGATTTGGGTGGCGAGTCCGGCCTGCGGCGGGGCGAGGCGCCGGTCGAAATTGGTGACGGCGGCACCTTGGCGGAGGTGGAGCTGGTTCTTGATCTGAATGGTGAGGGTATCGCGGGGCCAGGATTGCTGGAGCGCCTCACGGGCATACCAGTCGCGCCATTCAGGAGATTTCACCTTGGTCAGGAGAGTCACGATATGGAACCATGGCAATTGGTCAGCAGACTGCTGACTCAATTGTGCAGCAGATTGCTGCACAAATTGGAGATCAGGACATTGTTCCGCAAAAAGTCTCATGTAGAGCAGGTTGCGAACAGAAAATCCCTTCATGTCAGGGAAGGCTGCGCGGAGGTCTGAGGAGAGTCGGTCGATGACCTTGGCTCCCCAGCCTTGTTGACCCTGGCGCTCCAAAATGTCGCGACCGATGTCGTGGTAGAGCCGGATTTGCTCACCATTGACGGCCAACAGGGCACGCTGACGGGCACCCTGGATGCGTTGCTTGAGACTCGTCAGCCAAGCCCCGTAGTCGGAGGGAAGTGCGAGAGGGAGCTTGTTCATGCCACCATCCTTTCCACGTCAGGGGTATAAAAGAAACGACCCGCCGGTTTGAGGATACGCTTTCGCGCATAGCCTTGGCGGGTTCTGTCGAGAGACTCTTGGCCCGGGAATGGGCAGAGCGCAAGGTTGTTAGTGGAAATTTTCATTTCGTCAGCCCTCCGATCATGGTTAGAATCCGGTCGGTGCAGGACTTCAGCTCGGCGTCAATTTCACCCAGCGGGCGAGGTGGCTGGAAAACATAGAAGTGGCGGTTGAAGGGGATCTCATAGCCAACCTTGGTTTTCTCGTGGTCGATCCATGCATCGGGCGCATGGGGCAGCACCTCGCGCTTGAAGTAGGTGTTGATGTCCTCGCTGAGCGGCACGTTCTCGGTATCACGCAGGGAGGAATCCGGCATGGGTTTGCCTTTGCCCTTGCCCTTGGTGGCCATGACCACCTTGCCCTTGGCGTCCCGCTCCGGGCGCTCAACGGTGATGGTGCGGTAGCCGAAGTCGGTGTTCTTGAAAATGCGGCTGATGGGAACACCATGGCGGGTGGAGGTTTTGAATTTGCCAAACAGGCGGGTGATGTCCTCGATGTGGTCCGGGCTGAGTTCCTTGCGCTTGCTGCCCAGGCTCTTGCGCATCTTCTGCCAGAAGCTGCTGGCGTCTATCAACTGGAGCTTGCCCTTGCGGGCGGCGGGTTTGCGGTTGCTGACAATCCAGACGTAGGTGCTGATGCCGGTGTTGTAAAACATGTCGGTGGGCAGACCGATGATGGCCTCCACCAAATCATTCTCCAACACGTAGCGGCGGATCTCACTCTCACCTGAACCCGCGCCACCGGTGAACAACGGCGAGCCATTGAGCACGATACCAAAACGGCTGCCGCCATCCTTGGCCGGTCGCATTTTGGAAATGAGATGCAACAGGAACAACAGCGAGCCGTCACTGACACGCGGCAGGCCGGGACCGAAGCGGCCATTGTAGCCCTGCTGCTCGGCCTCCTTGCGGATCTCCTTTTCAATTTTCTTCCACTCCACACCGAAGGGTGGATTGGAGAGCATGTAATCGAAGTGTTTGCCGTGCAGGCCGTCAGCCGACAGGGTGTTGCCGAAGATGATGTTGGCGATGTCCTGGCCCTTGATGAGCATGTCGGCCTTGCAGATGGCGTAGGACTCCGCATTCAGCTCCTGACCATACATGACGAGACGTGCATCCGGGTTGAGGCTGGCGAGGTGTTCGTCGGCCACGCTGAGCATGCCACCGGTGCCCGCTGTGGGGTCGTAGAGGGATCGTACCACCCCCGGCTTGGTCAGGGCGTCATCGTCCTCAATGAAGAGCAGGTTGACCATGAGCCGGATGACCTCGCGGGGCGTGAAATGCTCCCCGGCGGTCTCATTGGACAATTCGGCGAACTTGCGGATGAGTTCCTCGAACACAGCACCCATCTGGGCATTGCTGACGGCATCGGGGTGCAGGTCGATGTTGGCGAATTTTTCCGTGACCAGATAGAGCAGGCCGGACTTGGCCAGCTTGTCGATCTGGGTGTGGAAATCAAAGCTCTCGAAGATGTCGCGCACCGCAGGTGAGAACGCCTGCATGTAGGCACGCAGGTTTTCGCCGATGTGGTCCTGGTCGCCCATGAGCTTTTTGAGGTCCAGCGGCGAGGTGTTGAAAAAGAGCTGCCTGGATTTCTTCAGCAGGAATGGTTCCGGGTTCAACTTGGCTTGCTCACGCTTGGTCTTTTCCACGAGCACGGCGGGTTTGGTGGCCTCCAGCACGCAATCCAGGCGGCGCAGGACCGTGAACGGCAGAATGACCTTGCCGTATTCGGACTGCTTGTAGTCGCCACGCAGCAGGTCGGCGACCGACCAGATGAAGGAGGAAAGATTGGGATCGGCCATGAGTGGGGATGATGGAAAGTGCCGGACCCGCAGCCGGACCTACCCGTCTGCGACTCCGATGCAGGCTCATTCCAGCCTAACGAGAGTGGCATGGGAAGCCGGATCTTGCTGGTGCACAGTATTTTTTTGACAGATCGCCGCCACACGAGGGGTCGGGCCCGGCCATGGCCGATGGCAAGCCGGCATTGAGCTGCTTGAATAAAAATTGAATTTCAAATCGGGGACACCGTGGAAGGTGAACCGGCGGAATTAAATCGGGAATTGAACCTGGAATTGAACCTGGAATTGAACCTGGAATTAATTCGGGAATTGAATGAAATCCGTCTCGGTATTGGAATTGGCGTTTTTTAATCCGCCGCCTGAAATTCTCCACCGCACGCAGTCGAAATAGAAAAATTATTTGATAGCGGCCCTTTGCCACGGAATTACCCTGGAATCACGGCGGAAATACAGGTGGATATTTTATCGATAGACCTCATCTCCTCACAATACGGGCAATTCAATTTCCGAGGCAATACAAACGAATTGTCCGCCGAGCAGTCTGAGGCACGATAAGTGACCAACCGGGTAAATGGGAGAGACGGCTAAGACATGTTCGTCTTTTTCCGGGAGTCTGTCATTTCTCCCAAACCAATATATTTTGGATATCCCATGAATTTATCCGGGTAAAGTGGTTGCGCAATTGTTTTGCAATTGCCCTGTGTGAATATTCCTGCACCGGATAACGTCGCAGACTGCGTGAGAACATTTTTCCTATCCGCCTCAATGTTCCTGACCTTGGCATCCATGTTGGCGGCCGACACCTGCCGCGAAACGGTACGCGATGCCTCAGGGCGCGTGGTGCAAACCGTGGACCGGCGCAAGGATGCTGGCGGCGCCGTACAAGCAACCACGCGCAACGCATCCGGCAGGGTCATCGGGACTGCGGTCACCCGGCCCAACTCCGGCGGCAGCGGTGCACGAACCGAATACCGTGACGCCAGTGGTCGCCTGACCGGCACGGCCCAGACACATGCGACAGGAGGTGGCGCTGCCCGTACTGCCAGCAACTCCAACACCACCTACCGCGATGCCAGTGGCAAGCTGACAGCTACTGCCGCAACCCGGATCAGCGGGAGCACCGGGGCCAGCCTACAAACCCAATACCGCGACGCCTCGGGCCGACTCACCGGCAGCACCTCAGGCAACATCAGTCCGTCGGGAACATTCACAGGCACTGACCGTGACGCATCCGGCCGCGTGCAGGGCAGCAGTAGTGGAACAGGAAAATGTAATGGCACAGCAGTAGTCCGACCACCGGGCGGCAAGCGTTAGGCACTGTAGTTTGAATACTTTTCAACGCCGCCGACAATTTCGCAGCCATCGCACATGCGGCAACGGGCTGGCAAACGGTGCTGGAAAAATTGTCAGGCCCGGACCAGACTCGCGCCGTGCCTGACGATCATGACACCGGCATGGATATTGGACAGAACCCTATCGAGAAGGATCAAACATGAAACTGGAGAAAACGCTGAAGCATCTAACAATCGGTGTGACGTTGGCAATGATGTCGCTGGGACATGCCTGCGGCGCACCGGAGGGGCAGGCCGTTGAGGGGGTGCCGGCAATTTTCCACAAAGGCGCACGGGTGCTTTTCCAGGGTGACTCCATCACTGACGGCGGGCGTGATCGCGGCGGGCGCTATCAGGACCACGCCCTTGGCCATGGTTACCCCTACCTCATTGCCGCTAATTTCTGCGGGCACTTCCCCGAGCTGAACCTGACCGTCCTCAATCGCGGGATCAGCGGCAACAAGGCGTCGGACCTCGCCGGACGCTGGCAGAATGATACGATAGCGTTGAAGCCCGATGTGCTGAGCATCTTGATCGGCGTCAACGACGTCTGGCACAATGTAGCGGCCAAGAAGGAAATCAATTTCGTGGAGATTGAGACGACCTACGACAAGCTGCTGGCCGACACCCTGGTCGCGCTGCCAACCCTAAAGATCGTTTTGTGCGAGCCATTCATTTTGCCGGGGTCGGCCAATAACAAGCAGTGGGAGGAGTGGGATGCGGCGACCAAGAAAATCCAACAGATTGTTGCCAGGCTGGGAGAAAAGCACAGGCTCCCGGTCGTGCATTTCCAAAAGGTCTTCGATGAGGCTGTCAAACGCGCGCCTGCCGAATACTGGCTGTTTGACGGCGTGCATCCGGCGTGGGCCGGTCACCAGTTGATAGCGGAGGAGTGGGTGCGGGCCGTGAAGGAACCCTGGCCGCGATAGGAACATAGGTGAAAAAATAACGACTCATTTTGCCAGCAGCTTTGACGCAGCTTGTTTGAAAAGTCCGACACTTTGCGGCGAGACCGTGCCTTCCTGATAGATCTCCAGATTGAAGATCGGGACGTTGCGGTATTCGAGGAATCCCTGCAACATGCCTGCCAGTTGTTGAAGAAACGGGAGGTGTCGGTTTCCCAGAAACCACACGCTTTGAGCCACTCGCTATCGTCGCTGGCACCGAGATGATAGTAGAGCATGAGTTTGATGCCGCGCTTGCCGCGCGCGGCGGCGAGGTCCGCCACGAGGTCACGGCGGCTGGTGCGACCTGGCAGGATGCTGTCTAACGATTCAAGCGGCGCCGGGAAATATTGGAACGTATGCGATGTGGTGACGACCACGAAGCCGGCACCTGTTTGTTTCATTTGGTCGGCGAATGCCTCGACATTGAAATCGGCGACGGCTTGGTCGTAGGGTTTGGGTTCGCCTTGGCTGGGCATCGTCTGCTTGGTCCAGTGGACCATGATGCCGTAGCGGGCTTGTTGGCATCCTTCCAGTCGGCCGGCAGTTGCCACGACTTGTTGCAAGGTCATTGCTGCGGTTGCTTGGCGGTACCGTCATTTCCGCCCGCCTCCCGGTGGGGTGCGACCCTCACCGAAGTATTTTTCACTCCGGTAGCGCAGCCACACGCGCAGCACCTGCGGCACTTTTTCACGTTCCGTCTCATTGAGCGATTCGTAGAGCGCCAGTGCTTTGTCCCGCTCGCCACGGCAGGCACGGTTGTTGTGCGCGTCCCAATAAGCCCGCGCCACGCGGATGCGACGACAGGTCTCCTTGATCAGGGCGGTGCCGGTGAGCGGTTTGGCGGTGTCCTTGTTCTTCATGGGCATGGCGCTGGAATTCGCACACCTTCGTTATGGCGTTCGACGGGGCGCGACGTATCGGTCAAACCACCTGCGGTGCTGGTAAAGCCGCGACCCTGTCAAAAAAAGGATTTTTGGACGAACAACTTATTGGGATGCCGTAGATGTTATTGCAGCCGGGAAGCATGTCCAATTCCAGCGCCACTCGTCCCGCCGAAAACATCACGCGACTATCGACCCGATGATCGGCCGCTGTGGCACAGGCCGATCCAATAGCAATGCCTAAATCCACGGTATTCAAAGCACATGGCACCGCGGGAAAGTGATTCTTTGCTTCACAGGAAGCAAAGCCGCAATAACCACAATTCAAGCCTTGGGCTTGTTGGTGGGTTCCAATAAGCACAATGGCTTCGGCTTGAAGAATGTTCAGCGCGTCACGGATAATGAATTTCAACCCGGATTTTTCGCCATATTCCAACATTGCCTTGGACAATAATCCGATCGTTTCACCGCTGGCAACTGCCACCTCAATGATGTCGATTCCTTTGCCCTTGGGTGCCGTGCGCGCCGCCGTCAGCATGGCGTTGGCGACTAGCAGCAGGCGTTCAGTGCGTGTAGCGCGCTCGTTTGTTAGCATGGTTTTCGGTTCCTGTTAGGAAATTGTTGCTTGGTTGTTTGCAGTGCCTGAATGTCACTCGGTCGGCGGCGAGGTGTCAAGGCTATGATGATGGCGGAACTCATCGCCGAAAACTGCGAGCTTGAATTGGACCTGAAAGGACTGCGAGCATGATGCGGATTGACTGACGCGAATGGTGGAGCCACGAAGGGGAACGTGGGTGCTGCTGCTATGGATCGGTTTTTGCAGGCATCCCAAATCACCACGGACGGATGGTTCCAGTGCGCTTCCGGCATGGCCCGGTAGTCCCTGACCAACGCATCGACGGAGCCGTTGCTAGAGTTTTCCAACGGTTGTTCGAGGATGGAAACACCTCCTACGGTGCCGTCACCTTCAGATGCACGAAAAATCGCGCGCCGGTGGCCAGCACTTGCGGGATGGATACCTCCACCTTGTCGATGCCCGCCTCGAAGCCATCGGGAGTGGTGACGATGCTGATGCCGTTGACGTTGTTCTGTGCCGGTGTCCATGTTGTTAGGTCGGAGCCATATTCGGCGCTGATGGTGATGCCGGGCTGGGTGAGGGAGACGGCGCTGCGGCGGTAGGTGAAGACCAGGTTGCCCGCACTTTGGGCCATGGTGGGCAGCAAGCCGCGGGTGTTGGAACCCGGGCGCGCGGGGTTGGGTTGGCCGCCGAGGACAAACTCCATCATGTTAGGCAGGCCGTCCTGATCCGGATCGGCGGCGACGGCGGCATCCGCGCCGCTGAGGAGCGTGGTGGCGATCCAGGTGTCATAGGCCGTGGTGCTTGGCACCGTGGATTGGATCGCCACGCCTAGACGGCCGAAGAGCTTGCCATCGACGATTTTGTTAGCCGGCACGGTGATGACGATCAGGTCGGTGGCGGCATCCGGGCTGTTGCCGGTGACATCGACCGTCACATCGTTGGTGGACGAACTCACGGCACCCACCGGCACATTGTTGGATGGGGGGAAGCCCAGGTCGGTGGACCACTGGAAGGTGAGGAGTGCGGAACTTTCTGATAGAATATTGCGGTGGAAGGTGAAGGCCATGGAGCCATCGGGGTTGCGGGTGGCACTTGGCAGCAGGCCGTGCGAGTTGGAGCCCGGATTGGCGGGGTTGGGTTCGCCGCCGAGCACGCACTCCATGCCGTTAGGAAGGCCGTCGTGATCGGGGTCCGCGGTGACAGCGGCGTCGGCTCCGCTGAGTTGTTTGGAGGCGATCCACGTGGCATAGGGATCGGTCGTAGTGCTCAAGAGCGTGATGGGAACCGCATAAAACGTGAGCGCGGAGATGGCGTTGGTGCCGGTGAGCAGATTGGTGGCACTGCCGTTCCAGTATTGGTCCACCACATAGTCGATGGTCTGGCCGGTGGTCGGGCCGCTCAACTGGAGCGTGACCACTTTTCCCGTCGCGCTGCCGCCGGTGACTTGGCCGCCGACCCGATCCAGATAGAAATTGGTGGTGGCGGAGTTGTTCCAGAACATGTTCTGGTCGAATTCCAGGGCGATTTCATTCCTGCTGCTGGTGGTGAAATAGGCGCGTTGCAGATTGGGCGCGGTGACGGCTGCGGCCGGGGTCGCTCCGTAGTGGTAGTGCTCCACCAGCGGTGCGGTGAGGTCGGCGATCGCCTGATAGCCGTCGGCGCTAAAGTGGCACCCCAGGTAGCCTGGGAGTCCCAGCGTGGAGAGGATACTCATTTTGGAAAACAGGCGCGGCAGCGTTCGCTGCACCTCGCGCAGCATGTCGCTGGCTTCCCTGCCGCCCATGCTGCACGGGTTCGGCCAAACCTGATAGATGAGGTAGCGCTGGACATTCGGATAGTCCTGTTTCCAAGCTGCCGCCATGTCCACGAAGTATTGTTGATAGGATTTGTAATCCCAGTCGCCGGTGGGGGCGGCTGCGCCGCTGTTGTTTTCGCCCTGGTGCCAGAATATGCCGCGGATGCCGTGGGTGAGCTTGGCACCGGCCACGCGGTTGAGCAGGCTGGCGTAGAGCGAATAGGTGCTGCCCGCCGCGTAATGATCCGCAGGATTTGCTTGGTGCTGGTCGATGCGGGTGCCGCCCGCTGCGCCATTGATGATGCACATGGGCAGGTTGTGGGTGGCTGATAGATTGAGCGCCAGAGCAAAGCCCCAATAACCGATCCACCATTGCGTGCCATTGCGGACCGCATTGCCCCAACCGCCGCCGGACTGGCCGTAGGTGCGAATCCATTGGCTGTTGGTTGCATCCCCCGGCAAGCTGTCGGTGGCCACCGCGTTCGACTGGCCGTCGATGATATAGGCATCGCCGCAGACCAGATTGGTCACGGTGCCGAGCGGGGTATCGACCCCGCCAGTGGTTGAGCCGAACACCACTTTGTAAGTCACCTTGCCCGCGGCAATCGGCGCGGTGAAGGCGTAGGCACCGCCGACGAGGGGTTGGCTATAGCTGTGATAGAGGACATCCACTCCGGTCGTGGTCGTATAGACTTTCAAAAACACCGCATCGGGAGCACCGCCCAGAGTGCCATTGTAGTAGATATAGCCATTTCCCGTGTCGTCCCGCGCGAAAAATTGATTGTCGACCGGCGTCTCATCGGCTGCCGGTGAGCGTTGCACCCAGGCGTCGCTGGCGGGTTCCTGCACGGTGAGGGTTTTGGTTTGGGTGACCAGAGCCCCGCCGTTGTCCATCACCAAGGTCACGGTCATCGGGCCGCTGCCTTGGGCGCGTGTTAGAGTCAAGGTTCCCGCGCTGGTTTGTTTGGTCACGGCCACTCCACCCACACTCCAGGCGTAATTGAGATTGGCGATGCCGGCCGCCTGCATGGCGCTCAAGTTGGTGACCTTGGCCGTCACGGTGAGGGTTTGGCGGCCATCCCAGGTGGCGGGCCCGGTCAGGGTGAACTGCGGGTCCGGCAGATTATGGGTGACCGTGACGGGCACCTCAATGACCTTGGTTTCCAGCGGATAGACCGCCTTGAACAGGAGGCTGCTGGCTTGGGTTGCCGACACCCGTCCGACCGCGAAGTTGAGAGCCAACTGGTCCACCGCGAGCAGGGTTTCCACGCCGTTTAGCTTGTGGAACCAATAGACCTTCTGCGCGCCGCCGGCGCTTGATGTTAGATTGGTGCTGCTGTTTTCGTTCATCGTCACCGTGGTGGGCGCGACCGCGAATCCGGTGCCCGCTTGCACCGGGCTTCCCACCAGCGTTTGCAGCAGCTTCTGGTTTTCATATTCCAGTTTGATCCAGTCGGCGGAGCGGGTGACCTTGGAAATGCGCACCTCGTCCATGTCGCCGACAAAGTTATAGGAGCCATACCAGCCGCCGAGATACATGCGGGCGGGTGAGGGGACGTTGAGCGGTGTGCCGCCGGTGGTGGTGCCGTCGAGTACGCCGTTGACATACACGCGGGCTTCGCCGTTCTTGTAGGTGTGGGCCACATGAATCCACTGGGACAATGGCAGGGCGCTGGCACCCGTCACATTGGCGCCGGAAAAATAACAATCCATGTTGATATGGGGCGGGCTGGCCACTTGCATCACCACTTTGCCCTGAAACTGTTCGATGCCCCAGCCGAGCACGGTGGTGGTGGTGGCGGAGCCGGGCCTGATCCAAGCTTCCGACGAGGAGGGCGTGGACCCGGCCGGCAGGGTCGTTAGATTCTCGCCGCAATCGATGCCCTTGCCGGCGGTGAAGTTGCGACCTTTGCCGATCATGCCGCTGCCCAAGGTGGTGCCGGCATCGCTGGGGGTGACCGAGCCGACCACATCACTGACGGTTTCGTTCAGGTGGATGACGCTAACAAAACCATTGGCGGCGTTGAAGACGGCACCGCCGTTGGATTCGCTGGCCACGTCGGGATTGCCCCACAGCATCTTGATTTCCTGCCGCGCGTTGCCGGCCATGGCGGGGATTTTTACCCAGATGCTGGCGGTGCCGCTGGTGGCGTTCCACTCTTCAATCTGATAGGACAAGGCCGCGCCACTCGGGGTGGTGAAGCGCAGGTCGCGGCCGTCGGGCTGTGCCTGGCTGAAGTTGAAGGTGCTGGCCTTGAGCCGCACCAACAGCGGGAAGTTGGTCTCCGCCGTCGATGCCGGCAGATTCGCCCCTTCCGCCGTGGTGATGATGAACAAGGACGTGGTGTGCGCCCATGCCTGGGACGTTTGCACCTTCACCGTATAGGTCTTCGTTGTTAGATCCTCGGCGGTCACCGTGTAGGTTTGGGCCGAGGAGAAATCGTGGGGACTGCCGGAGTCCGGGCTGATGTTGGCCAGAGGGGAGAGCGTGAAGGTGGGGGGGAGCGCACTGACGTCCGTGCCCGGTGGTACGGTTAGAGTGACGGTGGCGCTACCAACGGTGGCGGCACCCAGCACACCGAAGTCGCAACTCAGGATGTCCTTGGCGGAGTTCGCCGGAGCCACCGTGACGGTGACGGTGTAGGTTTTGGTGGAACCATCCTCGGCTTTGATCGTGTAGGTTTGCGGGCTAGTGAAGTTTCTGGTGCTGCCCGACGGGAATACCGGGTCCGGCACGGCCAGGGACGAAACCGTATAGGTGGGCGAAAGGCTTGAGACTGACGTGCCGAACGGCACGGTCAGGGCCACCGTGTTGCTCCCGATGCTGGTGGCAGGCAGCCCCGCAAACGCGAAGGACGTGAGGTCCTTGGCCGTGCTGGCTGCGGCCTTGGCCACCGTCACGGTGTAGGGCTTGGTCGTGGTTAGATCCGAGGCGGTCACGGTGTAGATCACCGGATTGGTGAAGTCATAAGTGGTCGGCCCGCCGTTGGCCTTGTCGCAGGTGGCCACTGGCGACAACGTGTAACCGGGGGCCAGCGCGGTCACAATCGTGGCATAGGGCACGGTCACGCTGATTGTGTTGTTAGAAATCGTGGTGGCCGGCAAGCCGGGGAAACTGAAGGTCAGGATGTCCGCCGGATTGGCAACTTGCAGGGCCAGTCCCGCCGATACGCTGGGGTCATTCACCGCATCGCCTTCATAGCAGGCCGTGATCGAATACGACCCCAAGGCCAGGCTGCTGGTGGTGATGCTGGCTTGGAGCGATCCGTTCAAGGCGACCGGCCCCGCGCCAATCCGGATGGCCCCGGCGAAAAAGGTCACGTTGCCGGTGGGAGTGGTGCCGGTCACCGTGGCGGTGAAGGTGATGGAGGAGCCAACCGTGGCCGGATTGGATCCTCTTGTTAGATCAAGCGTGGTGGTGCTGGTGGCGCCCGGCGGGCCCACCGTCACCGTGCCGGAGCCGCCGAAGTAGCTGTCGTTTTGGTTTTCCACCGGCGCCGTGGAGGTGGAGGAGCCATAAACGCCGGGAGTTGGTTGGGCCGCGCCGCCGAGGGTCAGGGCGGAGATCCGGCGGGTGCCGGTGAAGTTCAACTGGGCCTTGGCCCCGCTGGTGATCTCCAGCGGGCCGTTTCCTAACGAAAACGCTGTGGTGCAGGCAAGCGTGCCGGCCAGCACTTTGGTGCTGCCGGTGGCGGTGTTGGCACCGCTGAGGGTCAGGGTGCCGGTGCCGTTTTTGACCAGATTGCCGCCGCCGCTGAGCGGGCCGGCTAACAAAATATCATGGCTGGTTCCACTCGGGTTGGTATGCACCACCAGGCGGGCATTGGTCACCAGATAGATCGGGTTGGGCACGCCGGCGGTGAGGTCGGCCTGGATGCGCAAGCAGCCACTGTTCATGTCGCCGCCCTTGAGTTCCGTGCGCAGGGTGCCGGTGCCCAGGGAATTGACGTTGAAAAGTTGGATGTTGGTGCCGTCGGTGCTGTTAGGGGTGCCCAGCGTCAGGCCGCCGGTGAAGGTGTTGTTGCCTTGCAGGGTGAGGCCCTGGGCGCGGCCGCCGCCGACCACCACAATGCTGCCGGGGCCGGAGATGGTGGTATTGGTCCAGGTGTCGGTCGCATCGCCGAAGGCCACATTGAAGGTGACCGGGCCGCCACTCAGATAGAACGTGTTAGGATAGGCGCCGCCCGCTCCATTCCCCTCAAACCCGGTGCCGTTCGCATTGGATTGATTGAAGGTCACGCCGCCGGCCAGGGTGATTTGTCCCGAGCCGAGACAGCCCTTTACGTTAGGGATGAGTTTGCCGCCGGTCACGGTGGTGCCGCCGCTGTAGGTGTTGACGGTGGAGAGCATCAGCGAACCAGCGCCCTGCTTGGTCAATTTGCCGCTGCCACCCATCTGACCGCTGCCGGTAATTCTGTAATTGCGGGTCGGGTTGTTGACCGTAACGCCGGTGGGCATGACGGTCGTGCCGAGGGTGACCGTGCAGGTGCCCGAGCCGCCCGCGGTGTCATCAAAGATCACGGCCATGTCGTCCCGATAGGGGATGGGGTTGCCGGTGGGCGTTTTCCAGTTGAGGGAGTTATTGATGTCCCAGACGCCGGTGCCCGCCGCCCACAGCAAGGAGCTCAGTATCGACAAGGTGCCATTGACCGGCGTGAACGAGTAGTTGGCCGCCGCCAGGGTGTTGATGGTGCAGGTAATCGGATAGGAGCCGACCGGTGAGGAGAGGGTCGCCGTGGTGGACAATGCCGGCACCCCCGTCACCCCCGCCGAACTGGCGTCCTCGCCAGTTTTGAAGCCGCTGAGGGTGTAGGTCAACGGCGGGATCGCCGTGCCAAGCAGATTGCTGAGATTGTCCGCTGTGACAGTCAGCAGCGCCCGCGTGATGTTGCCTGTTAGGCCGCCCGGTTGGATCAGCGAGTAGTTGCCCGCCTGGGTGCCGCTGAGGGTGCAGGCGGCGTTCACCGCAATGCCGTTGCCCGCACCCACGCTGGCAAAGGTGCCGGTGCCGACCATCGTGACCGCGCCCTCATCGCCGGCGACGATACCGGTTAGGGTGCCGGTGATGCTGGCGGTGGGGGTGCCATCGTAGGTCTTGGGCGTGACCGCGGCGGAGGCAACGGTGAGCGGTTGCGGGCTCACCGCCACGGCGACGGCTCCCGGCACCACCACGCTGGCATAGGTGATGGTGTTGGCGGGGGTGAAGGTGGCGGATGCCGCGTAGGGGCCGACTGCCGTCGGTTTGTTAGACGGGGTGGTGAAGCTGAAGCTGCCTGCCACCGAGGCGGTGCCGCCAGTGAGAGTGGACGTGCTGAGGGCCTGGCCATAGGTGATGCCGGAGGCGGTGGGCCAGGCGCTGACGGTGGGAACTATTTTCGAGCTGATGGTCAGGCTGGTGCTGGTATCCGTGGTGAGGAGCAGGGTGATCGCGTTGCCATCGTAGGTGTAGGTGATCGTATAAGGCGTGGCGTTGGCCGGAAGCGTGGCGGTGGGGAAGGCGATGCTGAAAGTGCCTGTGCCACCGCTGAGGGTGGCGTCCCGGGTCACGCCGTTGATCGTAACATGGACGAGTTCCCCATTGGTCGGATAGACCGGGCCGGGACCACTCAGCGTGCCGCCAAGCGTCACGCTCGCGGTGCCGAAGCTCACGGTCTTGTTCAGGGTCAAATTGCTGAAGCTGGCCGCCACCTTGGTGGGTGCCGAATAGGTGATGCTGACCGTGCCCGACCAGGTGCCGCCGGTGCCGCTACCCACGTAGCTGTTGCCGAGATACAATTGGGCGCTGCTCAAGTCGATGTTTGCCGGAAAGTCCGTTGGCGCGCTTTTTGAGTCCGCGACGGTGCTGTCGGCACCGCTGCCGGCACCCGCGTTGCCACCGACCCAGAGCAAGCTGGTGGTTGCTGAAAACACCGGACCATTGCCGATGGCCAGCACGAAATCGTCACCCGCTATGGCCGGCGTCGGATCGGCCAGCACGGCCAGTTCGTTGGCGTAATTGCTGTTGTCAGTGCCATCGATGGTGGCGTTGATCGCGACTTTCTTCAAGATCGAGCCGGCGGGCAGGCTCCCCAAGGACCACGGGGTGAAAGTTCCCGCTCCGAAAAACGTGCCACTGCCACTGGTGCCGAGATTGCGCACCACGGTGGTGTCCGCGTGCGCGGCCGGTCCTGCACCAACCCCAAGAGCCGCGGTCAATGCCAGCGCGAGGGGCTTGAGGATTCCGGTTGCTTCCCTGATGAGTTTTTGGAATTTCATGATAAACGGCCACCTCTTGCCCGAATTTCTCCGCACCAATCTATGTGACAGGCCCTTCATGGCAAGCGCCAATTCGTGCCATTGGGCCTGCAAATAGGGCGCTGGTGACAGCGCGGGGGGCTGATGGACCGCATTCTCACGAATGCGCCTACTCGCGTCCGCGCTCTTCGTAGGCGCGCTGGTGACAGCGCGGGGGCTGATAGACCGCATTCTCACGAATGCGCCTACGAGCGTCCGCGCTCTTCGTAGGCGCGCTGGTGACAGCGCGGGGGCTGATAGACCGCA
>JBAXOF010000013.1:0-29838 GCA_037133375.1 Verrucomicrobiota bacterium | reverse complement strand
CCGTTGTCGCCAAGTGAGGTGGCCTCGAGGTAGCCGCGCACCGTGCCGAGGCCGCCACCGGCGATCTGCTCGGCGTTGACCAGCGGCTGGCTGGCAAGCTGGCCCTGGACTTTGCCGAAGGCCTGCGCCCCGTCCTTGAAATCATGGGTGTGGGAGATATCGCTGCGGATATAGACGTAGCTGCCGTCCGCATTGTAGCGCTTGTTGGCATAGTCCCGCTCGCTGCTGCCCAGACCTCGCAAATGAAAATTGAGCGAGCTGTTGAATTCGGTAAAACTGTTGTCCGTCAGCCAGGTGGCACCATAGTTCGCGCTGAGCGGATAGTATTGGATTGGCGTGGAGAGGGTGTTGGTGCCAATCACTAGGTTTTCGTCAAAATTCTTGTAGTCGATGCCGATGTTGCAGTTCTGATAGAAATGCGCTGTCGATGGCAGGTCATAGAGTGCGCGCAAGCCGAGGATTTTGCCGCGACCGCCGACTGCGGCACCGCCGAGGGTGGATACGTCGCTATTTTGCTTGGTGCCTTGGACCATCAGGCTCACGCCATCGGAAACCCTGGCCAGGTAATAACCGGAGAAGACCAGGGCGTCTTTGGTGTTTTCCGGCGCGAGCTGGAAACTGAGCCCGGCGGTGTGCCCATTTTGAAAGAGGTTGCCATAACTTATTGCGCCGTTGAGCCGCAGGTCGGTCGTGTTAGAACTGTAGCGGTTGTTCAGCTCCAACGAGCCGTGCAGCGGCAGCTTGTCCTCCACGTTGAGGTCGATGTCGACCGTGCCGGGCTCCACGCCCTGACGCAGCACCGGCGTCACCCGCCGGTCCGCCAAGCGGTTGAGGCCGACCATTTCCTTGCTGACCTGGTTCATATCCGGCACCGAGCCTTCCGCCAGCGCCGGGGCCTCGCGCTTGAGGTTACTAGGCAGGAAGAAGCGCGCGCCGTTGACCCGCAGGCGGCCCACCTTGCCTTCGACAACCTCCAGGCGGATCACGCCGCGCCGCGGGTCCTGCTGCGGCACCAGCACCGACACGGTCTGGAACCCCTTGTCCCGATAGACCTTCTCCAGTGCCACCCGCGCCAACTCCACATCGGCGGGCGTCCGGCCCGGCCCGAGAAACGGATAGACAGCCGCTTCAACCTCAAGGTTTTTCAGGCGTCGCGCGCCTTCAATCCGGTATTCCCGGATATAGAAATTGGCGGCCTCCTGAGCTGTTAGACGCGGAGTCGAACTGCCGATGGCCAGGCACGCGGCCAGTGTTCGAGCAAGCATCAAATGCAATGTGGAAGCGGTATTAAGGTTAGGAGAAATCATGCCTGTGACCCGCAAGCCGGGCACCCCGCAGCATTGGACTGTCGCTCCCCCAGCCTCAATGGGATCATTGTGACGAAATTGTCACAATGGCATTGCCTGTGGTTGCATTTGCGCCTTCCCCGAAGTTGCCAATGGCAAAAATTTCCCAATCCTCACTTACAACGACTCCGCCACCACCAGCACATCTGCGAATGGCAGGTCGGCTAACAAACCGAAGGCAGGGTGCCGGGTGAGTCGTGCGCGGGTGCCAGCCGGACTGGTCAGACCGCAAAGGAACCTCGCCAACTGGCGGGGCGTGGCCAACGCGGCGTGATTTTCGTCCGCCACGGCACGCGCCACCTGCCATTCGGCATCGGAGGGCCGACGTGCCGGAGGGCGCGTCACCGCATGTGCCGCCACGCCCCGGCAGCGGTCGCAGTGGCCGCAGGGATGAGTCAGAGTCTCGCCGAAATGATTGGTTAGATAGGCGGTGAGACATCCGCGGTGACCGGCCAGCGCCAGCACCTGGCGCAGGCGTTCCAGATCCGCCTGCTCGCGCCGCTCAAACAAGGCGAACATCTTGACCGTTAGATCGCGCAAGTCACCCGGCGCGTTTTTCATCACATACCCTTGGCGCAGCCCTGAATGCTCGAGCACCAGATCCCCGGCGGCCTGCAATTCCCCCAGGGCTGTCACCACCTTCTGCCGCGTGACACCCAGGTCCGCCGCCAATGCCGCCGGATCAAAGGCCAACCACCCGCGCCCGGGTTTGCCGGATTCTAACAATCGTTGCAGGAACCTCCGCTCCGCCGGCTTGCGCCCGGCCAGAATCTGCCCGGGCGTGCGCAACAACTTCGCGCGATAACCCGCGTAAAAGCTTCCCGTCGCCTCAATCAGGCGGTCAATCTCCAGATAGGTCAGCACCGTGGCCACCACCGTCGGCCGGATGTCACAGGTAACGGATAGATCGTAGGTTGAGATGTCGAATACTCCGCCCCGGCGCAGCACCCGGTCGAGCAGATTCCCCAGTGCCCCGGGCGTCGGGGTGTCAGAATAAATAAAGTTTTCCAATACCGTTAGATCATCACCGCAGGCGAGCAACTCGCAAACAGCCGGCCTGCCATCACGGCCGGCCCTGCCGATCTCCTGGGTGTGGTTTTCCAGGCTCTTGGGCAGATTGTAATGGATCACGCCGCGGATGTCCGCCTTGTCGATGCCCATGCCAAAGGCGATGGTAGCCACCATGATGCGGGTGTCCCCGGCCATGAACGCGCGTTGGGCGTCGGCGCGGAAGTCATCCGGCAAGCCGGCATGATAGGCGCGGGCGGAATGCCCATGGCGGGCCAGCCAGGTGGCCACTTCCTCTGCGGTTTCCTGCCGGGTCACATAGACGACCACCGAGCCCTCCTGTTTGGCAAGCCTATCTAACAGAATAACCTTGCGTTCCGCTGCTGCGCAGGGGGTGATCCGCAATTCCAAATTGGGGCGGTGAAAGCTCAGTTGCACATGATCGGCAGCGGCGATGCGGAAATGGCGGCGGATCTCCCGGGCCACACGTGGCGTGGCGGTGGCGGTGAGGGCCAGCACGCGCGGGATTTTCAAGGTGCGGCAGAGTTTGGCGAGCTTGAGGTATTCCGGGCGGAAGTTATGGCCCCACGCGGAGATGCAATGTGCCTCGTCGATAGCCAGCAATTGGAGCGGCAGGGTTTTCAAGCGCTGGCGGAAATTTTCGTTAGCGAGGCGCTCCGGTGCCACATACAACAGCTTCAAGCTGCTGGCTTCAAGCTGGGCATAGACTTGAGCCAACGCGTCCATATCGAGCGTGGAATCCAGGCGTGCCGCGGCGATGCCCTTGGCGCTGAGGGCATCGACCTGATCCTTCATCAGGGCGATGAGCGGCGAGATGACCAGCGTGAGTCCGTCCAACAGCAATGCCGGAAGTTGATAGCAAAGCGACTTGCCGCCCCCCGTGGGAAACACCGCCAACGCCGAGCGACCAGCCAACAGAGCCCGGATCACCGGTTCCTGCCCGTCGCGGAAGCCTGTGTGGCCAAAGCGCTCATGGAGAATTTGCAGCACGCCCTAGCATCCCCTGCCCCGCCGCCGATGACAAGCCGGAAGCGGGGGCAGGGCTCTGACAATTTTCGGAACATTTCAAGGAGGGGCGATCTCCGAATCGCCCGGCTTGTGTGTCGCCTTTCTGTGACACCTCCTGAGCCGGGCGGATCGGAGTCCGCCCCTCCTTGGGAGCCTGCGCTTCCCATGCATATCCTATTCGCAAGGCCAGTTCTCAATTTTCCTGTCAAGAATCCCGTTCTTCTGTCATCGCTCGTGCCGCCCTGCACTGTAAATTCTAAATTCTAAATTCTAAACCAAGAACATGGCTGGCCTTCTGCATTCTTCCTCTTCTCTTCGTTTGAAATTTCATGCTTAGGATTTATTGCTTTCACCCTCAATGCTGCCCGTTTTTGAAATTGCCGCTGACCTGCGCGCCGCCATGGCCGCCGGGAACCGCTGCCGCGTGCTGCTCAAGGCACCCACCGGCTCGGGCAAATCGACGGCGGTTCCCGGGGTGTTGTTAGATTCCGGACTCGCCGGGCGCATTCTGGTCATCGAGCCGCGGCGCATGGCCGCGCGCCTGCTGGCTGGGTGGGTCGCCAAACAACGCAACTCCACCCTCGGCCATGAAGTGGGATACGCGGTGCGCTTCGATAGCCGCTACCGCGATAACACGCGGATCCTCTATCTAACTGACGGCGTGTTCCAGCGCTGGATCCAGGACGATCCCACGCTGCACGGCGTGGGCGCGGTCATTTTCGACGAGTTTCACGAACGCCGGCTGGCGGTGGACATTGCGCTCGCGCGTTGTCTCAATCTGCAGGACGGCCCGCGGCCCGAGCTGCGGCTGGTGGTGATGTCCGCCACCTTGGAAACCGCCGGACTCGCCGCATTCCTAACACCCGTGCGGGCACTCGAAGCCGGCGGACGCCTGCATCCAGTGGACATCCTCTATCGGCCGGAACGCGCCGCGACCCACGACCGGCGCGGCGGTCCGCCGCGGGAAATCCCGGTCTGGGAGCGCATGGTGGAGGTTTGCCGTGAGGCCATGGCTCTAACTGACACCGGCGACATCCTGATGTTCCTGCCCGGCACCCATGAAATCCGCAGGAGCGTCGAATTGCTGGAATCCGGTTCGGCCGCCCGCGGCTGGGATGTCTATCCACTTCACAGCACGCTGCCGCCGGCCGCCCAGGAAGCCGCCATCACGCCCGGTCCGCGGCCAAAGATCATCGTGGCCACCAACGTCGCAGAAACTTCCATCACCATCGAAGGGGTGCGCACCGTGATCGATTCCGGCCTTGCCCGCAGCGCCGCGTTCGAACCGCGCCGCGGCATCAATACCCTGCTCATTAAAAAAATCTCCCGCGCCGCCGCCGAGCAACGCGCCGGACGCGCAGGGCGCACGGCACCGGGCCGCTGCTTCCGCTTGTGGAGCCAGCCCGACCATGCCCGCCGCGCCGAGTTTGAAACCCCGGAAGTCCACCGCATCGATCTATCAGAAGCGGCGCTGCTGCTCAAAACCTCGGGTGTTAGAGAACTGCGGGAGTTCCGCTGGCTTGACGCGCCGACGGAGGCGGCCCTCAGCCGTGCCGAACACCTGCTCCACGACCTCGGTGCGCTCGATGCTGCCGGCCAACCCACCGCTGAGGGGCACCAAATGGCGGCCTTGCCACTTGAGCCACGATTTTCGCGCCTGATGCTCGCCGGCCACGAGCATGGTTGTGTCACCGAGACCGCCTTCATCGCCGCCACCGTCCAAGGCGAAGGTGTCTTCTCCGGAAAACCCGGCACGGTGGGCCGCAAGGATTTTTTGTTTCCTGACGATGGTTCGGACTTCGCCGGCGAGTGGCGTGCCTTTGATTCCGCGCAAGCCATGGCGTTCGACCCCAAGCGCTGCGCTCCACTCGGCATCCAAGCCCGCGCCGCACGCGAAACCGCCCAAGGCTTTGACCGACTCCTCTCTCTGGCAAACCGCTTCGGCTGGGACTGCCCGCCCGTCGACTTCCAGACCCACCGTGAGAACATCGGCAAGGCGATGCTTGCCGCCTTCAGTGACCAACTCGCCATCCGCTTCAGCCAGGGCACGCTCGCGTGCCGACTGGTCGGCAACCGCCGGGGCAAGCTCGACGAAGACTCATGTGTTAGAAACGCCCCGGCCTTCGTCGCTGCGGAAATCACCGAAGTCGAGGCCCGCGAAGTCATCGTGCACCTGCGCCGCGCCACCGGCATCGATCCCGCATGGCTCGCCGAGTTGTTTCCCGCCGATCTAACCATCACCAACGCGGCCGCCTACGATGACAGCCGCAAGCGCGTGGTTGCCCGCAAGGAAACCCGCTTTCGCGATCTGGTCATCGACACCAAGGAAAGCGACCACGGCGTCAACCTCGACCAAGCGGCGGAACTCCTCGCCGCCCGCGTGCTGGCCGGTGAACTCACGTTGAAAAACTGGGATCACAGCGTCGAGCAATGGACCGCGCGCCTTGTTTCACTGGGTCGCTGGATGCCGGAACTCGACATGCCGGGCTGGTCTGACGATGACCCCGCCGCGGCCATTGCCCAGATTTGTCATGGGGCTGTTAGCTACAAGGAAATCAAGGAAGCCAACGTCTGGCGGGTGCTACGCGAATGGCTCAACCCGGCCCAGCGCGCGGCACTGGATGCCTATTGCCCCGAGCGCATCACCCTGCCTAACGGACAATCCGCGAAAATCACCTACGCCGCAGACAAGGATCCGTTCATCTCACTGCGCGTCTCCCATCTGTTTGGCATTTGGGACACCCCAACGGTTGCCAACGGCCGCATTCCCTTGCTGGTCCACATTCTAACACCAGGGCAAAAACCCTGGCAAATGACCAAGGACCTCAAGGGCTTCTGGCAATCCGGCTATGCCCAGATGAAAAAGGAAGTCGCCGGCCGCTACCCGCGCCACCCCTGGCCCGATGATCCGAAAACGTGGGTGAAGGAAAAGACGCAAGACCGCTAGACCCAAGACACAAGATGAATCAGGTTATCAGTTATCGGTTATCAGGAAGATGCTCCACGCAGATCTTCTCTTGTGTCTTGCGTCTTGTTGTCTTATGTCTCTGCCCCAATAACCCATAACATCTAACTAACAACTCTCCCCCCCCATGTGGCGCCTGTTCCTTCTGATCTCGATTTTTCCCATCGCCGCCGCCTTGCTCTTGCGCTGGTGGTTTGGCCTGCGCGTGCTGGCGGCTTTCGGCGGGCGTCCGTGCCGCTGCGACCTGATGCGCTGGGACAAGGCTCTCGACGTCTACCCCCAAGCCGTGAGCCACGCCCAGGCCCCGGCCTGTGAGTTTGGCGATCAATTGCGGCAGGCCGCCCTGGCCCAATGGCGGCGCGACGAACCCAAGCTGGCCGCCTCGCGCGAAGCCAGCCATCGCTTTGGCCAGGCGGTGCCACCGCTCAGTGCGCTGGTGGCGGTGTTCGCGGCTTTTATAGCAAAAATCCCGATTTCCGGGGCGCTCATCGTGTTCATTGCGGCCACGGCGCTGGCCACCGTGTTTACCCTGCTCTCGCTCGGTGCCGAACTGCGCGCCATCGCCAGCACCGCCAAATCCCTGCGGCAAGCCCGCGCCTTCGTCCGCAGCGATGACGAGGATGCCGTCATCCAATCCGCGATTGCCCGCGCCTGGTGCGAAACCATCCCGCCCGTGCTGCGGATGCTGTAAGGATAACTCAGTTCACTTATCCTGAATTTTCGTTTTGACGAACCACTGGGATTTTCGCAGGGTGGCTCTGCCCTGATGGAAATGAAATGCCCTCGCTGCGTGCAAAAAATTCACCGTGCGGCGGACGCGTGCCCACATTGCGGGTTCACGCTGGCGGATGCGGAGGCCAGCTTTGCCGGAGTGGGCCTGCACCTGCGCTGTTTGGCGGACACGGCGGGTTTGCTGCGACGCGGCGAACGTGAGCGCGTGAAAGCGGCGATGGAACACTTCAGCCGGCGCTTCCCGCAGTTGTTTATCGCGATATTCACCGGGACTCTCGCCGACGCGGCGGAGCTGCGGCAACTCGGGTTCTGGCTGCTGAACCGAGCTACCTTCGAGGAACTGCCGCCGGAACAACCCAACGCGGCAGGCATCCTCATCACCATCGATGCCGCATCCAAGACCGCCGCCATGACTTTCGGCTACCTGCTCGATCCCTTCCTTGAAGAAACGGATACCTTCGACTGCCTCTGGCGGGCCCATTCCCGCTGGCTGGAAGGACGCTACGCCGATGGCATGGTCAAGGCCATCGAGCAACTCAGCATGGTGTTGCGCAAGCGCAGCCGCCAAGCCCGACGCAATCCCGCCGACTTTGAACGCAAGCTGTTGCCACCCGCCCACGGCAAAACCCCGCCGCGCCATGCGGGAAGCGACAAGGCGACCACCCCAAACCCTGCACCGCCGCCACCATGAAACGTTTGGCATGTCTCGGTCTCGCCATCTGCGGGTTATGCACGCTCGGGCCAGCTCGCAACGAGGTGCCTCTGCCGGCTTGGGACGAGTCCGCCCGCAAGACCCAGGAAAAATCCGGCTGGCTACCCGGAACGCGGATTCTAACCGACGACGCGGATCCCGACCCGCCGCAGACCGCCGCACCCGTCCCGCTCGAGGAAATCAAACCCGTAGCAGGCGAACTGGCCGAGAACCCGGCACCACCGGTGGCGATTCCAGAGAAGTATCTAGCGGCCTACTTCGGTGCCCGTCCGGAGAGTTTCCTGACCGACCCGCAGAATCTGTTAGATAAGCGGAGCACCCGCGAGCGGCTGAACTTTTTGAAGGGTCACGCGGCGGACTCCGTGATCGACCTATACATCTATGTTTTCAACAAGGACCAGGAAATCCCCGGGGAAGTGCGCGAGGAGGAATTGATGGAGCGGTTCTTTGCCGACGGGCGCCCGGCCCTTCTGGTTTACTACTATCTGGGCGCACCCCAACAAGCGACGCTGCATCTGAGCCCGGCGCTCACGGAGCGGGTGTCGGCGGCGTTGCAACGCCGGACGCTGCAAAGCGCCATCATGCAAGCGATGGAAAAATCCAACCCGCAAGACCAATTGGAAGTTTTCAGCGTCCAGTTGGCGATCCGCAGCTACTGGATGGAGCAATTGGTTGGAGGCATCACCGGCAATGGCACTCAGGCACCGGCCCAACCGCGCGCATCCAAACAGCCGAAAAAGCCCGCGTCTCTGGCCGAAAGATGGAGCCAGTTGCAGCCCATCGCCGAACCCCTCGCCATTCCCGGCCTGCTGCTGGGCGGCACGCTCGGCTTTGCCCTGAGTCTCGGTGCCTGGCTGCGCTGGCGTGCCACCTATCGATTTCCCGAGTTCGCCGTGGAACCCCGCCTCGGCGGCAGGCATGCCGCTGGCGTCGGTGCGGTGCTTGGCTTTTCGCGAAGTGCTCTGCCGCCGCCATCCCAGCGTGCCCAACTTACGGAAACCTGGCGCTGCCAATGAGCAAAGCCGGCGACCAGGGTTAAACCTCCGGGGTTGCAGGTGAGACGGGATCGGTCTAGGGTGTCGCTCTTCCCACGTGATGAAATACCTGCTCGCCTGCTTGCTCACTGTCTTATTGCCATGCGGCGCCTCCGCCGAGTCGGCCAGGCCCTATGTCAATGACAAGAAAGCCCCCGAAAACCGCAAGGATCTGGAAACCATCCAAACCGCTCTAACCGACGCGCTAGGCAAGGCTCGCAATGCCACGGTGTGCATCGAATTGGCGCAAGGCAGCGGCAGCGGCGTGCTGGTCTCTGAGGACGGCCTGGTGCTCACCGCCTCGCATGTTTCCGGCGGCGTCAACAAAGACCTCACAGTCGTCCTCGAAGACGGGCGCAAATTCAAGGCGGTGTCCCTCGGCGTGGTCGCCGATACCGATGCCGCCATGGTCAAAATCACCGACAAGGAAAAATTTCCCTTTACCGAGATCGACCGCAACGACTCGACGCATCTGGGCGATTGGGTTTTCTCACTCGGCCATTCCGGCGGCTTCGACAAAGCGCGCGGCTCGGTGGTGCGTTTGGGGCGTTTGGTGCGCATGACTGACAGCACCTATCAATCCGACTGCACCCTCATAGGGGGCGACTCCGGCGGTCCCCTGTTCAATCTGCAAGGGAAATTGATCGGGATTCACTCACGAGTGGGCACCAACCTGCCCATGAACATGCATGTGCCCATCCAGGTTTTCCTCAAGCATTGGGACGCCCTGGTGAAAGGCGAATTTATCGGCGAAGGACCGTTTGTCAAAAAGCCCGAAAAGGGCAAGGGCTTCCTCGGCCTGGCCACCGAGGCCCGCAAGGAAGGCGGCCTGAGCGTGACCAAAGTCGGCAAAGATACTCCGGCCGAAAAAGCCGACCTCAAAGAGGGTGACGTCCTACTCAAACTCAACGGCACCGAGCTAACAACCCGCGAACAATTCCAAGGCCTGCTCAAGGAGATGGCCGAAGGCGATGCACTCGAAATTGAAGCCCTCCGCGCGGACAAACCCCTCAAACTCAAACTCAAACTCGGTGCACGCTAAACTATTGCTCCCCGCCCTCGTTCTCGCGCTGACCGCCCGCACCTTGGGCGCTCAAAGCTTGGAAACGGCCTATCGCACCACCGGTGCCAGCGTGCTAGCCGCCTTCGAAGCACCACGCTTGGTCATGCAAAAATCCAGCGCCGTCATTTACGATGGCCGCAGCGAAGCGATCTATGGCGTGGTGATTTCCCCCGATGGAGATATCCTAACAAAAGCCAGCGAGCTGCAGCAAATCAAGAAACTCAGCGTCGCGGTGGACGATAAAAAATACCCGGAGGTGACCATCCTCGACATCGACCCGCGCTGGGACGTGGCCCATTTGAAGATTGATGCCAGCGGCCTGACCCCGGTGACCTACGCACCCACCAGCGCCGTGCCGCAAGGGACTTGGGTGGTGGCCAACGGCGCGAGCACCCGCACCCAACGCCGCGTGCTCGCCGGCATCATCAGCGCAAAGATCCGCGAAATCCCCACCGCCGGTGGCGGCGCCCTCGGCGTGAAACTCAAGCCGGATGCCAAGGACTTGGAAATCGCCGATGTCCAGGACAAGAGCGGTGCCAAGGAGGCCGGCCTCCAAAAGGGCGACGTCATTCTTGCCATTGACGGCAAGACAGTTGCCAAGCTCGAGGATCTGGCCGCCATCCTTAAGGACCGCAAGGCGGGCAGCACCGCCAAGCTCACCTACCGTCGCAAACAGGAAGAAAAAACCGTTGAAGTGCGCCTTATGGCACGCAATGAGATGACCGAGGATATGAACCGCAATGATGCCATGAGCGGCGACTATTCCGAACGCCGCAGCGGCTTCCCGCGCATTCTCCAACATGATATCCTCGGCACGAAGTCCATCGTCGGCGGGCCATTGCTAGATCTGGACGGCCGCTGTATCGGCATGAACATCGCCCGCGCCGACCGCGCCGAAAGTTTCGCCATCCCGGTGGAAGATCTCAAGGCCATTGCCGGGCGTATGCTGAAGAAGCCGCAGGACTGAACACCGGGAATCCCATGTTCAGAACTCAGTTAACGACCTCGTTTTTGACGAATGGGCGAGCAAGTTGGATTCCCTTAATTCGTGGCAAAAAAACCACTGACACACTGATTACCACTGATCACACTGAGAAGAAATTGATAAATATTTCAGTGGCATCAGTGGTAATCAGTGCCTCAGTGCTAAAAATGGTCACGCACAATCCTCCCGGAATAACCTGAGCTTGTCCGCAATCTAAGGGAATTGAACTTGCTCGACAGCAAATTAGATTTGAGGTCGTTTACTGAGTTCAGATTGTTAGACCGCCGCTGGCGGCGTCTCTTGTTGTTCGACCGCCACTGGCGGCGTCGCGGCCCATTCCTCGATCAGGCGGAAGGCCACCGCCAGCAAGGTCGGCCCGATAAACACCCCCACCAACCCAAAGGCTATCGCCCCGCCGATAACGCCGCAGAAAATCAGCACAAACGGCAGTTTACTGCCCTGGCTGATCAAATACGGACGTAGGATATTATCCACGCCGCTGATGCCCAGAAACCCCCATATCAACATGAACATTCCCCACCCCGGTGACCCCTGGCTGAACAACCACAGCGCCGCCGGAATCCAGATGATCGGTGGCCCAAACGGAATCACCGCCACAAAAAAGGTTAGCCCAGCTAACAACACAGCCCCCGGCACCCCGGCGATGGCAAAACCCACTCCGGCCACCAACGCCTGCGCCAGGGCAGTGCCAAGGATGCCATAGATCACCCCCTTGACGGTGGCCCCGGCCACATTCATCAAATGCCGGCCGCGCCCGGCCGTCAGGCGGTCCACTGCCACGCCCAGTCTTTCTGACAGCACCTGAGCATCCCGCAGCAGGAAAAACGCCAGGAACGCACTCACTAACACCTGCACCACACTGTGCCCCACCGCCAATCCCACGGAAAAGAGCCACGTCCGCGCCCACGCGATCACCCTGCCTAACATCAACACCAACTCCGGGGATTCCGGCTTGACCGGCTCGCTCACCATGCCTGCCGCAGACGACAGCGGCACCGGCACCGCATCCACCACCACGCCGCTGGCACTCTCCACCACGATTTTCGCCCGTGGCGGCGGGTCCTGCGACGCCTGTTCCAATTGCTCCATCCAGTGCTTGCGGCCGAGCGCGAATTCCACCCAATAATGCGCCAACTCACTACCCACCACCGGCGTCCGGATGACCCATGACGGGGCTTCGTCCGGCATTGATAGAAACCACTTGCGCGTGGCGACGGTGAGCGCCTTGCCGTCTTCCGCCAGACCAAAGCCGATCCACACCACCGGCCCCGCCAGCAACACCGTGAGGGTGAGCGTCACCAAACAGGCCGCCAGGGTCCGCGAGCCACGGAACCACCGCGTGAAACGCCGCTGCATCGGATAGAGCGAGAAGGCCAGCACCATCGCCCACATCAAGGCCGACAAAAACGGCTGCAATACCACCACGCAGCCCACCAACAGCATCAACAACGCCACCCCTCCCAAGAGGGGTTCGAATTTGCGGCGTGTTAGCATGCCTGGCTTTTCCATCTGTGTGACCTATCCTAACCAGCGATTCCGCTCGCCGCCAGCACGAAACGCGAAAAAATCACCGCCCATGGCTGGGACGCACCTGCGGGGCGTCCGCTGGGGGTAGGTAAGGCCGCAGTTGGGCACATTGAGTTCCCCCACCCTGTCCAGCCGGTTGTTGGATGATTCGATCTAACAAAGACACCCTCATCCCAGTCCAGCCGGACCGTTCGGAAAACGATCCCTGCCCCTTAGCCCCCGCGCACCTCATTTTTTGCTTTCTGGCTTGGCGAGACGGGGCGCTTTTGCTGGAGGGTCGGCTCGCTTCGCCTCCGCCTCGCGGGTGCGTTTCCGCCAGTCGCGGTGCAGCGGTTTGTCACCAGGCGTGGGCGCGGGGATGGGTGCCTGATAGTCGAAGCCGCGCAAGCGCTTGCGTTCGAGGCGCTGGCCGATGGCGAGCTCAAGGATATCCAGCAGGTTGAGGTCCTGTTTGGGGACAAAGCTGATGGCATCGCCCTGCGCCTCGGCCCGACCGGTGCGGCCGATGCGATGGACATAGTCCTCGGGGTTGACCGGAAAATCATAGTTCACGACGTGGGTGACGCCATCGATGTCGATGCCACGCGCCACGATGTCGGTGGCCACAAGGACCTGAGCCTTGCCGTCCTTGAAATCCTGGAGCGCTTGCAGCCGCTGGTCCTGCGAGCGGCTGGAGTGAAGCTTGGCAACTTTCACGTGGGCGAGTTTGAGGAAATTCGTGAGCCGGTCCGCGCCATCCTTCATGCGGGCGAAGACGAGGACTTTGCTGAACTTTGGTTGCCGCAACAGTTCTAACAAAAGTGGGTTTTTCAAATGCGCGGGCACCTCATAGACGCATTGGTTCACGGTATCCGCCGGGTTGGAGCGTTTGCCGATCTGGATCATTTTAGGCTGATAGAGAAACCGCCGCGCGAGTGACTCGATCTCTTTGGATAGAGTGGCTGAGAACATCAGCGTTTGCCGGCGTTTGGGCAAACTGCCGGCAATCACCTCAATGTCCCGCAGAAAGCCCATATCGAGCATCCGGTCGGCCTCATCAAGGACAAGCATTTCCAAGGTATGGAAATCGAGTTTTTGGCGGCCGAGGAAGTCGAGCAAACGTCCCGGGGTGGCAACCAGGATATGCACGCCTTTGTGTAAGACCTTGATTTGGGCAGCCTCATCGACACCGCCGTGGATAGCGGCAACGCGGAGCGAAAGATGCCTGCCGTAGGCCCGGATGTTGCCCATGATCTGGACGGCGAGTTCCCGGGTGGGAGCCAGAATGAGGGCCTGAATGCCGCGCAATGGACCGTGGCGCGGCGCTTGGGACAAGCGGTGAAGCAGCGGCAACACAAACGCCGCTGTCTTGCCCGTGCCGGTCTGGGCAATGGCTATCAAGTCATGCCCTTGCAGCACCTTGGGAATAGCCGCCGCCTGCACCGGGGTGGGGCGGACGTATCCGGCTTGCTGAATGGCGCGGATAATTCCCGCCTCAAGTCCAAAGTTGCGAAACGGCATGCGCGCATCATAGACCGCTGGCACCGGGATGGCACGCACATAAATTACTTGCGGAAATCGCGGGATTCCTAAACAAACAAATCCAGCCGTGAATATTCAAGTCGCCCCCCCACTGACCATCGCCCTGATCTTGATGCCAGCCATGCTCATGACGGCGGCGGCCCAATACCCGGGCTGGCAGCATGCCGGACCCTTGGCCATTCTAACCACGCCGGAGGGGGCGAACCTGCCGCCCACGGCGGCGGAGGAGAACTTCCCGTTGCTGGTGCGGCTGGACAAGGCGACCTTTGACTTCAGCCAGACCATGCCCCGCGGCGAGGATGTCCGCTTTTCTGCCGCGGGCAAACCGTTGAGCTATCAGATAGAGGAATGGGATGCAGCGCATGGCCGCGCCAGCCTCTGGGTGCGCATTCCGCTCATCAAGGGCAACGCATGCCAACAAATCCAACTGCACTGGGGCAAGGCGGATGTGGCGAGCGAGTCCAACGGCAAGGCGGTGTTCAACGAGTCCAACGGCTTTGTCACTGTCATGCACTTGGGCGACCCCAAGGATCCCAAGGATGAGGTCGGCACGCTGACCCCCGCCAATCTCGGCGCGACGGCGTGCGACGGCATGATCGGCAAGGCCCTCAATTTTGTCTACGGCCGGCCCGGGGTCGTTGGCGGCGAAAACATCACCAACTACCCGACCGGCAACAGCCCCTCGTCCACCGAACTTTGGTTCAAGGACAACAAGCTGCCAGGCCCCTGGGGCAGCCGCTTTGTCTGTTGGGGCGTCGAGGGCAGCGGCAGCAAATTGCTCATCGGCGTGCTCAGCCCGCTGCATATCAGTTGCGGTGTCGAGTGCCCCGGCCCGGTGGCTTTGAACCAATGGGTTCATGTGGTGCACACCTACGCGACGGATGGCAGTCAGAAGGCATATGTCAATGGCCAGCTCGTGGCCTCGACCAAGGCCATCATGGATTTCAAAAGTCCCTGCCGCATGTTTGTCGGCAATTGGTATCGCAACTGGGAATCGGATTGCGACGTCGACGAGGTGCGCATCTCCAAAGTCACCCGCACCGCCGACTGGATCCGCCTGACCTATCAAAACCAGAACCCGCTGCAAACCCTCGTCGGCACCCTGCCGCAGCCGGGAACTGCGTTTGCGGTGTCGCCAGCCGCGATCAAGGTGGATGAAGGCAAGAGCCTAACCGCCACCGGCCAGGCCGGCGGCGCTCAGAAAGTGTATTGGATACTCAAGCGCGATGGCACCGAGTCCGTGGTTGCGGTGGATCAGAATACCTACACCCTCGACGCTGGGCGCGTGGTGGCAGACACTTCCTATATCTTGCAGTTCAAGGCGGTGTATGCCGACGGGATCAAGACCAAGGACATCCCCGTGACCGTTAGAGAAGCGATTCCCGAACCGGTGTTCACATTGAATGCGCCTGCGAAGTGGAACGGCCGCGATGCCATCGAGGTGGTCCCCGCGATCGCCAATCTAGCAGCCATGAAGGCCGCAGGCGCAGGCGAATTGCATTATACCTGGACGCTCTCCGGTGGTGCGGTCATCCAGGAAATCGCTTCCGATCGCTTGCTTCTCAAACGCTCACAATTCAGCGGCCAGCTCACCGTGAAAGCGGTGATCCACAACGGTGGTGCCTCACGCGAGGCGAGCACCTCGCTGCAAGTGACCGAACCCAAGAACGATCCATGGATCCAGCGGACGCCCGACAAGGACGAGAAGCCCGAGGATGGCCAGTTCTATGCCAGGGATGACAACAACGAAGGCACGCTCCATTACAACGGCACCCTCGACCAACCTGCCGACTCGGTGTTTCTTAGAGTCTATGCGGACGACAAGCTCCTGAAAACTCAAACCGCGAAGATCTCAGCGGACAAGAGTTATGCGTTCATGGTCAAACTCAAGCCCGGCTTGATCAAATACAAGGTCGAGTTCGGAACAAAAACGGGGGCCACCGAGCCGGTGACGCAAACGGTCTCCAACCTGGTCTGCGGCGACGCCTTCCTGATAGACGGGCAATCCAACGCGCTGGCCACCGATACCGGCGAGAAGTCGCCGCCCGTGACCAACGAGTGGATCCGCAGTTATGGCAAAGCGGAGGGCGACCCGAAAGGACCGCGCAAAAACCTGTGGTGCAACCCGGTCTGGAAAGCGCAAAAAGGTGAAAACGCGGAACTCGGCTTTTGGGGCATGGAACTCGCCAAGCGCCTGGTGGCCAGCCAGAAGATGCCCATCTTCATCATCAATGGCGCGGCCGGCGGCACCCGCATCGACCAACACCAGCGCAATGAGGCCGATCCCACCGACCTGAAAACGATCTATGGTCGGATCTTATGGCGTGTGGAGCATGCCCACCTGACCCACGGCATCCGCGCGGTGCTGTGGCACCAAGGTGAGAACAACCAAGGGATGGCCGGACCCACCGGCGATTGCGATTGGAAATCCTATCAACCATACTTCGTCGACATGGCGGCCGCGTGGAAGCAGGATTTCCCTAACATACAACATTACTACATCTTCCAGATCTGGCCGGGCGCCTGCTCCATGGGTGATGGCAACATGATCCGCGAGATGCAGCGGACATTGCCGCGCATGTATTCGAATATGGATGTCATGCCGACGCTGGGCATCAGGCCGCCCGGCACCTGCCATTATCCATTGGCCGGTTGGGCGGAATTCGCGACCTTGATGCAGCCCCTGATCGAGCGCGATACATATGGCAAAAAGGTCGCTGAATCCATCACCGCACCCAACCTCAAGAAGGCCACCTATGCCAGCGCGACCATGGACACGATCACCCTCGAGTTCGACCAACCGGTGATCTGGCTCGATGCGCTGGCAAGCCAGTTCTGTCTGGATGGGGAGCGGGCCCAAATCGCCTCGGGTGCCGTGAGCGGCAATGTGCTCACGCTCAAGTTGAAAGCGCCTTCAGCGGCCACCAAGATCACCTATCCCGGTCCTAACTGGAACCAGAACGACCTGATTTTCGGCGCTAATGGCATCACCGCACTCACCTTCTGCGACGTGCCGCTGCTGCCAGTCGCTCGCTAGAATTGTCAATTCTGAATATTATGCGGCTTTGCGGCGGGACATTGGCAGGGTAGGAGGACAGGCGGGACGCTGGCAGGGTAGGAGGACAGGCGTCCCGCCTGTCATGGACGACGGGCTTCCAGCCTGTCGTTTCAGCGGCGGACAGGCGGGACGCACTGTCTTCCCTAACAGGCTGGAAGCCTGTTTTCCTATCAAGAAGCGCTGAATTCCACTATGGGCCAACTCCCTCAACATTCAACATTCAACATTCAAGGATCAAGTGAAGAGAAAGACATGACGCTGCATTGTGCACCGGCGAAATCTTCAATCAGTAAAATCAATCTTCTCAGTCTTCATCAGTGGTTTGTTCCGCACGAGCTATCCGGACACTCCAATCTAGCCCACCCCAAATTCTTACTGACTGGACGGCGGCTTGGACTACAGAGGATGAACCACAAAGAACGGCTCGGCTGAGCTCGCCGAACGCGCAGAGAGCACAAAGAAATCCCCCTTCTCTGCGATCTTTGCGTTCAGGAACTGTGAGTGTCGGTAAATTTACCGACTGGACAGTGCGTGGGGGGAGCATAGCCTGCCGTTGTTCGTTTGAGACGAACCACGTTCGCGACGGTCGTTTCTAACCATTGAAAGGCCGCCCGGCACCAATTTTCCACGCCCTCCACTCCCAGAAATCCCCATGAAACACCTGATCCTTGCCGCTTTATTCACCCTGCCGCTGCTGCCGTCCGCCCGGGCTGCCGAGTGGCAGCAAGCCGCCGGCCCGCTCAAGACGCGCTGGGCGAAAGCGAAGGCATGGACGTGGTATGACAGTGTTGCTCCGATTTGCGGGGTCAACTACGTGCCAAGCACAGCGGTGAACATGCTGGAATGGTGGCAGCAGGAGACGTTTGATCCCGTCACGATCAACAGGGAATTGCAGTGGGCGCGGGAGTCCGGGTATAACAGCATCCGCTGCAATCTACCGTTTGAAGCTTGGGAGGTCGATCCTCAAGGCTTGAAGCAGCGGCTGGATCGGTTTCTCGGCATCGCGGCAAGCCACAAACTCGGAGTTATGTTGTGCTTGTTCGACGATGTGAACTTTGCGAAAGCCAACCCTGTGGTGGGCAAGCAGCCCGAACCGGTGCCGGGAGTTCACAACAGTCGCTGGGTCCCAAGTCCGGCCCCTGCAAAAGTGCGTGACCGGACCGCCTGGCCCGCGTTAGAGAAATACGTCAAGGATATCGTCGGCCAGTTTGGCAAGGATCCTCGGGTGTGGGTCTGGGACCTCTATAACGAACCGAGCAACGGCGGCTTGGGTGACAAGAGCCTGCCGCTGGTGATTGCCACGTTTGAATGGGCCAGGGCCATGCAGCCGGTGCAACCGCTTACCACCGGAGCTTGGGTCAATTATGACGACCACATGTCACAGGCGATGGCCGAACTCTCCGATGTTGTTAGTTTCCACTATTACGGCCCCGCGAAGAGTGTGGAAGAGACCATCCGCCTCTACCAAAAGCATGAGCGACCCTTGATCTGCACCGAAACCATCCGCCGCCTCAAGGGCCAGGACTATGCGGCGGTGCTGCCGGTCTTCGCGCACCACAAGGTGAGTTGGTATAATTGGGGGTTGGTGGCCGGCAAGCAGCAAACCTATCTATCGTGGGAACACAAGGGACAAACCATCAACGACCCATGGCACTGGGACATGCTCTGGCCTGACGGCAAACCCTATGATCCCAAGGAAATCGAACTCATCAAAAACTTCACATTCAAGGCCAATTCTCCCGCGAATACCCCGCAGGACTGAATATGCAAACTATCAAGGCGAAATTCGCGGGGTGGGTCCGTCGCTACTTGCCTTGTTCCACAGCCACCTCATAGAACGTGAGTGCGGCGATGCCATTGATGCCGCGGAGCAGGTTCTCCGGATTGCCATCCCAATCGTTGTCGGCAAGGTAGGCGATGGTCTTGGCCTTGGATGGACCGGCCAGCTTGAGTTTGATCACCTTGCCGCTGGCGCTGCCGCCAGTGACCTGGCCTTTGGCTCCGTCCAGATAGATGTTGATGGCGTTGAGCGGATCGAAGGTCATGTCCTGGCCGAACTCCAGGGCGATCTCATTCTGTTGGGGCGTGGTGAACCAGGCTTTCTTCAAATCCGGCGCGGTGATGGGTTTGCTAGTAACCAGCCCGTAGTTGTCGCGCTCCATCAGCGGACCTATCAGGGTTGCGAATTGCTCGTAGCCATCCCAGTCGAAGTGGCATAGCCCCCTGCCGTTGAAGCTGTTTTTGATCCCGATGGTGGACATCACGCTCAGGTTGGAATAGAGCCGCGGCAACGTGCGCTGTGCCTCGCGGATGCCGGCGCCTTTGGGGCCCATGCTGCACGGCAGCGGCCATACTTGATAGACATAGTAATGCAGGATATTAGGATAATCCTGCTTCCAGCTTGCCGACATCTCGACAAAGTAGTTTTGATATGACTTGTAATCCCAGTCGCCGGTGGGGGCTGCCGCGCCGCTGTTGTTTTCGCCCTGGTGCCACAACACGCCGCGGATGCCATGGGTCAGCTTGGCGGCTTTGACGCGGCTGAGCAACCGGCCGTAGATCGTTTCCTGATCCTCCGGCTTGGCTTCATTCCGCTGGTGTTGGTCGATGCGGGTGCCGCCGACGGCTCCGTTGATCATGCAGATCGGGATCTTGTGAGCGGTCACCAAGCGGTCGGCCAGGGCCACGCCCCAATACCCGATGCGATAGGCATCGCCATCCGCAGTGGATGCCACGGCATTGCCCCACCCCTGCTGACTGCCGCCGGACATACCTCCGAAGCTGCGGATCCACTCGCTCTTGAACCGGCCGTGGGGACCGGCCTTGTTATCGGCCACCGTGTTGGATTGGCCGTCTAGCAGATAGACGTCGCCGCAGATGAGGTTGTTCACCGTCCGCACCACGGACTCGGCTGCGCCGGTGCGGGTGCCGAATTCCACCTTGTAATGGATCAGGCCGGCCTTGAGTTTCACCGCCAAGGCATAACTCATGTCCGCCGCGGGTTTTTGGGATTCGGTCTTGATGAGCTTGTCGTCGGCGTAGAGCTTGAGGAACACCGCATCCGCCGGTTTATCTAACAATCCGTTGTAATACAGCGTGCCCTCGTTGTTGTCATCCCTGGCATAAAACTGATTGTCCACCGGTTGCTCATTCTTGTCCGGCGTGCGCTGCACCCAGGGGTCGGTTTTCGGCTCCGTCACTTGGATCATGGTGGTGGCGGTGGTGGCGGTGCCGCCGTTATCGATCGCAGCATGCACGGTGATCGGACCGGTGTATTGCGAGCGGGTGAGGAGCAGCTTGCCGGGTGCAACTTGCTTGATCACCGCGCCGCCTGTAACCGTCCACTGGTAATGCAAGTCCCCAGCCCCCTTGTCCGTCATGGCCTTGAGGTTGGTGATGGCAGGCACGACCTCGATGGGATCCCGGCCATTCCATTGCGCTGGTGCTAGCAGGATGAACACCGGTTCCGCCACCGCCTCCTTGATCGTGACGGGAGTATCCTTGGTCTTCACTCCGCTGGGAAACACCGCCTTCAGTTGCAGCACATACGAGGCGTCGCCAACGACACGGCCGGCATCGAGTTGATAGGCGAACTGGTCCACCGCGGCCATGGTTTCCTTGCCGTCCTTTTTGATCGACCAGTAGAGCTTCAACGCGCCACCGGCCTTGACTGTGACGGTCACTTTTTTGCCCTCGTCGATTTTGATAGAGGCGGGCGAGACCGAGAACTCCTCGCCGGGCTGCATGAGGGTGCCCACCAGGGTTTGCCCGGCCTTCTGGTTCGCATACTCCAGCTTGATCCAGTCGTCGGAGCGGGCGACTTTGGATACTCTAACTTCGTCTATATCTCCGGCAAAGCTGTCCTTGCCGATGTTCATATAGATATCATTCATTAACGACATCGTGGCCTTCTTCGCCTCGTTGGTGCCGTCGAGCGCGCCGTTCACATAGATCTTGCTGATCCCGTCCGCATAAGTGGCGACCACATGATACCACTGGCCCATCACGGGAATGGTTTGGCCGGAAACGCCGCCAGGACCGTCGCTGACCCAGGCTAGCCCTGCGGGTGAGCGGAGTTGGAGATCCACCAGATTGCCATCGCCGGTGAAGCCGTTAAACCGTGTGGCATAACGGCCCCAACTCAAGACCGTGGCACCAGCCAATTCCGCCCGCAACCAGAGTTGGGAGGTAAATGGCTGATCACTGTATGGATAGGTTTTGATATGCTCGCCACAGGCAATGCCCTTGCCCGGGACAAAGTGCCGACCCTTGCCGATCATGCCGTCGACCACGGTCGTCGCGCCCTCATTCTTCGGCGTTACAAGACCGCCTTCATCAATGAGCGCCTCGCCCATGTGCAGCACCGACGCAAAGCCGTTGGACTCGTTGAACACCGCCGGACCGTTGGATTCGCTGGCAGCCTCCGCCAGCCCCCAACACATTTTAATCTGCTGCACCGCATTGCCGGTAATCGACGGAATCTTCACCCAGATGCTGGCGGTGGCACCGGCGGAGTCCCAGTGCTCGATCTGATAGAAAAGCCGGGTGCCGTCAGCGGTTGAAAACCGGACATCCTCACCCTTGGGTTTGGCTTGGGTGAAATCGAAGTTGCCGGCATTCAGACGCACCAGAATGGGAAAATCGCTCACCGCTGCCGTCGCCGGCAGGTTGGCCCCATCCGGGGTGGTCAAGATCGACAGCGCGGCGGCATGGGCCCAGGCCGCGTAGGAACGCGCCGTCACCTGATAGGCCTTGGTCGAGCCGTCCTGCGCGGTGACCGTGTAGGTGACCGGACGGGAAAAATCATTAACGCTGCCGGACGCCGGACGGAGCGTGGCAAACGGGGACACTGTGAAAGTCAGAGCGAGTGTCTTCAACGACTGGCTGGCGGGCACCGCAAACTGGATCGAGTCACCGTCGATGACCGCCGGCCCGCAACTGTCGAAACTACATGCGCTAATCTCCTTGGCCAAGCTCTTGGGCAACACGGTGACCGCCACCCGATAGACCGTGGTCGATCCATCCTCGGCGGTGACCGTGTAGCTAACAGGTTTGGTGAAATCATTGGCGCTGCCGGCTGACGGACTGACGGTGGCCCGCTCCGCAATCTTGATGGCGGGTGCGAGTTTGTTCACGGGCGTGCCCCACAACACGTCGAGGGAGAGGTTGGTGCCGGAAATTTGCGCCTGGCCCAACTCGCCGAAGCTGAACGTGAAGACCGCTGTGTCGGGGCTCTTGGGTGTGGGCGCCTCGTTGTCCACCAGTTGGAAACCGTTGATGATGACCTGACCGCCCTTTCCTTCCACCGTTAGATTGCCGCCGCCATCGGGCTTGAGGCCGGCGAGGCGGATGTAGTTTTGTCCCTCGGTCCAATCCAGGCAACGCCCGCCGTTGGCCACATGTTTCTCGACCCCCCCAGCCCTAAAATCCTGCGGATCATTGTTGTTGTTGTGAATGCTGGCGATGTAGAGGTCATAGGTGTGGCCCGGATTGAGGCCGCTGAGCTTGAATGCCTGCTTGTAATCCTTGTAGGCCGCTGCCGCCGGCGACTTCAGCAGGCGCGCGCCGCCAAGCCCACTCCAGTCGGCCCAGAAACCGTTCTCCATGGTGGTCGCCAGTCCCACCGTGGTGGGCACGCCAACGGAATCCAACAATTTGCTGGCGACAGCGGTGGCGGTATTGAAGTCGTTCCAGGTATTGCCCAAATATTCCAGGGGCGCGACCCGGCTGGCGGTGCTGCGGGCGGCCGCGTCGTACGACCAGATCCCCTGCATGGCGCAGGTCGGGTTTCCCGCATAGTTCACATTGATGACCTCCGCCGCCATGGCAGCGCCGGCGGAGGTAAGCATCAGCGCGACGAGCAGGCGGGCCATCATATCTTTGCGGTGGGGCGTGGTGGCGGTCATGTTGATGGAGTGGTAGAGGATGATTGAAGAATTGGGCAGAGGATTGGCCGGCCTCGCGCGGAAGAGCTTATGCCAAAAAAAAATAGCGTTCAGGCAGCTCAGCGCAAGCCGACCGCGCGCCGCACCCGCGTGAGCACCTGGTCGGCCTCGTGACGTGCCCGCGCCGCACCGGCGGCCAACACTTGCTCGACATACCCCGGATCTGCGGTGATTTCCATACGCCGCAGCCGCATCGGCGCAAAAAACTCCCAATACGCGTCGGCCAGCCGCCGCTTGAAGTCCCCATATCCTACCCCCCCCCGCTCGTGGTCGGCCACCATCGCCGCATAATCCGCCTGGTTGGCAAACAATTTGTAGAGTGCCAGAACCGTCGAGCCCGCGGTGGGTTTCGGAGCTTCCACCGGGGTCGAGTCGGTGACGATGCGCATGAGCAATTTCCTAAGGGGTTTCTCGTCGCCGAAGATGGGCAGGGTATTGTTGTAACTTTTACTCATTTTCTGGCCATCGAGGCCGACGACCACGGCGGTGTCCTCGCGGATGATCGGATCGGGCAAGACGACGGTGCCCTCGCCAAACGCCTCATTGACCTTCACTGCGATGTCGCGGGTCACTTCCAAATGTTGCTTCTGGTCTTTGCCCACCGGCACCTTGTTAGAGTCGTAGAGCAAGATATCGGCCGCCATCAGCACCGGATAGGCAAACAACCCGTGGTTCGCCGCAATACCTTTGGCCACCTTGTCCTTATAGGAGTGGCATTTCTCCAACAACCCCATCGGACACACCGTCGAGAGAATCCATGCCAATTCATTGACCTCGGGCACCGCGCTTTGGCGGAAAAAAACTGCGCGCGCCGGATCCAACCCGCAGGCCAGGAAATCAAGCGCCAATTCCCGCACATTCTCGCGCATGGCCGCCGGATTCTGCATCGAAGTCATTGCATGGTAATCCGCAATGAAATAGAACCCCTCGCCTTCATCTTGCAGACGCACCGCAGGCTCCATCGCCCCGAAATAATTGCCGACGTGGAGTTTGCCGCTGGGTTGAAGACCGGTGAGAATGCGCATGCGGCGGCAGCATGTCCCCTTCCCCAGCACCCAGTCAAGCCCGTATTCAGCGGCAAAGTAATGAACCAAAGGGGGTATGATTATTTCAAAATTAAACGCTGTTTACGTTTGCGCTTATTTAATCGTTGGCTATAATACTGCCGCCATGGCTGCCACACGCAACAATTCCGAACACGTCGTCGCAATCTACAAATGCCTGTGTGATATCAATCGCCTGCGCATTCTCAACCTGCTGCGGATGGGTCCGCAGTGTGTGTGCCACATTGAACAAGTCCTCGGCATCGGCGCGGTGAGAACTTCCCAACAACTCGCCTACCTGCGCCGCCATGAAATGGTGGAGGTGGAAATTCGCGGCACCTGGCGGATATACGCGCTGCCCTCCAAGCCCTGCCGTGAGTTGGCGGCCAATCTCGCCTGCCTGCAGGATTGCGTTTTCGACGGCAGGGTTTTCCGGGACGATCTCGCACGATTCAAGAAAATCCGCAGCAGCCAGTGCGGACCCAAACCACTCTAACACACAACTGCCATTCATGCCCACTCCAGCATTACCCATTGTCCTGATCCTGTGCACCGGCAATTCATGCCGCAGCCACTTGGCAGAAGGCATCCTGCACCAAGCCGCAGGCGATTTCCTTGACGTGCGCAGCGCCGGCTCCAAGCCCGCCGGCTACGTCCATCCGCTCGCCATCAAGGTCATGGCCGAAATCGGCAGCGACATTTCCGGCCACCACAGCAAACACATGGACGAGTTTCTCCAGCAAGATGTGGAAACCGTAATCACCGTCTGCGGCAATGCCGACCAAGCTTGCCCGATGTTTCCCGGCCAACTCAACCGCCATCACTGGGGTTTCGACGATCCGGCCCACGCACCAGGTGACGAGGAACAACAATTGGTCGTCTTCCGCCGCGTGCGCGACGAGATCCAACGGGTTTTCGCGGCCTACGCCGACGGCCGGCGTGATGCGGCAAAGACCTCCGCGGTCCAATAGAACCCATCAATCATAACATCACCCCCCCAAAAAACATGGACACCATAGCCACCGTGCCGCCAGCCCCCCCCAAACGCCTGAACTTCTTCGAGCGCTATCTTTCCCTCTGGGTTCTCGTGTGCATGGTGGTGGGCGTGGCACTGGGCAAACTGTTCCCTAACATCATCGCCGGACTCAGCCAGCTGGAATTCGGGCAAGGCTCGCAAGTCAACATCCCCATCGCGGTGCTCATCTGGTTGATGATTTTCCCGATGATGCTCAAGATCGACTTCGGCTCGCTGGGTCACATCGCCCAAAAGCCCAAGGGGCTCTTCATCACCCTGATTGTCAATTGGTTGGTCAAACCCTTCAGCATGGCATTCCTCGCCTGGGTCTTCCTGCAGCATGTCTTCGCCCCATGGATCGAACCGGAGATGGCCAAGAAATACACCGCCGGTCTCATCATTCTGGCCGCCGCGCCCTGCACCGCCATGGTGTTTGTGTGGAGTTATCTAACTGACGGCGACCCGGCCTACACGCTGGTGCAGGTGGCGGTCAACGACCTCATCATGCTGGTGGCCTTTGCGCCCATCGTGATGTTCCTGTGCGGGGTGGCCGACGTGATCGTGCCGTCTAAAGTCCTCATCACCTCGGTCGTCGTGTTCATCGTCATTCCCTTGGCGGCAGGCTTTCTCACCCGCAAGGCCCTGCTCAAATCCCATGGCAGCGAGTGGATTGACAACACCTTCCTGCCCCGCTTCCAACCGCTGACGGTCGTGGCACTGCTGGCAACACTGGTGCTCATCTTCGCCTTCCAGGCGGCTAATCTAACATCCAAATGGGTCGCGGTTATTTTGTTAGCCATTCCCATCATGATGCAGGTCTATTTCAACTCGAGCCTGACCTATCTGTTGATGCGGTGGTTCAAGGTGCCCCACAACATCGCCTCACCCGGTGCCCTCATCGGTGCCAGCAACTTCTTCGAACTGGCGGTGGCCGTGGCCATCACCCTCTTCGGCCCGAGTTCCGGCGCGGCCCTCGCCTGCGTCGTGGGGGTCTTGGTCGAGGTGCCCGTCATGCTTTCCGTCTGCCGCATCTGCAATGCCTCGCGCGGTTGGTATGGACGTCGCTGATGGTGAAAAATGACACCAGCGTCGCGGCCGCCGGATCGGCTACCGATGGTTCAACGGCGTCGGTCAGCAGGTCGGGTTTGAGGAAGGGAAATCCAGGGGGGCTCCGATCCCAGACGCCATAGCCATTGGCAGTGTATTGGGAAACCTGCCGCGGCACCAACGGCGTCACGGGCGATGGCAGCGCGGATGACCCATAATCCGCGCTTGGTTTGCTGGCCCGTAATTGCCGGGGCGCACCTTGGCATGTGGAAAATACCACTCGTTCCCACACTGCCCGGCGTACTGGCAACGCCCCCTCCGGCAAGAGTCTGCTTTCAACACCCGAGAAAAATCCCAAACGTGCCCCTGCGTGCTCACCTTTGCCGAGTGCCCCGACCGGATTGATGCCGCTGAGAAAGCGCCCTCAGTCGCGGAACATCGGCAACCCGGCACCCGGGCGCAAGTATCCGGGAGGCTTGATATCAAAGGCACTGACCGTCCCAATCTGGTAGGGTCCGTAAGCGATCGGGATCACCGTGAGCAAGAGAGCGGATTCTCCATCCAGCGTGATTTTAGCAATATGCGCCACCGCCGCACAGTTCGGAATTTTCTTCACCCCCAGGATGTCGCCTTGTTTAAAGCCCGCGGCTGCCGCGACGTCTTCCGTGGGAAACACATATTCGATGCACACCGGATAATGCGCGGCGGCGGAGTAGGCATCGGGCTTGACCATGGCCTGAGCCTGAACCACAAACCCCGGATTGAAAAAATCTGCCGCGCTGAGCACCCGGACTTTTTCCACCTGATAGTCACCCTCGATGTAGGTCAACAGCAAGGGCCGCTCGAAATTGGTAAGGTAATTGCGCAGCAGCAGGCTGTTAGCCCGCTCTCGGTCCGGCTTGCTCAAGCCAAAAAATTTCTGATACAGCTCTTTGGGTCCAAGCGCCGTGCCGGTGGGAACATTGGACACCGCGTAGGCCTTGAGTTTCGGCAAGCGGTTGAGCTTGCGCAGAATTTCATAATTTCTGGGCGTCTCGATATTCCTGAACACCTGCAGGCAGACTGCCCAACTGATGACGGCAAAACACAGGGCCAAGGCGTTGGCCAACAACCACCAGAAATAGGCGGGGCGTCGCGGCTTGGGCTCGTCAAGGATCCGTGGCATGGCAGTGGGTCAGACATCTCCCGGTGAAGTGATAACACCGGAACACACCGAGTCGTATCGGGCGCAACCCGACTTGAAAACCGCAAATCTTAAAATCGCCCGAAATCCCCGCTTTACACCGCAGCACCTCCAATCCCATAAGAAATTTTCAAATAATACTTGACGCATTCTCGTTAGGGCTTTTCAGTCCCGTCGCTCACGGCATGCCGGCGTTGCCCCAACAATGGGTGGATTATGGCCAAATTCTGGAGTTTAGCGTATCTCTCATTCCCATTCCATGTTGACCTCAATCGTTTCCGAAACCACTCACAGCGACCCTTCCACCACCGGAGCCCCCCCAGCCGACCCATGGCCAACCACCGTTGAGGGATCGGATCTTTACTCCGAGCCAACGATCGAGTTAGATGCCGTGGCCTCCACGCTGGAGGAATCAGGCAGCGCATCCGACGAGCCTTTTGCCCACCCCAAACCATCCAAACCCGCCGCCAAGATTGTGAAAGACGCGCCAAAGCCAACCAAGGCCAAATCCGAAAAACCGGCAGTGACACCAACTCCCGCCGCCAACAAATCCTCCGGCAGCAAGGAGCCACCACCGAAAGCCTCACCCGCCACGGCCAAAGCCACCAACCCTGCCGCCAAAGCCACACCTGTCAGCCCGGTCAAGGCTGCTACTGGCACCACCGCGCCAAAAAAGCCGGTCGCCACCAAGCGCGACCAACCCGCCCCGAAACCTGCGGCATCAATCCAACCCGCGCCCAAGGATGCCAAGGGCTCGAAGCCCACCCCTGCCCCTAAAACCGCAGAGTCTGGCAAACCCGACGCCAAGGAGGTGAAGAAGCCCGTCAAGCCCCCGGGCAACGGTGCCAAGCGGCGGATCGACACCCAGGAGATCCAGGAGAAAATCCGCGAGCTCATCAAACTCGCCAAGGAACAAGACTATCTCACCTACGACGACATCAACGAGATCCTGCCCAATGACCTCGTTGATCCGGAAGACATCGAGGCCATCATGGACCGCCTCCGCCAAATGGAGTTCAACGTCATCGACGCCTCCGAGGTGGACCGCTACAAGGACAAAAAACGCGATGAAGCAGATGGCGATGACGATGATTCCAAGAGTGACCAAAAACTCGACATCCTCGACGATCCGGTCCGGATGTATCTCAAGCAAATGGGCCAGGTGGCGCTCCTTACCCGCGAGCAGGAAGTGGAAATTTCCAAACGCATCGAGGACGCGGAAACCGAAGTGGCCCGCCACCTCAACCTGTTCGGCTTCGTCGCCGATTCCTATCAGGACCTTGCCGACAAGCTCATCAAAGGCAAGGAACGCTTTGACCGCGTCATCCTCGACAAGAAAATCGAGTCCCGCGAACGCTACATGAAGGGCTTGCCCAAGCTCTGCGAACATCTCAAACAACTCCATCAGGAGAACGACGACTATTTCCGCCAGCTCTCGTCCAAATCCCCGCGCGGCAAGAAAAAACTCGAGGAGGAGTTTGAGAAAAACACCCAGACTCTCAACCGCCACTATACCCGTTTCTACTACAAACAGAAAGTCATTGAAGACTTCTGCGAGCAAGTCGATGACTACCAGCAACGGTTCTGGAAATACAGCCGCAAGGTCGAGGCGGATCCCAATGACAAGGAATTTGTCACCAAATTGCGCGAACTCCAACAACGCTCGTGGCACTCCACCGAATCCTTCCACAAAGCCTACAAACAACTCCGCCACTGGCTCAAGGAGGCCCTCCGGGCCAAAACCGAAATGGTCGAAGCCAACTTGCGCCTCGTCATTTCCATCGCCAAAAAATACACCAACCGCGGCCTCTCGTTCCTCGACCTCATCCAAGAAGGCAACATGGGCTTGATGAAGGCCGTCGAAAAATTCGAATACCGCCGCGGCTACAAGTTTTCCACCTACGCCACCTGGTGGATTCGTCAGGCCATCACCCGCTCCATCGCCGACCAGGCGCGCACCATCCGCATCCCGGTCCACATGATCGAGACGATCAACAAGCTGATGCGCGTGCAAAAACAGCTGGTGCAGGAATACGGCCGCGAACCCTCACCGGAAGAAATCGCCGAGGAAATCCACCTGCCCGTCGAACGCGTTAGGGCCGTGCTCAAGATGGCCCAACAACCCATCTCGCTGCAAGCCCCTGTCGGCGACTCCGACGACACCTCGTTCGGCGACTTCATCGAAGACAAGTCTGCGGACAATCCGATGGAAGAAGCCGGCTTCTCGATGCTCAAGGACAAGATCAAGGACGTGCTGGACACTCTAACGGAACGTGAACGCGAGGTGCTCGAGCAACGCTTCGGCCTCAAGGACGGCTACAGCCGCACCCTCGAAGAGGTCGGCCGTCAATTCCAAGTGACCCGTGAGCGCATCCGCCAGATTGAGGCCAAGGCGTTGCGCAAGATGCGCCACCCCACCCGCATCCGCAAACTCGAGGGCTTCATCGAACTGCCGGGTGCCTGATTCGAGTTGTAGCGGCGGTCTGCGACCGTCGCTAGACAAAGAGCAGCATCACCTCCGGCGGTCGCTGCTAACCAAAAATCCGTGAACCGAAGCGAAGCGTAGATAGCCTGACACGAAATATTCCAATAATCAGGCAAATC
>JBAXOF010000012.1:0-30551 GCA_037133375.1 Verrucomicrobiota bacterium | reverse complement strand
GATTTTACACGTCCGGTCGGTTCTGTATAGCTAAATAACGCCCAGCACACTAGAGTGGCCCGTCCTACAGAAAACACTTTAAGCGGTTTGATTGCCGATTGATGATTGTTGATTTTTGAATGCTGATTGGATGTTGAGATGGCGTTCCGTCACTTCAACAATCAAAAATTAACAATCGGCAATCATCAATCGAAGGGGTTTCTGAATAGTGTGCAATCTGCTTGGCGGGCTACACTAGCAGAGCAAATCGCAGAGTTTCTTTCGGTGCCCCTACTGGATCAGGAATCCACGAATTTACCATTCATCCCATCTTCCTTTGCGCCTTTGCGCCTTTGCGCGAGGCAATCTTTATACCCCGGCACCTTTGACAGCGGCTGCCTCACTGCCAATCCATTCATCCCGGTTAAGAGTTTTCCCGCGCCAAGGCGCAAAGACGCAAAGTTTTTCAGAATCGGGAAATTCCGAATTTTTAGGCAAAACGGTATATGGGTGATTGCTTCAAAAATCATCAATCATCAATCATCAATCATCAATCATCAATCATCAATCATCTTCATCAATCCACTTCGCCTCTCCCTTGGCTGAGGCCCGTCCTCGCTGGAGCCTGGATATATTGGGCTCAGAACGCCGTCAGACGTTTGCCTAGCAAGTGATCGAGGTTCCACTTGGCGGTGGTGTCGAGCGAGCGCTCGAGGCAGATGAAGAACGGCTTGTCGCCGGCTTCATCGAGTTCGCGGAGGCGCTTGAGGGTGGCGTCCTTGATCGGCTCGTTCCAGGCGAGGCAGACGAGCGAGCTGCGCTTGCCATCAGTGACGGCGAACACGGTGTTTTCCGCGAAGTCGTCGCGGCGGGCGCGGCTGTAGTGGAGTTGGAAACCGCACTTGAGCAACACCTCGTCAAACACCGCCTGCTCCGCCTGCTCTTCTAACGGAAAGAGGAACGCCGCCTCCTTCTCATGAATGTAGCGCCTGAGCGCCGCGACGTTCTCCTCCTCGCTCGCTTTCGGATCGGGCACAAACTCGCAGCGCGGGAAATTCGATTTTGTTAGCTTGTAAACTTTGAAGCCGGTGTCAGGAAGCGGCTGAGGATTGTTGCCATAACCTTCGATCACACGCTTGACTCGCTCAATGGTGATGGCGGAGATGGTTTTCAAATCAAACTTTAATGCCGCTTTACCTTCGCGCTTCTTGGCATCAACGACTTCCGGGAGCTGCGCCATCACGAACCGATGGGATTTTCCGTGCCTACGGTTGATGTTGATGACGGCTTCTCCGGTTGATCCAGACCCTGCAAAGAAATCAATCACAATTTCCGAGTCGTCCTTACCGATAACATAGTAAATGAGACGAGCCAGTTCGTCGCTGTCTTTTGGATTTGGAAAGAGCTTGGCTTTGCCGAAGATGTCCACAAGGTGCCGAACTCCTGGTTGTGATTGCTTATAGAAATACGTTCCACGAACTTGTTGCGCGAGGCCATCGCCGTCATCGTTCCCATTCTCCTCTTCGTCCTCTTCTTCAATCTCTTCGGTGACATATTCCTCGGGGATTGGTTTCAAGTGCGCCTTCCGGAACGGTGGCTCGGTGTGATCATCCCTAAACACAACCAGACCGCAGTTGATCTGTCGCTGCATTTCCGTCGGATTGGAAAAGCGCCAACCACTTTCGGGCACAATGCATGGGATTTTCGTCATCGGATGGATTACATCGTATCTTGGCCCGTCACCGCCTGGCCAAGTTATGTCCCGATCGCGCCATGGTCCATTTTCGTCCACTCTCCGATACCGCTGTAGTTTTTTTGCCGGGTGGGCTTTGGGAAGATCGCGGAACCAGAGTGTTAGATCGGCTTCGATCGCTGATAGATCAGTGCCGTGAATCTTCTTGAGACGGAGGTACTCCTCCCAGATTTCCGGTGCTCCTGGCTTTTCCTCGCGCCACAAGGTTTTTTGTTCCTTGAGTAAGTTCTTGTCCTTTGCGTAAACGAGAATGTATTCGTGGCCGGACGAAAAAAGCTTGGCGTCATTCTTCCGACCTTTTTCCCAGACAACGGTGGCAACATGATTTTCTGGCCCCAGCACGTCATCGCATACACGTCTCAGGTTCGTGATTTCATTGTCATCAACTGAAATGAGAACCACGCCATCGGGTTTCAAGAGCTGCCGCGCCACCAAGAGGCGGCTGTTGATGAAAGAAATCCAATTCGAATGGAACCGGCCAGAGGACTCTGGATTGGAATCCAATTTGATCCCATCTTCAATTGTTCCCGACTCCTCCCAATAGCTCTTGCGATCTTTGGCATAATTGTCCCGATAGATAAAGTCCTTGCCCGTGTTATAGGGTGGATCGATGTAGATGACTTTCACCTGCTCGCGATAAGCGCTGAGCAACAACTTGAGTGTCTCGAGGTTTTCGCCCTCGATGATCATGTTGCCATCGGCCTTGGCGGGATTGACGGAGCGGGCCGGGTCATAGACGAGGGTGGCGGTGGTGGGGGCGAAAGCCTCGCGTTTGGAGGCGGCCTTGCCATACCATTTGAATTCGTAGCGTTCGGTTTCGTGGACTTCGTTGGGAGCGACGAGGCGTTTCAGCTCGTCGGGATCGAGGCGGCCCTCGTTGGTGAAGAGATCGGGGAAGAGCCGCTTGAGTTCGGCGAGACGTTCCTCGCGGAGGTCGGGCGTGGTAGGGAGGAGGTCGGTGATAGATTGGTCTGGCATGGCAGATGCTATGCGGGGAGTGTAAATGCGGAGCGGAGGGTGTCGAGCAAGGGGTGGCGGGACACATCTAACAATTCACTGGGGAAGTGGCGGGCGTAGGCGCGGGAATCGTATTTGTCTGGAGGCGGCAGGATCGCATCGAAGGCGCGCTTGCAGGTGGTGGTGTCAGCGGGGCACGGGTGCCCCAGAATGGCGAGCAGGAACGCCTCGACGCAGGGACTTGGCGTGATTGGAATGTGAGCGGCCCGGCGTGCTTTGGCGGCCCAGGTGGGAGGCAAGGCGATGTCGGTATCAAAGAAGACGAAGGTGCGGTCGAAGCCGGGGCGGTTGAGCGCGGCCTGGATCACGTCCTGCGGCGAACCGCCGCGGGCGTTGTGAATCTCGACGCGGACCCCGCAGTCGCGGGCGTAAATGGACTTGAAATGTTTGCAGAAGGCCTCCTCGGTAAAGCCCTCGACGACGATCTGGGCGGTGGCCCGGGCGCTGCGAGGTTTTTGTTTGCGGGGATTGCTGCGGGACATGAGGTGGCCAGATTGGTCTAATGTTTAATGGATGTCCCGTGCCCTCACAGCAGCGAAGGCACGCCCCCATAGGCACCGGCGTGATATTTTTCGTGGAGATTGTCCACATTGCGCACCCCGCGCATGGAGTCGAGGCGGTAGGCGTTGGAGTGAAGGTCGGCGTCCTTCTCGACGAGGTAGATCTGGTATTTATGAAGGGTGTCGCGCAGCAGAAAATCCGTGTGGAAGGTGGCGATGAGCTGGGCGTTTTTCGGATTGGTGGCTGGATTGAAGAACAGATCCACGACGGCTCTAACCATGTGGGGGTGGAGACCGGATTCGAATTCATCGATGAAGGCGATGCCTCCGCTATCCATCACCGGGAGAAGATACCGGAGCAGGACAAAGAGTGCCTGCGTGCCGCGGGATTCCTGCATTAAGACCCGGATGTATTCGCGACCATTCACTTGATGAATGCCGACCGGGTAGGCGAACTCGCGTTCTTGCCCGTCAGGGCTGATGGATTTGGTGCGCTTGATTTCAATTGACGAGAGTCCCAGATCGAAGGCCGCCAGCAGGGATGAAGCTTTGGCGAGAGTGGCAGGAGAATTCTCATAGTAAGAGGCGGCGTCTAGTAAATTGACGATTTCCGCATCATGCGTGGGCAGTCGGCCCGTGGGACCGAGATTGCCTTCGATGGCTTCGAAAAACGGCCGTAGCTTTAGCGCGAGTTCGTGTTCCTGAAGCAAGGCCGACGAAAGCCACGAGGCATTCTGGCGGAGTGGCACGGATGCGGCGGAGCCGATGTCCTGGGCTTTGAATTCATAGGTTCCATCAGCCGTGTTCAAAGTGCGTTCGAAGAGGAATGAAAAGCGAGTCTTCTTGCGGAAGAGGGCTTCTTTGAGGACGAGGCCTCCTAACAACTCAAGCTCGTAGCGGTAAGTGCCGCCACCGAATTCAAACTCGAGTTCGAGCCGGGTGGGACTATCAGACGGGCCAGATTTGAAGGCGAAGGATTCGTAAAGAAGTGTGGTGCCAGGCTTGGCCTGGGCAGACGCGAGAACGAACCAGGATAGAAAACTGAGGGGTTTGAGAAGATTGGTTTTTCCCGATGCATTCGCGCCGAGAACGCCTAGCACGACATTCACACGGTTGCCTTGATCGGTATCCACCAAACCCGCCCGGGAGCGCGCCTGAGCCCCGACTGTGAAGTCGATCACGACCTCATCCTTGAATGAATAGAAGTTCTCAGCGGTGTAACGGAGGATCATTTCAAGGGGAAAGTGACATAATTTTGCCGATTATCAATTTTTTTATGATAATCAGGATGGATTTCAGAGAATGAGAATGATCGCTCTAGGAGGGGCTGGTGAGCGCCTGGGTAAGGGTTTCGGCGAGGTTCATCTTGGGAGCGTAGAAGCCCATGTTAGCGGCTTCGTTAGGTTCCGGTTCTTCGCTGACCACGCTGGAAAGCCGGTCCACCGGCGCGCGGAACAGGAGCGGCTGGTTGGTGGTTACACCGAGAGCTTCGAAGTGACGGATGGCGCAGCGGATTTTTACCTGTTCATCGGGATCAAGTTCCTCGATTGAGTTATAGGATTTGGTTTCGACGACGAGGTGAATCTCAATCTCCGAGCCGTCGCGGAGGTTTTTGTGACTGACGACGAGGCCGAAGTCCGGCGAGTAATTTCCGTTAGGCGTGGGGATCTTATACCAATCCGGCAGCTTGAGGACACAGACGACCCGCGGGTCGCTGTCCGCCTGCATGGCGAAGTGGCGCTCCGGCGAGGAATTGGAGTCGATGATGGCGTGGTCATAGACGCCGCAGTTGGGCGTGGGCACGATCTGGCGGTAGGTGGGGATCACATCCTTGAACAGATCGAAGCCGAACATCTCGCCGGTGGGCCGGTAGTCGATGGTGCGGACCATTTCCTCGAGTTTGATGCGGGTGATCCTGCGGCCGGCCTCATGCAGGTAGCGCGGCGGATTGCGGACAAGCTGTTCGCCGTTTGTCAGGGCGGAGAGGATTTTGATCAAGGTGGGGTAGGCAAGCTGCGTGTTTTCGGATAGTTCCTCGATAAGGTCCATCGGTGTAAAGCTGGCCTCCAGCTTCTGGGTCTCGGTGCCGAGCAACACGGCGCGTTCACCCGTTGCGGTGAATTCATCGATGCGCATGGAGACGATCTCGGCCTCATAATGGGGCACCTCGATGGCATTGAGGGCGGTGACGCAGGCGCTGACCAAGGCATCCTCATCGAAATGCACGGTGTAGTCGGTGCGCTGGCCGAGACGTTTCCAGAACCGGCGGAACCGCTCACTCTTGAACTGGGCATCGCAAAGACGCACGATATTCTCGCCCTGGCGTTGCCCCTTGTGAGTGTGGCGGGGCTGGATGGACGCGCCAATCTCGGACTGGTATTGAGTGACGAAAGTCTCGTAGGTTTCGTTAGGTATAACGGTGAGCTGATTGATTTCCTCGCCCTCGGTGACACCTTCGCTGTCATAGACGCGCTGGCCATCCTGATTGCGGCAGATGCGCAGACCGCGGCCGATTTCCTGGCGTTTCTTGATATCCGAAAACGTCTGATTGAGGGTGGCGATGTTAAAGACGTTAGGGTTGTCCCAGCCGACGCCGAGAGCCGAGTGGGAAAAAATAAACTGGCGTGGATTGGCAAAAGACAGCAGTGCCTCCTTGTCGCGCAGGATTTCATCGTAGATTTCCTTCTGCTTCGCCATCGAGTTCTCATTGTCAGTGAACTCCCCACTGCCGGACTTGGCGAAGTAATAACTCTGGACTTCATCCACCAGTCCGGGCGGCGCGTCCATGCCGTAATGATCGCGATAGGCTTTGGGAAACTCCTCGTGGAACAGCGTGCGGATCAAGCCGTCCCGCTGGGTGTAACTGGCGACCCGGTCGATGAAGAGTAATGAGAGCGGCTTGATGCCGAGCGGGCGGAGGCGTTCGGTCTTTTGGAAGTGGCGGAAGCAGAGCCAATAGAGTTGCTGGCGGAAGATGCCGGCGAAGTCGCCGGTGCTGGCACGACGCGTGAGTTCGACGCCATTGCCGAATTTCACGCGTTCACCGCCGCCGCGCAGGCCCTTGGCGCGGATATGTTCTATCTGATAGCTCCGGTAGGAAACATTGCCGGTGGCCGCTTCGAGGCTGCGGTTCTTCCCGGCGTCCAGCCAGCGGGTCTCCTTGTATTTGAAACCGGCGGCGGTCTTGCACCAGGCCATGAGCTTCGCTTTCGGGTCACCCTTGCCGGTTTGGATTTCCAGCAGTTCGAGTTTCAACGTGGCTTCGTCGTTTTTCTCGGCGACGGATAGAACCTCGATTTTTTTGACGAGGTGCTCGTTGTAGGCCTCGAAGGGAGAAAGCCGATAGAGGAGATTGCGGGTGAGCTTGTGGGTGGCCGAGTAGCGGAGGCGGGCGAAGGAATTGAGCGCCTCGATGCGCGGCGTGATGTTGGCGGTATCCATGCCCTCCTGCGGCTCGTCCATGATCAGAATGGGCCGGACCTGCGACAGCGCCTGCCAGTAGGACAGGCCGTCGGGTGAGTCGTCGCGGCCGGATTGGTTGATGATATTGTCGTCAGAGTTGAACGACTGGGTGGTCATCACCATGACTTGGAGGTCCGTGCCGCTGATGAAGCGTTTGACCTCGGTGAGCTTCTTGCTGTCGTATTCAAAGGCATGGAGGCGCGGGCCGTAAACGCGGTGAAGCTGCGGGCCGAAGGAGGCTATGGTGTCCAACACGCCCTCGCGGATCGGCACGGACGGGACGATGATGATGAATTTGGTGAAGCCATAGGCTTCGCAGAGTTCGTAGATGGTGCGGAGATAGACCAGGGTTTTGCCGGTGCCCGTCTCCATCTCGATGCAATAGTCCGGCTCCAGGCTCAGATGGGCCTCGCCCTCGGTGAGACCGTTGGCGGCGATGATGCCGCGTTTGTTCGCTGTGAGATCGTGGCCGGAGAGGGTGAGAATGTTAGGCTGAACATCGCCTTGGAAGGGATTGTGGAAGAAATTCCGCTGCTGGCCGTCAAAGACGCCGACAACGGCATCGATCGCCTTTTTCTGATAGGGAAGTTCTTCGAGAAGGAAAGACATGTGACGCCCCGGATGATACAGGGATGAGGCGGAAAGGGAAGCACTACCGATGCGAGCATCGGAGCGCTATTCGCGGTCGTTGGGCGGTAGTCCCAGCGCCACGGTGTCACCCTCGCTAAGGGCGAGCTCATCGAGTTGTTTGCGGGTGATTTCGACTTCGAGGAATTGGCCGTCGTCCAGGCGCACGGACATGGCGGCGACAGGACCGGCCGAGAACAAATGCTGCACCACGGCCAGGCGGTCTTGTGAGGGATCGTATTCAGCGGCGAACTTCACCTCAATCTCATGCGGCCTGATATATTGGGGAGATCCGTTAGGCGTGACGAGTTTATTGACGTTGCCGAGGAACTCATACACAAAGGGCGTGTGGGGTTTGTCGTAGATCTGCTGGGGCGGGCCGACTTGCTCGATGCGCGCGTTGCGCATGACCACCACCTGGTCGGCCAATTCCAGTGCCTCCTCCTGGTCGTGGGTGACGAACAAGGTGGTGAGGCCGATCTCATCATGAAAGGCACGCAGCCAACGCCGCAAATCCTTGCGCACCTGGGCATCCAACGCGCCGAACGGTTCATCGAGCAGCAACACCTTGGGCCGGATGGCCAGGGCCCGCGCCAACGCCACGCGCTGGCGCTGGCCGCCGGAGAGTTCATCCGGCCGCCGTCGGTCGAGACCATCGAGCCTGACCAGATGAAGCAACTCTTGGACGCGTTCGCGGATGGTGTTGGCCGGGGGTTTGAGTTTGCGCGGCAACACGGTGAGACCGAAGGCGATGTTTTGCGCGACGGTCATGTGCCGGAACAGGGCATAGTTCTGGAACACAAATCCGACCTGACGCCGGCCCGCCGGGACGTTGACCACGTTCTCACCGTGGAAGAGAATTTTGCCCGATCCGGGGTCGGCGAATTCCAAGCCGGCGACAATGCGCAAGAGCGTGGTTTTGCCGGAACCGGAGGGTCCTAACAAAGCGGTGAGCGAACCGTCCGGCACCTCCAGCGAGATGTCATCAAGCGCCTTGTAGCTGCCGAATGTCTTGTGGATGGATTGGATGGATATGGACATGGGCTGAAGATGGCTTAGGGGACGCTGCGGGAGTGGTCGGTGAAATGTTCGATGGCGGATTTGACGCCCAGCGTGACGAGGGCCAGCAAGGCCAACAGGGTGGCGCAGGCGAAGGCCGCGCTGAACTGGTATTCGTTGTAGAGAACTTCCACGTGCAGCGGCAGCGTGTTGGTTTGGCCGCGGATGTGGCCGGAGACCACCGAGACGGCGCCGAATTCGCCCATGGCGCGGGCATTGCACAACAATACCCCGTAGAGCAGGCCCCACTTGATGTTAGGCAAGGTCACGCGGCGGAAGATTTGCCAGCCGCCAGCACCCAGCGTGACGGCGGCTTCTTCCTGGTCGGAGCCCTGGGACTCCATGAGCGGAATGAGCTCGCGCGCCACAAAGGGAAACGTCACGAACATGGTGGCGATGATGATGCCCGGCAGCGCAAAGATGATCTTGAGGTCATACACCTCCAGCCACTTGCCAAACCAGCCATGGCTGCTGAACAACAGCACCCACACCAAACCCGCGATGACCGGCGACACCGCAAACGGCAGGTCGATGAGCGAAATCAACAGCGCCCGGCCCTTGAAACGGTATTTGGTCACCGACCAAGCGGCGGCTATGCCAAAGAGCGTGTTGAGCGGCACGGAGATTGCCGCTGCGGTGAGCGTGAGGGTGACGGCGGACAGCGCGGCCTCATCGCGCAACGCCGCGAAGAAGACCTCCCAGCCTTTGCGCAGGGCCTCGATGAAAACTGCCAGCAGTGGCAGCAACAACAACATGGCCACGATCAACCCCGCAGTGGCGATCAATAACACGCGCACGGGTTTGGATTCGGTGGTGACATCAAGGTGGGACATAAACAAGGGGCGGTGATGAATCAGCGTTTGTGCCAGTCAAGCCAGCGTTGCAACAGGTTGATGGATAACAACAGCAGGAAGGAAACGATGAGCATGCCCGAGGCAATCACGGCCGCAGCCGGCACGTTGAACTGCTCTAACTGCGCGACAATGAGCAAGGGCAGGATTTCCGTCTTCATCGGCAGATTGCCCGAAATGAATATCACCGATCCATACTCACCCAGCGCCCGCGCGAAGGCCAGCGTGAACCCGGTGATAAGCGCCGGCACCATCATCGGAAACACCACGCGCCAAACCGTGACCCAGCGCCCGGCACCCAACGTCGCGGCCGCCTCCTCGGTCTCCCTGGTGAAATCCTCCAACACCGGCTGCAAGGTTCTAACAACAAACGGAAAGCCGACGAAGTTGAGCGCGATGAACACGCCAAACGGGCTATACGCGCCCTTGATGCCGAATTGCGCCAGATAAGCGCCCACCCAGCCGTTAGGAGCGTAGAGGGTCGTGAGCGTGATGCCGGCCACCGCAGTCGGCAGGGCAAACGGCAGGTCGATCATCGCATCCATCAGGCGCCTGCCGGGAAACCGGTAACGGACCAGCACCCAGGTGACGATGACGCCCAGCACCGAGCTGAGCGCCGCCGCGCAGGCGCTGGCGCCGAAGGTGAGCCTGGCTGCGGCCAAGACCCGCTCCGATCCTAACAATCTCCACCATTCGTGCCAACCCAGTCCCGCCGCCTTGAGGAACAGTGCCGCGAGCGGGATGAGAATGAGCAGGCTCAGATAGATGAGGGTGAAGCCCAGGGACAACCCGAAGCCGGGGATGACACGACGTTTTGGCATGGGATGAAATTATTGTTTGCCGTAGAGCTGGTCGAAGGTGCCGCCGTCGTCGAAATGCACCTTTTGGGCGTTGGGCCAGCCACCGAATTGCTGGTCCACGGTGACCAGCTCAATGGCTGGCAGAGTGCCGGCCGCCGCAGCACTGCGCGGGCGGTAGAAATGTTTGGCGGCGAGTTGCTGCCCGGCATCAGTGTAGAGAAACTCCAGATAGGCTTGGGCCAGCGCCGCCGTGCCGTGCTTGTTGACATTGGCCTCGACCACAGCCACCGGCGGTTCGGCCAGGATGCTGAGGGACGGATAGATGATCGCCGTTTTCCCGGGAAATTCCTTCTCAATCAGATAGGCCTCGTTTTCCCAGGAGAGAAACACATCGCCGATTTCGCGCTGCGCGAAAGTGGTGGTGGCGGCGCGCGCGCCGGCGTCGAGCACCGGCACGTTCCTGAGCAGCCGGGTGATGTAGTCCCTGACCTTGGGGGGGTCGCCGGCGAAGTGTTTATCGGCCCAGGCCCAGGCTGCCAGATAGTTCCAGCGTGCGCCGCCGGAGGTTTTGGGATTGGGCGTGATGACCTGCACCCCGTCGCCCGTTAGATCGCCCCAATCCCTGATGTTTTTCGGGTTGCCCTTGCGGACCACGAACACAATGGTGGAGGTGTAGGGCGCGCTGTTGTGCGGCAGCTTCGTGGCCCAGTCGGCCGACAACAAGCCCGTCCTGGCGATGGACCCGATGTCGCCGGCCAGCGCCAGCGTGACCACATCGGCCTCCAGCCCGTCGATCACCGCACGGGCCTGTTTGCCGGAGCCGCCGTGGGATTGTTTGAATTCGAGTTTTTGGCCGTGTTTTTGCGCCCATTCCGCACTGAACGCCTGGTTGACATCCGCATAGAATTCCCGCGTCGGATCATAGGAAACATTGAGCAGCGTAAGACGCTTGGAGGCGGTCTTGTTGTGGCAGGCGACCAAGCCCAGCAGCGCCATGGCAATGAGGCTACGGGAGATGCAGGCCAACGGTGAGGTTAGGAAGGAATCCATGTGTTTTGGCGGGTGGCTGGTTATTTGCTAGATAAAGTAACTTGGGTCATCCGGATGAGGCGAGATTATTTCGGTGGAGGAGGTGGCAGTCGCATGTTGCAGAAAGCCGGCCAGGAAGCCATCGGCGGGATCCGCCTTGACCCTGGCGTGCCTCCCGTGCGGGGCCTCGTCTCCGGGGGTGGCAAAGGGCGGGGTCACGCCGGCGCGGCGCATTTTGCGCATCGTCACCTCCACCACCTGGGCCAAGGTGTAGCGGTCGAGGATATTGGCAATGGCATTGCGCACATCGATCATGATCATGCGCAAGCCGCAATGCACCTCGTCCGGGCAGGAACATTTTTGATAGGCATGCTCGCTGGCGCAGCAGATGGGAGCCAAGCGGCCGTCCATTAAGCGCACGATGTCGCCGATTTTACCGTTGACGCCCTTGGGCGTAAGGGCATAGCCGCCGAATTTCCCGCGATGGGTTTCGACCCACCCGGCTTCGCGTAACTCCTGCAAAATCCGCTCGACAAATTTCAAGGGCAGGCGGTTGGCTTCCGCCAACTCAGACCCGGGCAGGGAACCACGCCCCATCTGCGCCGCAATCCCCAGATTGATCGCGGCGCGCAACGCGTATTCGGCTTTCTTGGATAGATGCATGGGGAAATTTAATGTAGATTAATGAATGCGAACCGCAAAGTATAGATTAACCCGGTGATGTCAAGGACTGTTATTTCGACGCCACCTATGGGATTATTCGCCACGCACGGCGTCGAGGATGGCGTGGTGCATGTCGATAGCGGACTCGACCGGATAGGCCGATCCTAACAAGACAGGGTGTTCGGCTTCCGGCACCTGGTCACGGCCGTGGGACCCGCGCACCAGGGAGGCATCGAGCGGAATGACCTCGAGCAAGCCGCGCAGGCCGAGTTTTTTTTGGAGGAGGAATTTGGCAATCTTGAGTTTGGGAAAGGCGTGCTTGGGATCAAGAAACAACTCGCAGGGATCGTAGCCCGGTTTGCGGTGAATATCGATGCTGCGGGCGTAATCGGGTGCCAAGGCATCATCGTTCCAGAAGTAATAGGTGAACCACGCGTCCGGCGCGGCAATGGCGATGAAGTCGCCGGCACGCTCAGTGGCGATCCCTGGGCCCCAGATGGCGGCCGGGCTGCGGACTTCGGCGATGCCTGGGGTGGTTCCTAACAATTCGAGCACGGCGGGGCGCACGGCGGGATCATTCACATAGACATGGGCGATCTGATGGTCGGCGATGGCGAACGCGCGGGAGCCGCCGCAATCGAGTGTTTCGCGGCCGAGTTCGTTCTTGAGCTGGAGCCAGCCCTGTTGGCGGAACAAGCGATTGAGGTGCAGCGGGCGGCTGACCGGGGAGATGCCGTATTCGGAAAGCACCAGCACGCGGATATTACGAGATTCGTAGTAGTGAATGAGGTCGCTGGCCACGCGGTCGATCTTGGCGAGTTCGGCGGGGATTTCCGGTGCCTGCGGGCCGAATTTCTGCAGCGGGTAATCGAGGTGCGGCAGATAGACCAGGCTGAGGGTGGGCTGATGCTTAGCCTCGATCCATTTGGCGGAGGCGGCAATCCAGGCGGACGAGGCGATGCCCGCGGCGGGTCCCCAGAACGCCGGAAACGGGAACTCACCGAGGTCGCGCTTGAGTTCGTCGCGCAAAGCCATCGGCTGGGTGTGGACATCGAACACCTTGCGTCCGTCCGCCGGATAGAGCGGCCGCGGGGTGATGGCAAAATCGGCGGTGGAATACATGTTATACCACCAGAACAACTTGGCGCAGGTGAAGCCGGGAATTTCACGGCGCAGGATGTCCCAAAGTTTTTCGCCATGCACCAGGTGGTTGCTTTGTTTCCAGAACCGCACTTCGGCGGACTCGCGGTCATACCAGCCATTGGCCACGATCCCATGGGCGGCGGGGCTGCTGCCAGTGGCAAGCGACGATTGTGCGGTGCAGGTGAGGGCCGGAAACTCAGGCGCGTGGGATTGCAAGCCATGTTGTTGGGCGAACGCCGTGAGCCCCGGCATGTGCGGCCCTAGCAGCGAGCGGGAGAGTCCCACCAGATTGATGACGGCAACACGCATGGCGCGGGGAGCTTGGCACTACGCCAACGCTTGATCGATGTCTTCGAGGATGTCGTCGATATGCTCAATCCCCACCGAGAGGCGGATCAAATCCGGGGTGATGCCAGCGGCGCGTTGTTGGGCCTCGTTGAGTTGGGAGTGGGTGGTCGAGGCGCTGTGGATGGCGAGGCTCTTGGCATCTCCCACATTGGCGAGGTGCTTGAAGATGCGCAGGCTTTCGATGAATTGCTTGCCGGCCTCCATCCCGCCTTTGATGCCAAAAACGACCATGCCACCGCCTTTGCCCTTGAGGTATTTTTTGTTCAATGCGTATTGGGAATCATCGGGCAACCCGGGATAGCGCACCCAGGAGACTTTGGCGTGCCCTTGGAGGTGCTTGGCGACAGCGAGCGAGTTTTGGCAATGACGCTCCATGCGCAGCCCGAGCGTCTCGATACCTTGCAGCAGGAGCCACGAATTATCCGGTGCAATTGCCGCGCCGAGGTTGCGCAACGGCACCGTGCGCGCCCGCAGAATGAAGGCAAGCGGCAACAAGGGTGCTGGCAAGTCGTGCCCCCAACGCAACCCGTGATAGCCGTTGTCCGGTTGGTCATAGAGCGGATGCTTGCCGGCGGCCCAGTTGAATTTGCCACTGTCCACCATGATGCCACCGATGCCGGCACCGTGGCCGCCAAACCATTTTGTTAGAGAGTGGACGACGATGTCGGCGCCGAAATCGATCGGGCGTGTCAGATAGGGCGTCGAAAACGTCGCATCCACTATCAGCGGCAGGCCGTGGGCGTGCGCAATGTCGGCAATTTTTTCCAAGTCCGCCACTTCCAGCGCCGGATTGGAAACCGTCTCGGTGAACAACGCGCGGGTCTTGGTATCAATCACCTTGGCGAAATTTTCCGGATCATTGGAATCGACGAAGCGGACTTCGATGCCGAGGTTCGGCAGGATGTCCTTGAATTGGGTGTAACTGCCGCCGTAGAGGTTGCGGGAGGAGACGATGTTGTCACCGGCTTTAGCCAGATTGATGATGGCGTAAAAAATCGCGCTGGTTCCGGATGCCACGCCCAAGCCGCCGAGTTCCGGCGCTCCCTCTAACAAGGCAACCCGTTTTTCCAACACCTCGGTGGTGGGATTGGTGATGCGGGTGTAGATATGGCCGAGCTCGCGAAGAGCAAACAAATTCGCCGCCTGTTCAGTGCTGTTGAAGACAAACGAACTGGTGCGATACAATGGCACCGCCGCAGAACGTGAGGTGGGGTCGGCCTGATAGCCGCCGTGCAGGGCGATGGTTTCCAGCTTGTGGGACATTGCGTTGTTAGGTTGGGTGGGGTTGGAAATCGGAATTAAGAGTCAAGGGGGTTAGAAGTCGAGATAGATTTCGGTGCGGCGGTTGGCGCGGCGGCCGTTCGGGTCGTCTTGGCCGGCGGGGGTGACGTTCGGGCGGCGCGGTTGGCTGGCACCCTTGGCGAGGGTGACGATCTGGGTGGGTGAGACTCCGGCCGAGGCGAGGTAATCGCGCACGGTGGCCGCGCGGCGGGCGGAGAGCTCATTGTTGTAAGGTTCGGTGCCAAGCGCATCGGTATGGCCGCTGAGGGTGATTTTTTTTCCGGGATCGGCGCGCAGGATATGACCGACAATTTCCAACTGGCGGCGCGTGCGCGGGTTGATCTGGTCCTGGTCGAATTCAAAGTAGAGGGCGAGGGTGTCGCCGCCCTGAGGGTTTTTGACCAGGGGCGAGTAATAGATGTCCCCCCCCGCGACGCGGCCGGCATAATCGGCGAGGAGTTGGTCAAGGTTGATTTCCGCGATGATCCAGTTCGATGGGTCTGGGGAACGGCGCAGGGTGATGGCAAATTGCGCGGTTTGGCTGGCATCGGGGGTTTGGATGTTGGCGAGATAGCCCACGGTATCGGCCCGCTCAAACATAGCCCGCAACGGTTTGGTTGGGCGGAGCTGGTAATTTCCCTCTTCAAACAGTATGCACAGGGCGGCGATTTTGGCATCGGTGATAGACTGACGATCCACCATGGCGCAGGCCCGTTGAAAGTTTTGTTTGATGACCGCCTGCAGGAAGGCATCCGCGGTGCCGAGGGCATCCACAGCGGCTGCTTGGGGCAGCGGGGCACCGGGCGCAGGCGGCAGGATGAGTTTAGCCACCGACCATTGGCCGTTGTTGTGGCGCAGATCCAGTTCGATGTGGTCGCGGCCGGGCTCGGCACCCTCGAGTTTGAGTGACCAGCGGGCGAGGGCATCAAGCCTGAGTTCGCCGACTTCGCGCACCCCGTCATGCGGCTGGAGTTTGAGCGGGTGGGCGGCGGCCAGGGCTTTGAGTTGCTCAAGGGTCTTAGCATCGCAGACGTCTCCGCCCACTAACTTGGCAAAGACGTCTAAGTCGCCAGCCTCCAGCGCCTTGGCTATCTTCGCTACGAGTTGCGCGGGGTCGGCCTCCGCGACGCTTGCGGGCGGCGGTGCAGCTGGGGTGGCTTCGGCAGGAGCAGGCAGCGCTTCGGGTTGGTTAGGGCCGGATGGATTAGGGTCGCGTGCCTGATTGTTAGGCAAGCCAGCCGGTAAGACAGGCCGGGGGGGCGGCGTGGTGCCGGCAACGGGTTCTGGCGGCGGCGACGTATCTAGGGGCCCTGGCCGCTGCAGTGTGCCGGAACGAACGACCAACAACAACACCGCCGTCAGGGCAAGAACCGCAGCGAGGGCCAGAAAAAAGTAGGGTAATTTCGAGCGGGGCATGGCTTAGGAGCGAATGGCTGGAGGCAAGGCTAATTCGCCATATTTTTCCTGATAGGAAAGCGGCATTTCACATGGCCATGATCATGCCAATTGGTAGTCGTTGCAACTCTTTAATCGCCAAGAAGAGTGTTGCGGGTGAAGAGGGCGATCACCGGGATGCCGCGGGCTTCGATGGCTTGGCGGCCTCCTTCCTCGCGATCCACAAGCACCAAGGCGAAGGCGACTTTCCCGCCTTCTCGCTCGATGACGTCGATGGCTTTGAGGGTCGAGCCGCCGGTGGTGATGACGTCATCGACGACGACGACGGTGTCGCCGGAGTGAAAGTTGCCTTCGATTTGACGCCCTTGCCCGTGGCCTTTGGGTTCCTTGCGCACGGTGAAAACTTGCAGCGCTTCCGCCGGATGGCTGTGGGCGGAGGTCATCCCGATGGCCAGGGAGATTGGATCCGCCCCTAACGTCATGCCTCCGATGGCGTCGATTTTGAGATGGGACGAGTGGATTTTTGAGCGCACGGCATGCCAGCCGAGGTCGCCAATGAGATTGGCACCAAACGGATCGAGCGCGGTAACCCGGCAATCGATGTAGAGGTCGCTTTGCTGGCCGGAGGCGAGGGTGAAATTTCCGGTGCGGACGGATTTTTCGAGCAAGAGTGTCTTGAGCGCGGCGGTGGTTTGATGCATGCCGGATTGTGCTGAATGTCTGGCCGGAAGCAAGCCCGTGAATCCCCAATCTGAATGGGGTTAATCGCGGATCAGACGGTAGCGCAGGGGCAGAAAGCCGCTGAATAGCATGGCCGGCGCATTGCGCTCGCTGGCCCGCACCCGGCTAAACGGCTCGGCCTCGTAACATAGGAAGCGGGTTTGAGTGTCGTCGAGCCATTTGACAAAAAGGACGACATGGCCGCCGGCCTGGTTGAGCACATCGCCCGGCCGCAACTCGGCCAGCCCACGCAGTTTCACACAGATGTCGGCCAACGAGCCCGTCGATTGCTTTTCCTTCAGCCCCCAACAACGCGAGATAAACCCGGAGCAATCCAGGCCGACTGCCGAAGCACTCACCGCTTTGCCGCCAAGGCGACGTTTTTCATCATTGTATAGGTCACCCGCCGCTTTACCCGCCTTGATGCCGCGGCCGAAGCTCTCGAGTGAATCAAATCCGCCCCATTTGTAAGGAACCCCGATGCTGGGTTGACCGACCTGCCAGAGGTCTGGATTGCCGGTGGAGCGATCGGGCGTTTGGACTTCGATGCCCGCGCTGTCGCGGCCATGGAGAACATTCTGTGCAGTCGGCTGCCACTGATGGTTGGCTAAGGCCTCGGCGGTTCGCTGGACCTCGGCGCGGGTCGGTGGCGCTGCGCTGGCCATGACTGTGGCCATGAGCAGGATCGGGAACAGGAGACGTTTCATCACAAAGGCGGCTTGCGGATTGGAGATCGGGAGTAAGGTCCTCTGGCGCGAAGAGTTAGACCAATGGTTGTGAATAAGGCGGAATATTTTGTGGGCAGCTGTGGTTAGGGGCATGCGATTTGTGGTTGCCATGAAGCTGCGGGGAGTCATTCGCAAGTTGTTCCAACCGTGGAACCCGCATGGTGAAGGTGTGGAACCGCTCTAACATAGGTTTGTTCACACTATGATGAAGATGATCTTATAGATTCAAAAATAACATATTCATCAGAGCAGCATCATGGCCGGGTGCTCGACGAGACGTTTGACTTCGGCTAGAAATTGAGCACCGGTGGCTCCGTCGATGACTCGGTGGTCGCAGGAAAGGCCGAGGTTCATGCGCAGACCGGGCAGCACCTGGCCATCTTTGACGACAGGCTTTTCCACAATGGCACCAATGGCCAGAATGGCGGCTTGTGGCGGGTTGATGATGGCATCAAAGGACTCGATGCCCCATGCGCCAAGGTTGGTGACGGTGAGGGTACCGCCGTCGAATTCGTCCGGCTTGAGTTTGCGCTCCTTGGCACGGCTGGCCAGATCCTTGACCTCGCGGGATAGGGTGAGCAGCGATTTGGTTTCCGCATGTTTGATGACTGGGGTGACCAGACCGTCATCAACGGAGATGGCCACGGAAAGGCCGATGTGGTGGAATCTAACAATCGAGTCGCCGGCAAATGACGCGTTGACGGACGGGACCGCCTTGGCGGCATGGATGACGGCTAACAGGATGAAATCATTAAAAGAATATTTGTTGCCGTGGGTTTGGAGCGTTTGATCGTTGATAAGTTTACGCAGGTCTCGGAGGGGAGCGGCATCGGCTTCAAGGTGCAGATAGAAATGGGGAATGGTTTGCTTGGAGGTGAGCAGACGGGAAGCGATGATTTTGCGCAAGGAGCTGAGCGGGAGGGTTTCATCGTCTTCATGGATCACTGGAGCAAGGGCTTGGGGAAGATAGGCGACGGAGACAGGGGTTGGCATCGCCACGGCTTTCGCTTTGATGGCAGCGGTGAGAGCGGCGGCGGCGGCGGCTTCCGAGGATAATGGGGCGGAGGGTTTTCGTGCCGCTGCGGCCTCAATGTCTTCGGCGACGATGCGGCCGCCCGGGCCGGTGCCGGTAAGAGTGCTAGTGTCGAGATGATGTTCTTCGGCGAGCTTGCGGGCCAGCGGCGAGATCTTGATGCGCTCTTCTGGCGTTGGGATGGCAGCCCGAGCTGTAGACGCTGACACGCTTGGGATGAGAGGTGCAGGAGTGGGGGTTGTGACCGCCACAGACACGCCTACGGTGGTCGTCGGCGCGGCGGGTTTGCTAGAGAAGTCGCCGTTGAGGATTGCTAGGGTGCTGCCGATGGGGGCTTTTTCTCCTGCAAGAATGAGGATATCGGTGAGAACCCCGTCGTCGAAGGCTTCCATTTCCATGGTGGCTTTGTCGGTTTCAATTTCTGCTAGAATGTCGCCGATCTCGATGGTATCGCCGACTTTCTTGTGCCATTTGATGAGGGTGCCCTCAGTCATGGTGTCCGAGAGTTTGGGCATATCGATGTTCACAGGCATGGCTTGATTGGGGTTGGGGTTTCGCAGGCAAGATGACGCGTTGGCGGGATTGTTCCAGCCTTTTTGTTTGACAGGTGAGGACGCAAAAAAGCGCGGCGTGCTGGGCACCACCGCGCTTGAAAAGCGAAACGAAGAGGAGGCTCAGGGAACGAGTTTTCGCATGGTGGGCATCAGGCCAATGGCAGGACTGCCACTGGACCCTTGGTCACTGGCCATGCTGAGGGTAAGGTCCGAAGTGGTGCCGCCACAATCCTTCTTCGGGCAATAGAAGTGGACAGCATTCCCGCAAGCGATCCGGGTTTTCGTCGTAACGGTTTTGTAGCGCGGAACCTTCTTTGTTTTGGTTACAATCAAGCCATCTTTGCAGCTCTTGGAGCCGCCCTTGATGACCACCTGCTCGGTTACAAGGTCATAGCCGCAGGTTTTGACTTGGTGAGTCTCCACACGGTAGCCGGCCGTTTGGTCATGCTTGCCGAACATCGAACAGCACGATGAGAAGCCAAAGGAAACGGCAATGAGGGAAGCAAGCGCAAACAGATTTTTCATGTCTTGATCAATGGTGAGTTAGGTTAGGAGAGGGAGGTTGGGTTAAAACAGGCAACAGCAAGAGGCAAGGGCAAACGTGACAGTAGCGATGGCGGTGGCTGCAGCGAGGCGTTTCATGTTCGGCCTCAGAGTAGGAAGCACCGGAGCTTTGGCAATGAAAAACAAGGCGATTGGGCCAGGATCGTGGATTTTTTTAGCTTTGGGTGGAATTGCCAGGGGCAAACTCAAGCCAGCGCGAGGACTTTTGCAATAATCCGCGTGGGATTGGGCAGTTGTTCGTGCTCAACGTGAGGTGAGTAAATGGCCGGCGCATCGATGGAACAAACCCGGGCGACCGGAGCATCCAGAAAATCGAAGGCGAGTTCCTGAATCAGCATGCCGACCATGGCGGAAACGCCGCCAAACGGCTTGGATTCATCCACCAGAACGACGCGGTGGGTTTTCCTCACGGTGCTGAGAATGGCGTCTTGATCGAGCGGGCGGATCGAACGCAGGTCGAGAACTTCGCAGCGGATGCCGTGCTCGGCTTCGAGTGTTTCTGCCGCCGCCAGACAGTGGATGACAGAGCGGCCGTGGGCGATGAGGGAAACATCCGTGCCCGCCCGTTTGATCTCGGCCAAGCCAAGTGGCACGAGATGGTCGCCTGCCGCCGGCTCGGGAACTTCGCCGGTCATGCCGTAAAGCAGCGTGTTTTCCATGACGTAAACCGGATCGTTGTCGCGAATGGCCGATTTGATCAGGCCCTTGGCATCGGCAGGGGTGGCCGGTGCACAAACTTTCAGGCCGGGGAAGGCCGCAAACAAGGCTTCTGGAAGATGCGAGTGGGTGGCACCAACCCCGGTGCCGCCATTGGCCGGGCCGCGCACGACAATCGGACAGTGGCAGAGGCCGCCGGACATGTAACGGATACAGGCCGCATTGCTGACGAGCTGATCGAAGGCGACGGAGTGGAACGACCAGAACATGAGCTCCATCACCGGGCGGACTCCAAGCATTGAGGCACCGATGCCCATGCCGATGAAGCCGGCTTCCGAGATGGGCGTGTCGAAAATGCGTTTGCTCCCCCACTTTTTCCACAGGCCGTCGGTGACCTTGTAGGCACCGTTGTATTGGGCGACTTCCTCACCCATGATTACGACGTTAGGGTCGCGGGCGAGTTCTTCATCAAGGCCCTCGCGGAGGGCTTCACGGTAGCTGATGGTGCGGGACATGGGTGGCGGGAAATCCAGGGAGGGAGTTAATTACTATTAAAATAGTACTAGATCAATCGTTGAAGAAATGGCGGCCGATTTTGGAGGCCGGGGTGGCGTGATCCGTCTCCCAGTAAACATCGGTGCTGATGTCCTCGAGGGTCGGGGCCGGGGAGTCTTCGGCGAACTTGACGGCGGCGACGGCTTCCTCGGCGGCGGCCTGATGGATGGCATCTGCGGCGGCCTCGGTGAGAATGTCTTCGCTGATGAGGCGGCGGCGCAACAGGGTGATGGGATCGTGGTTTTGCTTGTAGTTCTCGATTTCCTCGGGCGTGCGGTATTTTTTGGCGTTGGCATCCGCGACGCTGTGACCGTAGTAGCGGTAAGTGTCGATCTCGAGAAGGGTGGGCTTGTGCGTTTTGCGGGCACGCTCCATGGCGACGTGGGTTTTGGCGCGGACTTCGTAAACGTCCGAGCCATCGACGACATCCCAGGCGATGCCGTAGGCTTCGGCCCGCTGGGCTAGGCAGCCTTGGTAGGCGGACGAGCGCTCCTGCGAGGTGCCCATCGAGTAGCCGTTGTTCTCGATGACAAACACGACGGGAATTTCAAACAGGCCGGAGAGGTTGAGTGATTCGTGAAAGGTGCCCTGGTTGACCGCGCCATCGCCCAAATAGCACAGGCAACACCCTTCGCGGCCCAGATACTTGAGGCCGTAGGCAAGGCCGAGGCCCAGCGGCGTCTGGCCGGCGACAATGCCGTGACCGCCCCAGAAGTTTTTGTCGGGTGCGAAAAAATGCATCGAGCCGCCCTTGCCTTTGGAGCAGCCGGTTTGTTTGCCAAACATTTCCGCCATGCACTCGTCCATGCCCATGCCGACGGCCAGCGCGTGGCCATGATCGCGGTAGGCGGTGATGAAGTGGTCGTTGGGCCCGGCGAGGGAAATGGTGCCGACTGCGACCGCCTCCTGGCCGATGTAGAGGTGGAGGAAGCCGCCCATTTTACCGGCGTTATAGTATTTGAGCGCCGCTTGTTCAAAGCGGCGGATGCGGACCATCAGGGAGAAGAGGCCGATTTTCTGCTCTGAGGTGAGGGCTTGGTTGATGGCAGAGACAGCAAAATCGAGGGTGGGCGTGGGGGCGCTAGTCATGAGGCTGGGGAATTCGGGCGGGTTCAAGGGGTCGAGGCCGATGCCATCGCCTTCGTGCCGGTAAATTGCGGCAGGCGAATGCGGGCACTCAAGATTATCCCGGTGAAAACGAGGTTGGCAGAGGCGAAGTTGCGCAGGAAAGCCCAGGTGGGAAGCGGTGCGCCGGGGGTGCCGGTCCACAGGGATTGGATCAAGCCGCCGAGGGTCTTGGCATAGCGGGGATCCAATAGCCAGGCGGCACCGTTGGTGATAAGGTGGAATGCGATGGCCGCAGCCAGGGAGCCAAGGAGAAGGGCCGGGATGGAGCGCGAGGCAAGGGCTTTGCCGATGCCGAAGGTGACCGCAAACGCAACCAGGGTGGGGACATAAAGCGCCGGATCTGCCACCGGGCTGCTACTCAGGAATAGAAGTGGCAGCGGGTAGCTGATGACCCAGGCGATGAGTGGAATGACAAAACCACGCCAAGTTTCGACCAGCAAGGCACCACAGAAAAACAGCACCGCCAGAGGTTGGAAATTAGGCAAGGTCTCAGGAAACGCTGCACCGAGCATGCGGAGCACGACGAGCAGGCCAAGAATGAGAAGCAGAGGGAGAGTGCGTTGCAAGGCAGGAATGTGGGAGGTTTATTGCCAATGTGCGAGCGGAAATTTCAGCCGAGACGGAGGATTTTTGTTGGCCTGCCGGGGGTGACCATGTACAGGGTGACGGATGGATTGGGGGCCACTGGTGGATGCTGCATGGCAGGCGAGGCAGCGTGCTTACGCGCCCTATTCGAAATTTCAAGTCGGGGCTGCCGTATTGGCTGCGGACTCAGCAACTCGAGTATATCTTGGAGAAATTGCTGCCCCGGGTATCGGCCGGAATTCTGGACCGCCTGGCCTGAGATGTTCCATGTGGAACTTGAGCGTTTCGGCGCTTGAGTGGCGCGCGCCATACGCTAGGGTCCCTTGCGAACGATGTTCCGATACCCGAAGGCCTACGATGTGATTGTGATTGGTGCTGGCCATGCCGGCGTGGAGGCGGCTTTGGCGGCGGCCCGCCTCGGCTGTGAGGTGGCCTTGCTCACCCAAAACCTCGATACCATCGCCCAAATGTCCTGCAACCCGGCCATCGGCGGCCTCGCCAAAGGCCACATGGTCCGCGAAATCGATGCCCTCGGCGGTGCCATGGGTCTCAACACCGATGCCACCGGCATTCAATGGCGGATGCTTAATGCCTCAAAAGGCCCATCTGTCCGCGCGCCTCGGGCACAGTGCGACAAGAAAGCTTACCAATTCCGCATGAAGCGTCTGCTGGAGGAAACGCCGGGGCTCGACCTGCATCAGGGGAATGTGGCAGATTTGCGGGTGGAGGGGGACCGGATTGAGGGGGTGACCACTTCCCTGGGTTTGGAAATTTCCGGCCGCGCCGTGGTCTTGTGTGCCGGAACCTTCATGCGCGGCTTGATGCACATCGGTCTGCGCAATGAGGCTGGCGGACGCATGGGCGATGCCAGCTCCACGGTGTCCGATGCCTTGCGCCGGCTGGGTTTTGACGTCGCTCGCTTCAAGACCGGCACTCCCTGTCGCGTCAATGGCCGATCACTGGATTTGAGCCGCTGCGAGCGGCAGAATGGCGACACCCCGGTGCCGCACTTCAGTTTCATGGCCGACACCTTGGAGCGCGGACCGGATGATCTGTTCACGCTCAATCCTTGGGGCGACTCGAAGTTCCACGTGGAACAGGCCCCGTGCTGGATTACCTACACGAACCCGGCGACTCACGAGATCATCCGCCAAAACCTCGACCAATCGCCGCTGTATTGCGGGGTGATCGAGGGGGTGGGGCCGCGCTATTGCCCGTCCATCGAGGACAAGGTGGTGCGGTTTGCCGAGAAAGACCGGCATCAGGTGTTTCTCGAGCCGGAAGGGCGACACACGCTCGAATATTACGTCAATGGCGTGTCCACGTCTTTGCCCTACGCCGTTCAGCTCGCTTTTCTGCGCTGCATCCCCGGCTTGGAAAAGTGCGAGATCCTGCGCCCTGGCTACGCCGTCGAGTATGACTACTGCCCGCCCACCCAGCTCCGGCCCACGCTCGAGACCAAGCGGGTGGAGGGCTTGTATTTCGCCGGCCAGATCAATGGCACCTCCGGCTACGAGGAGGCGGCCGGGCAGGGCCTGATCGCCGGCGCCAACGCGGCGCTCAAAGTGTTGGGCAGACCGCCCTGGGTGTTAGGGCGCGATCAGGCGTATCTGGGCGTCATGGTCGATGACTTGGTCACCCGCGGCTGCACCGAGCCTTACCGGATGTTCACCAGCCGCGCCGAATACCGGCTCTTACTGCGCCAAGACAACGCCGACCTCCGGCTCACCCCGGTCGCCGCCGCCATCGGCCTCGCCAGTGGCGAGCGGGTCCGGCGGGTGGAGGAAAAACGGCGCGAGTTGGAGCGCGCCGACGCCTGGGTGCGCAAAACCCCGCATGACGGAATCAAGCTCGACCAGTGGTTTCGCCGCAGCGAAAATTCCTGGACTACCCTGCCCGCCGCCCTGCTCCAGGAGTTCCACGTGGAACTTTGGACTCTCATCGAGACCCAGTTCAAATATGAGGGCCATCTCGGCCGCCAACAAACTCAAATCGACCGCCTGACACGCCAGGAAAGCCGGCTCCTGCCCGACGATCTGGATTACGCCACGGTCCGCGGCCTCAAACTCGAGGCGCAACTGCGCTTCACTCAAATCCGTCCCGCCACCCTCGGCCAAGCCGGCCGCATCCCCGGCATCACCCCGGCCGATCTCGCAATCTTGATGGTCTGGTTAGAGAAGCGCGACCGCGAAGGGGATGCGGACTCCAAGGCACGCCAAGCCCGCCATGCTAACAGTTAGGTAGTCAGGCTGCCGGACGAAAGGGATTTTCCACCCGCAGCGCGCCAAACGTCCGTCCGTGCTGGAGGTCTTCCGTATACAACACGGTCGCGCCACTGGCCAGTGCCGCCGCCACGATGATCCGCCAACCCCCGCTCACTTCACGCGCTGTTTGAGAATCTCGCGGAACGGTTTGCCGTCGAGGCTCAAATCGGCGAGCACCGCGCGGCCTCTGAGCACGCGCACCTCGGCGGTAATGCCGTTGGCACTACCGAGGTTCTCGGCGAACCACTTGTCGGCTTCGGGGGCGAGCTTTTCATTGATATAGAAGCGGTCAAACGGCCACTGGATGTTGGCTTTGCCATCATATACATAGTCCGACTTCAACCGGATGTAATCCCCGCCGGCGGGTGGCGTGTGGGACAGGTCGGTGATGTTGGCCAGACCGTCGGCACCCGTGGTGAGCGTGCCATACACGCGCATGCCGCGGTCCATTTTCATGAATTGAGGCACGCTGGCTTGATGTTGTTCGGGTCTAACAGCCAGATACCGGCCCCGCAGCGGATCATACGGATCGGGAGCGCCGCACTTGATTTTGACCAGCGTGCCTTGTGCCAGCACCTGTTCATACTGCATGATGCCGACGACAGGAACGACCCACTGGGCGAGGGCCGCGATGCCGAAGACGATCCAAGGAAGTGCTTTCATACAGGGGTGGGGGCTTGCGGACGGCGGCTCATGAAAAAATTGAACGCCAGAAAAGCCGCGCCGACGGCGATGAAGGCGCTGCCTTTGGCAAGCAATGAGAAATGGCTGTCGGTCATGCGTGCGATGATCAGCACGGAAAGCAATGCGGCGCCAAGCCGGGGCGCACCCCGGCGGCCGGTGAATTCCAGCACGATGAGCGTGATGCCAACCACGGCGAGGTGCAACGTGACGAGCGACGACAGCAGCGAGCTGTTAGGGTCATCCTCGCCCTGCATCAACAAGAACGCGATGAGCGGCAGCACCGCCACCGATGCAATCGCCAGCACCGCCCACCGCTGGCGCCAAGCTGCCAGTAATGCAAACAGCGCCAGCACGATGAACAATCCCTGGCACCACGGAAGAGTCACCGCGTTGGAAGTGCCCTTGAGAATGTCACGACTCACGTGATGAAAAGTTGCGGTTACGCCAAAACCCAGCAACCAGAGAGAGCCGAGCACGACTTGGGGTTTGCGTCCGGTGGCTTCGTCGAGGCCGGCTTGATTGAGCGGAAAAAGCACACACGCGGCTGCGGTAAGAGTCCACAGCCAAAGATAGGTGTCGTATTGATAGTAGGAATAGTCACCCTGGATATCAGTCACGAACACTGCGGCACTGCACAACCCCAGAATGGCACTGAGGGTCATGACCCAGCGCACCGAGATGGAGAGCGACGCCGTGCCCCGCCATCCAGGCCAGTAGGGCAGCAATCCCAGCAGCAGCAACGGGTAAAGCAGCGGACTGTCATACCAAGGATTGCCGTGCTCGACCTGATTAACGCTCCAGAACGCGATGGCTATCAGATAGAACAACGTCACCGCATGCGAACGCAGCACCCAGGCCAGTGGCAAGCTCAGGATGAACCACCAGAACAGGAAATCCGGCCATGCACCGCCGAGATTGTAAATCTGCGAAACCAGGGCGATGCATGCTCCGGTGGCAAGCGCTTGCAGCAGTGCGGCGGTTTCACGCATCCAGGGCATGGCGGTATCGCCGCGTTGCAGCACGCGGAAACTCAGCCCTTGGGTAAGCAGCAGTGGCAGAAACGCGAACAACAACCGCACCGGTCGTGAGAAGTCATCCCAGTTATAGCCGATCACCGCGATCAACCCGGTGCCAATGAGCAGCGCCCCGAGGGAACCGATGACAATCTGCGCGAGTGCCGACTGCGAGCCATCCGCCGCATGGCGTTTACGCAGTGCCTGTGCCGCATCGTTGGTGATTAGCCCGTCATGTTCCCATTGCGGAAGTTGTTCGAGGAGCCAGCGCTGGTGGGAGTTGCTCATGAAAGAGGTCAGTTTGACTGGATTTCGCCAGATCGACCGCGGCATGGCAAGACAGATCTTGTCCTTATCACGCATTTTGAAACACCGGTCAGAGTGCAAGTCGTGACAAGCATAGCACGCGCTGCGGTCAAGGTGGATGGTTGAAACTCCCAAACTCCGCACACCCGCATTGGCTCACGCGGACTTGCGGCGGAACATCAGCGCCGCAAAAGTTAGAGTCCCCATGCTGATGACCACCAACGGCCAAGCCAACGTGAACACCCGTGCGAGCGAGGCGTCCTTGAGGAACACCCCTTTGACAATTTCGACGAAATGGCGGACCGGGTTGACCCAAGTGAGGTGTTGCAGCCAGACCGGCATGTTTTCCACCGGCGCGGTGTATCCAGATAGCAGGATCGCCGGCACCATGAAGACGAAAGCTCCGAGAAACGCCTGCTGTTGGGTTTTGCTGATAGATGAAATGAACAGCCCGACTCCCACCAATGCCAACGCATAGAAAAACATCGCGCCATAGAGCAAGGCGAGGTTGCCGCGAAATGGCACCCCATAGATGAACACCGCCGCTATCAGAATCAGTGTCGCCTGGAAAAATCCCACCACCACCGCGGGCACCGCCTTGCCGATCATGATCATCTCGGGTGAGAGCGGTGACACCAGCAATTGCTCAAAGGTCCCTTGTTCCCGTTCCCTTGAGACTGATAGGGCCGTCACGATCAGCGAGCCGATGGTGGTGATGATGGCGACCAAACTCGGCAGGATGAAATACGTGTATTCCAGGTTGGGCACAAACCAATTGCGCGCGACGATCTCGGAGGGCACCACCCGGCCCGCTGCCGACGCGCGATCCTTGAGATAAACGTCCAGCACGGCTTGCAGATAGTTGAAGGCGATCTGCGAGCTGTTAGAACGACGACCGTCCAGTATCACCTGCACCGGTGAGGCGTCGTCTGTGGTGAGCTTGCGGGAAAAATCCGCCGGAATGTGCACCGCGAGCAGCGCCTCGCGCGTGCCGATAGCCTCGTCCAACTCAGCCGTGCTCCATACCGGGATGATGCGGGTGAACGCGCCGGACGCGGCGAAGCGTTGCATCATTTCCACCGAGGCCCGCCCGCGGTCCTCGTTGAACACCGCCAGCGAGGCATTCTTCACCTCCAGCGTGGCCGCAAATGGAAACAACGCCGTCTGTAGCACCACCGGCATGACTAACAGCATGCGTCCGGACTTGGTGCTCAGCAGCGACTGGAATTCCTTGCGCACCAGCGCATGAATGCGGCTGAGAAAAATCATTCCATTCTCCTTTTGGTGAGTTTGGCTGTTAGGCCGATAAAGACGATGGTGGTGCCGGCCAATAGCAGGATGTCCGGCCACAACAGCTTCCAAATCGTCCCGGCCTGGAAGAGCGTCTGCATCGAGGAGACGAAATAGCGCGCAGGGATGATATGGGTCACGCCGCGCAACAACACCGGCATGCTCGAGATCTCATAGATGAAGCCGGACAGCATTACCGCCGGCAGGAATGCCGCATTCAACGCGGCCTGCGCGGCGTTGAACTGGTTGCGCATACCCGTGGAAATCGCCAGTCCAATGCCTAACACGCTCAGCAGAAACAACGATCCAACCAACCACAGAGCGGGGATTGTCCCGCGGAATGGCACTTTCAACACCCAGTGCGCGACACCCACGCACAGCATCAGTGAAATCATGCCAAGCCCGTAATACGGCAGGATCTTGCACAATAACAGCTCCGTGCGCGTCACCGGTGACGCCAGCAGCGCCTCCATCGTGCCGCGCTCCCATTCCCGCGCCACCACCAGCGAGGTGAGCAACGCGCCGATCACCGTCATGATCACCGTGATCGATCCGGGAATGATAAAATTGCGGCTCTCCGCCGCCGCGTTGAACCAAACCCTCGGCTCTAACGAAATAGCGCGCCGCAGATCCTCGCCACGATCCCCGGCCCGCTGCATCTGCCATGTCTGCCAGACGCCGCTGACCGTGGCCCGCACAAACTGTGCGATGTTAGGTTCAGTGCCGTCGGCCACCACCTGCACCGGCGCGGTTGCGTCAGCCCGTTTCATCTGGCGCGAGAAATCCTGTGGGATGACGACGAAGCCGCGGATTTGAGAGTCCACCAACGCGCGTTCCATCGCGGCGCGCGAGTCATAGCTGCGGACTTCAAGCCACGGCGAGCCAGTTAGAGCAGCGGCAAAAGCTTCGGCCTCGGCACCGGCATCATCCGCCAGCAGCCCGATCCGCAATTTTGAAAAATCCAGATTGATGCCATAGCCGAAGATGAAAAGCATGAGTAGCGGCATGAAAAACGCAATCAGGATGCTGCTAGGGTCGCGGAAAATCTGCAACGTCTCCTTCCAGCACAGCGCCCGCAGCCGCCGCCAGGAAATCCAATCCATCGATTTGGCGGGGGTGCCAGCCAAATCACCATTTTCCGGAAATTTCAAGTTGTCGTGGGAGGGTCAGAGCCTTGCGGACCATTCAGCTCGGGTGGTTTGCGAATGCAGGATGCGCCAGCCGCCGTCGCGTTTGATAGAATGCGGGGGGCTTTGCCAGCGGTTCGCTCACTTGTCCGGCGGCGGGTTCTTCTGCAACCACTCGTCGCGGGCCGTTAGGTTCGCTTTCAGGTTGAAGATGCGGGTGCGCTCACCACTGAGCTCGGTATACTTGCGCATGATGTCCCAAAAATCACGCGCCAAGTCCACCCGCTCGTCGTCCAACAATTTCTCAGCGTCGTGGGCCTCGCTAAGGCCGAGTTCGCGGCTGGCGCCGCTGCCGTCTGGCAGTGCCAACTGCCGCCGGTCTGCCTTGAGGTTGTCGATGACGGCATCGATGCGGCCGAGTTCCTCCTGTTGCAGGGAGCGCTCCTTATCGCTGAGCGTGCGGTTGGCCAGGGCGTCGGCGATTGAGGCCCGCCGGGATTTATTGCGATCAAGGGCTTTGTCGAGTTCCTGCAGCAGGTCGCGCCGCACGACTCTGCCGGCGGTGTTGGCGCGGCGGTTTTGCCGGTAGTCTTCGCTGACCCGCGAGTTTTCCTGATACCAACCGTTGGAATAGGCGCTGCCGTAGGATTCATATTTATTGGTGTCCTTGAAACCGGGAAAGGATTTGGCGAGGTCCATGACCTGGGTGATGCGTTTGCCGATCCGCTCATCAAAGGTCTTGAGGGTTTTCTCCAACTCCTCCTTCGGCACGTTCGTGTCCTTGCGCATCTGCTCAAACACGTCCACCCGCTTTTGCCGGTAGATATAGATCGTGCGCACCAGGGCCTCGATGACGTCCTCTTTGATATTGGCCACCCGGGTCTTTGAATCATTGGAATCTTTAAGAGATGCCAGGTTCTTCACAATGTTATCTATCTGCTTTTCGACGCGGGCGTCCAACGCTAGCAAATCCTTTTTGAGCATGTCAAAGCGCTCCTCGCGTTGGGCGATGTGCTGCTTGAGGTTGGTCACCGACTGCACCCGTGCGGCGTAATCCAGAGCCGTCGCGGCCGGAGGAGTTTGGGCCATGCCCATCACAAATGTGAGACTCGCAATGCCAACTGCCGATATATGTTTACGCATAAGGTTAGTTAGGCCAAACTTGTTCTTCGCGCAAGCTAAAAATGGGTCACTTCCTGTGCACTGAGAAAGGAGCACAGCTGCACTTGTATTGAAGTCGTGTTCTTTCCTCGGCCAGGCGCGGGTCAACCAGCGCAGACCCAGCATCATGCCCAAGCCGTGGATGGTGACACAGGTCGATACTAACAGAAACAGCAGCAGCAGGTGCTTGAACATCGTGCGGCAGGCCGCTCACCTCCACCCCCCGCCCAGGGCGCGGTAGGCTTGCACCACGGCCCGCAAACGGTTGCTGCAGG
>JBAXOF010000011.1:0-30918 GCA_037133375.1 Verrucomicrobiota bacterium | reverse complement strand
TATGTATGCTCCCTATGCCCCCGCGTGGCTAGTGGCCGCCTATTGAGCGCTTACGGTGAAGGCGCGATATATGAACCGCGGAACCCTCAGGGGGAATTCACGGCGCGGCGAGGCTGCCGCGCCCTACCGGGTCGTAAATGGTAGGTCGACTCGGCCTCGGGCCGCCCGCATGGGCGGTCGCGACTGCGCAGTGCTTGTAAATGCTAAGAACAGCGTGAAGCAGAAATTGCGGCGCTCTATGAGCGTCGGTGCGAATGGGTGGCATGTGGTGCAGTGAACCACTGCACCACATGTCAGGATTTATGCTACAGATACGACGGCCTCTGCCAAATCGGCCTCATGCACCAGATACTGTTTCAAGTCGCCGCGACCCATCAAAAACGGAATGACCGGCAATCGGGTCACCAACTTCTCCAAGACTCCCATGACTCATCCCGATTGATCTCCCCACCAAGACCCTACGGATCCACCTTAATTCTCACCGGGCAAAGAACACTCCATGTGCGCTCCCCTGTCGCTGCGTAATTCCTAACCTTGGCTGATGCAAGAACATGCCAGCCAAGATTCCCGGCAAGTTCGTCCGGGGTCATTTTGAACCTGTCATTGCATCCCCAGTCCGATGTGACTATCACGTCAAGGCCGCCGACATCCGGCAATCTTCCGCTAGCTACAGGGGTAAAATCCCTAACTTGCCTCGTTCCCAACGGCAGCCAAAATGAATACTCCGACTCATTACCGGTGCCTGCGAATCCGACAGTTGATGTATTTTCAGGCAAAAGCTGCCGCACCGCATAATGAGCGTCAGATCGCTGCGCATAGACATTGTATACCACCTCCATGCGGCTCAATGTGCCATTACTGAGCCCGCTCATCTTGAGTCTTTCAATAATTCCGGTCATTGGAAGCAGGGGCCGAGCAGGATTTAAAACGAGTGCGGGAATGATTGGCATGAGCAAGACTAGACTGCTCCAACGCCACCAAGGCCGGACAAACACCTTCCCTGATTGGATCAAAAGCAGTGGCAGCGCGATGAGACCCACATAATAGGGCGCGATCAATCGGGGACCGCCGCTGTTACCGAGTTTCATCATATAGAACAACAAAGCCGCCCAAAAGCCCACACAAACCACCCCACCCAGGGTGAATACTTTATTTACCTGGAAATGTCTTCTTGCTCCAAGTAATGCGAGCAATAAAGCAGCGCTGACACCCAGTCCCAAGCCTGATCCCTCTTCGATTGCCATTTGTGGCAGGTTGAAATCGAGTCCAGGAAAGCTCTCTTTAATCCGTCTCAGGACAGGAGCGTCCTGTCTGTCATTGATCCACTTGTTAACCCTGTCAGCAGGCGGGAACACGGCTGGCACGATACTCGCACTGGCAAGTTGCAATGCATTGCCAGCCAATCCCATGGCAGGACTTTTGAGTTTGTATATGCTGGTAGGATTGCCTGTCCAGTCCCCTGTATGGCGATAGTTGACAATCGCGAGTGGGGCCAACGAAATCAAAGTGGCAGCACACCCAGCCAGCGCCGCAGTAATGAACAATTTCGGCCGCTTGTATAACAAGACAACCATGCAAATCGAGACAGGAAGCAACAACGGGAGATTACTCGCCTTGGCACCGGTCATCAGAGCTGTTGAGAAAACCGCGAGTATGACATCGCTATGTCTCCCATGCCGAATGGCTCTGAGAGCAAAGTGCAAGGCAGCCAGCACATACACCGTGGCGGTAAAATCGTTACCGATGCTTCCGGCTTCCATTACAAAACACGATGCACAAGGCAGAATCCACATCCAAATGGCGGCTATTGATCGCTTCACGCCGAGTGCTGCTAAAACTGAAAAAATCAAGCCAGGCAAAAGAAGATATGAAATCGCATTGATCAGGAAGGCAAACCTCAGAGAATGAAATGTCGCAAAACAAGGGAGCATCAACCACTCGAAGCCGCATGAACTGTAGTCCATCCTTCCATCCAGGCCACCGATCCAGTGCCAGCGCTCCGCTGAGAGCCAATGCAGCAGTCTCGGGATTCGATAACTGAAGGCATCATAATTAGTAGGTGCATGGAGTGTGCCGCCAATCAAGGCGGCGCTTGCGCAGATGAGGTAAAGCAAGGGGAATGGCTTTTTATACCGTCGCCATCTCCATGCCTTCATGGACCACAAACTCCCATTCATTCGGTGATATCCGTATAGGGAGCCCAAAATGCCTACTATCAGCAGAAACGCATTTCCTTGGCGGTTAAGCTGCCCTAGAGAGGACAGCATGATTCCCCCGGCTACAAACCAAGCTGAGAGCCATATCCATATAGCGACGCAGTTCAACGTCCATGGAGAATTAGTTACTGTTCTACCCGAGGGGATTGACATGGCTAGATTTGAGATGACGAATACCAATAATATTGTAATAATGTGGTCAGATCTAGCACGCTATTTCACGGATTCCTTGACGATGCTGGAATGTACCGTGTCTTCCAGAAGCACCGAACTATTGGACTCCTGGGCGATGAAATAGAGCGGGCGGCTGCGGACTTCACCAAGGATGGTACCTACGTATTCGCTAAGCACCGCAAGGATCAGACAGACAAAAAAGAACATGCCGCTGAGCTGGAGCGAGAGCGTGGTCCAACCTGCTGCTACAGTGGGTTTAAGAAGAAAAATGATCACGACGTAGCAGGCGTATATAAGATTCAGGAAGGCCCCTAATAATCCGATAGCGGTGACCATACGCAGCGGGTGGCGGGTGTTGGCGGCAAGCAGGTCGATAGCAGTTGCGATTTCGGAGCGCCAAGTGGTGGTGCGTGAGCCACCGCTTCTTATTTGAATCGAGTAGGCAAAGAACTCATGCTGATATCCTAGCGTGAGGGTAAGCACGCGAAGGTAGCGGCTTTGAACCCTTACTTGGAGCAATGCGTTGACCGCTTGGCGGCTCATTACCCGAAGGTCGGATACGCCGCGTTTGATGTCCACACCCAGACGTTTGGAGCAGTAATTGCGGAACACGTTGCCGAACCATTCGCGAGCGAATGGTCTTCTTAACGGATTTCCTGCAATCCCGTGGACAATCCCCCCGGACTTGCGGCAGAAATCGATCATTTGCGGGATGACTCCAATGGGATCCGTGCGCGGGTCGAGCGTGACGACAAAATCACCAATGGCCGACTCGATGCCTGCGGAAAGCGCGACATCCCTGCCAAATGATCTGGAAAGCCGCATGTAGCGGATGCGCTGGATTTTTTTGAGCAGTGGCTGTATCGCTACTTGGGTTCCGTCTGTCGACCCGTCGTCCACCAGCACGATCTCAAAAAACCGAAATGCAGCCCCGATGGTTTGATCGATTTCCACAACAAGTTCTTCGAGCAAGCTGGCATCCTGCTCAAGCGGAACGACGATGCTGACGACGGTGTTGGGGTCCATGAGATGTGGAAGAAATGTTGAATTTTGAACGCGGTGTGAGCGCTAGCGAACTCGGGAAACCCCGGCGCAGCCCTAACTGGCATGGCCGAAGGCAATTTTGGATTATGAATGGAAGACGCGACTGCGTTGCAATTTTGAATTTTTAATGCTGCAGAAGTCGCTCGATGCGACGTCCAAAGGGTTTTATTCAAAGGCAAAATCAACATCCCGCGCTTTTCACAATGGACGTGAGAATGCGTTTGATTGCTTCGATCTCTGCGATCAGCGGAATGACTGTGTCAGCATCAAGCATAGGACTTTTCAATAATAACGTTCTCTTCTTTCATTCAACATCCAACATCCAACATTCAAAATTCATAATTGCGCAGCCCCTTCTCCTCTTTCATTAAAATTCAAAATCCAACATTCAAAATCTGCTGCGCAGCAGCATCTCCACCTCATCTTCCACATCGAAGATGTTGTCGATTTTGCCGCCCATGACGTGGATGACTGCGGAAAGCTTAGGGTCGCGATGGAAGAGAATCGGCCGACCGTCGTCGATTTCGCTGAGCGGCAGCAGGGTTTTGACGGTCCATAACGAATCGTGTTGGACCGCTTCCTTCAACGTGGGGATGTAGCGGGATGCGTCGGCCACCATCATTTCAAACCGGCTCTGCTTGTGGATGGAGTTGAATATCTGATAGGGGTTGGAGGCCCCGGTCTGGTCGTTTTCGAACCAATGGGCGTGCGGGGTGTAGCGGACGTGGCTGAGGGTGGTGAGGCCCAGCGAGGGGAATGGCATGAAGGAGAAAAACGGCCCGCACATCATGGTGACCGAGAGTCTGCGGAGTTCCTCTGGCAAATCAACCAACGCCATTTCGGTGAGTTCGTGCTTCAATGGAATGATCGGCAACCCGGAGGCGGAGGTAAGGCGGTTCAAGCCGGCATAGGTGGCGTTGAATAGATAAACGCAGGGGATTTCGGAATCGTCCGAAAGACAGGCCTGAACCCCAAGTGGATGAGGCGCGGCAGTCTGCACCAAGGTGTTGAGTCGCACCTCGATTCCTGCCGCGTCCAATTCCCTGCGGAGATTGTCCCTGAGCACCGAGAAGTCGAATGCACATTCCTGGGCGATCCAAATCCGCTCGGTCAGCGCCGGGTTGAACATACGCTGTATCGTGGCGGACGCTTCCTTAAGAGGTGCGCCCACCCGCCTCATGAAGACCTCGAACTGATTGGCTGTGACTTTTGAGAACAGTCGCCCGACGGCATATACCTTGGTGAATTGGTCAACAATTGCATCGCGGTATTGTTGGCGGAATATTTCATAGTTTTGTCGCGACCGGTATGCAGTCATCAAACTGCGTGGGTAGTGATACCCACCGTGGACCCGGGCTTGATTGACTCTGGATGCCTGAGTCAGCAGGTCGTCAGCCTCCTCCACCACGATCGGTTGCCACCCCCTGCGATGTAACATCATCGCGATAGAGCAGCCGAAGAAACCACCACCAGCGATGATGATACGCCTGTCTGGGAAAGGCATTAAGGCAATGGGTTGGTGAGATGATCTGATCCCTTCCGTCTTTAGGCATCCCGATAGACACCTCTACAACCCGCCTCTGGCCGACGGGTTCTGTTCAAAAACACTTTGTCTCCGCAAGCCTATACGATGCAGCAAGAATTTAAAAGCGGTGCATAATATCGTAAGCTGGCACGACACTGCCTTGAAAAATGGCAATTGAGAATTCTCCTCGCCATAGCGTGTCGGATGTGGCACCTCCCCGATACGCATGTTATGCACAACAGCTTGGATCATCACATCCGTATCAAAATCAAAACGATCACTTAGCCTTGCCAAAGGCACGCACCGTAAAAATGAGACTCTATATGCTCGGTAGCCGTCATGATAGTCAGATAATTGGGTGCCAATCAGCCGGTTTTGCAGCCAAGTGGTTGCACGAATAGGTATGTATTTCCAGATAGGCATTTGCTTTTTAAGAGCATCACCTAACACCATACGCGTGCCAGTGACAACATCAAATCCATCATCCCTGATCATTTCCACGAAACGTTCCGCACATGACGGATCATATTGATTATCACCATGAACAAGGACTACAATCTCAGCGCCGCATTCGATGGCCGCCTCGAAACCGGTTTTTTGGGCACCACCGTAGCCTCTATTGACAGGGTGTGATATGGTAGTAGCCCCAGCTCGGACAGCGACATCAGCCGTGCCATCCCGACTACCATCATCAATAACGATGACTTTATCAATGCAACCTGTAGGTAATGCGGCTATCGTCTTCGCAATCACGCCGGCTACATTATACGCTGGCATAACCACGACCACGCGGGGCTTGCTTGTCAATTGTGCTGTTGTGTCATTGTTCATTTGTATACGCTCCGTCAAAGGTGATAATATCATGTTGGGATTGCAAATAAGCCGATCTGTTGCTGTGCTACGAAAGCTCTAATTTCATCCATTACAGTTGCCCTATCATAAAGATAGCTACTGGCACTACCGAAGGCAGCTCCGTACTTGGTTCGGAAATCGTATGCAGAAGCTGGAGTCCGTATCCCGCTGTTCAAATCAATGTCAAAAATATCCTTAGCTACTGACCGGATACTGCTGGGCTCAGTCGCGAAATTCACTAGTGTAAGATTGGACGATAATGCACGCTGAATATCCCGCCATAGGTGCTCTAACCAATAGAACTGGTAAATCGCCTCAGGATGAATCTTCTCTACCTCATGACTATGCATCAGGTCATAAAGAGCATTCTTCTTCAATCCCCAGCCATAAATTGCTGGCAGACGCACTGTCAGAACTTGAGGAAAGTAATCGCTAACCATTTGCTCAAGTTGATACCTATGCCTTCCGTAGGGAGTTTGTAGCGTTATATCGATTGGTGTGTCTTCATCGACTTGATCAGGAATACCGTAAACATCCACCGTCGATATAAGAATCAAACAGTCTGACTTGACTTTTTTGAGTTTTTCTATCAAGCTTGCTATATTTTTCTGATCACGCTCAGGCTCCTTGTTAGCAAGCCATTTTGTTCCAGAAGCTCCGCTACAAATAAGCAGTTGGTAGTGTTTACCGACGATATTCTGGATATTGCTGGAGTTAAAAAGCTCGTCAAACTGATGCTGGCGGGTAAGATTGCTCCCAACCAATCCCGTATAGCCGATTAGAGCAGAACTCTCTGTTGATGTCGGGTGAATTTTCATAGTGCTGGCTGATTAAGTCGACACACGTCATACTGAACCGCATAAGGTAGGGCGGCTCGGCCTCGGGCCGCCGACTTATCCGCCCGCATGGGCGGGGTGAATGCGCGATATATGAACTGCACATAGACCGCCGCACCCTCAGGGGAAGTCACGGCGCGGCGAGGCCGCCCGCCCCATACCGGGCCGCAGAAGGTAGGGCGGTTCGGCCTCGGACCGCCCATTTATCCGCCCGCATGGGCGGGGTGAAGGCACAATATATGAACTGCTCTTGAACTGCGTCACCCTCAGGGGAAGTCACGGCGCGGCGAGGCCGCCACGCCCTACCGGGCCGCAGAGGCCGGTGTTTCGGTGTTTCGGTGTTTCGGTAGCCGCTGCGCGGCACGGTGTTGCGGTAAGAGGGTAGGGGAAGAAATTTTGGATTTTAAATTTTGAATTGAGGAGAGAGCTTTGCGCTGCTGAGTGGCGGATCTATTTCATTCAACATTCAACATTCAACATTCAACATTCAACATTCAACATTCAAAATCCCCCTCCTCGAGCCGCCGATTTAGCGTACGCTTCAGGCGCACTCTTCAAGCACAAATGATTTAGCAGCTCACGGGCTGCGCTGATGAGCATCGGGGTGTGGATGGTTGCCGCATCCCAGATGATGGAATTGGCGGTGTCGTCAGTGGTCGAGGCCAAGCGCTGTCGCCCATTGATGCCATCGGTCGAGCAAGCCATGACGTGACAAGATAGCGGCGAAAAGATAGCGGTCAAAAACAGGCAATTCCGCGAGATAGACTAGTCTGGCTCGGTCTTTCGGGCGGCCGACCGTAAGCGCGATAGCGGCAAGATATTCAGGGCGCATGACGCGGATCCGGTGCTTATCCCATTCCGCAACAACAGCCGATTCAACCGCTTCGGATTCCAAACCCGGAGACGCGCTGAGGAATTGAACCGGAAATCCATGGATCAAAAGGCATTCTTCATCGAATTCGCTAAAACCAATTTCGGCCAAACGGGAGAACAGCGGTGCGAGCGTGACGAGCATGGAGCCTACCGGAGGGTCAATGAACACGAACACATCGACATCACGTGTGGCGAGAGGTTCCCCGTGGAAGCCGGCGGCAGTCGCACCGCCGATGGCGTAACGCCTCAAGGATCCTTCATCGACGAGTTGCTCCAAGACATCGCAAACAGCTTGCATGATTTTTTGACGAGTTCGAGTTGGCGGGTTTCTTGAATAAACCTGCCGATGAGTTCGACCTTCTCACTCATTGGGAGCAATCTCTGTTTATCGCGCCACTTGGGCACAGCCCTGGTCTGTGATGGGGTGAATGGCATTGTGTGTTCGGTAGCCGCTGCGCGGCACGGTGTTTCGGTAAGAGGGTAGGGGAAGAAATTTTGGATTTTGAATTTTGAATTTTGAATTGAGGAGAGGAAATCAGGCACAGAATCCTTGATCTTCTCTTCCATTAATCAGTGGCCTCAGTGTAATCAGTTCTTTCAGTGGTTCTCTAGGCGTGCTTCACCCTCATCCCCCGCGTTCTCACGAACGCGCCTACGAAGAAAATCCAAAATCCAACATTGCGCAGCTCGTTTTCCTCTTTCATCCAACATTCAAAATTCAACATTCAAAATTCGCCAGCGCGGGTCGGAGGTCGGAGGTCGGAGGTCGGAGGTCGGAGGTCGGAGGTCGCGAATAAAATGGCGAAGCCGATATTGGCATTCTACATTCCGATAAGGGAGCTTGGATTGGCCTCAACGGATCCAGATGAAACGTGCAATTCCAGTGGACTCAATGGCGTCGAATTCGTGATGGTCGCATGTAACCAATGGCGCGTCACAGACCGTAGCAACCGCTAGAGCAACCGAGTCGGCGAGGGAAATGCGGAAGCGGGCTTTAAAACCAGCCGCCATCTCGAGAACATCATCGTCAATGTCGCGGCGAATCGAAATGGGAAGTTTGCTGACAGTTTCAAGGACATCGCGGGCGGATTGAGGCTGCCCAGAGCTGCGCACGGCATCGTAGGCGATTTCAAGGAGATTGATTGCCGCCATCTCCACGACCGGAACGACATGAAGCACTTCGGCAACTATATCCGCGCCTGGTTCGTCATTGAAAAACGCGATCAAGGCGCAAGCGTCAAGAACCACAGTGGGTTCATCCTTCAATGCGGATTTCATCGGCTTTATTAGCAGCAAATTCTGTAGAACTACTCAAGCGGCCTTTGAAGGCACCCTTGAAGCGGCTGATCGCATCGGTGCGTGGAATCCGTTCCTGCGCCCGTTTAGCCGCCACGAACTCAAGGAAGTCTAGAACTTCTGCGGCCATTGGCTCGGGAAGAATGGCTGCTTTTGCTTGGAGTTGTTGCGCCTTGGACATATCACACTATGCGTCGTTAAGAAGTGAAAATCAAGGATAGAATTTTTGATTTTGGATTTTCGAGCACGGGGGTGGGCGCTACTCGCGGAGGTCGGCGTTTCAGGGACTTTGCTTACCTTTACCTGGTTTCTTGAAGAGTACGCGATAAGGCTTGGCAGGCTTGAGGCTGGAAGTGAAAAGACCTGCCGAAACAAGTGTTTGCACTTTTTGCGCGTCGGTCATGCGATTGAAATCACCCTCAGCTTTAGCCCAAAGGACACGGGGATCTTGGGAAATGAAGAGGCAAAATGATGTAGAAAGGAAATCAGGCACAGAATCCTTGATCTTTTCTTCCATTAATCAGAGGCCTCAGTGTAATCAGTTCTTTCAGTGGTTCTCTAGGCGTGCCTCACCCTCATCCCCCGCGTTCTCACGAACGCGCCTACGAAGAAAATCCAAAATCCAACATCCAACATTGCGCAGCTCGTTTTTCTCTTTCATCCAACATTCAAAATTCAAAATGGGAAAAAATCCCCACCTCGGGCCGCCCATTTATCCGCCTGCATGGGCGGGGTGAGAGAGCGACACCAGTTAATGCAAGGGTAGCAGGCGAGCGCGATGGCGGCTGTGGTCGATTGAAATCAGACAGCCCGCATGGAGTTACTGCCGATGGGTCGCTATAATTTGCAGCAGTGTCTGGCCGACTATTTCAGGAGTTGGACATTGCACCCGCAGTTGAATGACGCTAGGCAGAGCCGCTCCGCGTAACGCAAGGATGCGGGTGAAGTCTAAATCCTGAGTGACGATTACGGCGTTGTGTTCGCATGCGTAATCGAAAATGATCTCGTCTGGATCCCCGATTCTTCCCAGATCCTTCCAATGGGTGGCGGTGATTTGAGGGTGATCATTCATGCGATGAGCGTAAGCGATGCGTGCGAAATGGCAAGCAGCATCCCAGAATTGGAGGGAATGAGGGCGGCGCGCGGTTAGAAAGTCGGAAAGTCGGAGGGACGGTAGGGCGGGGAAGAGATTTTGGATTTTGGATTATGAATTTTGAATTGAGGAGTGAGCTTTGCGCTGCTGAGTGGCTGATCTATTTCATCCAACATTCAAAATTCAAAATTCAAAATTCTTCCGTCTCACAGGGAGCGGGTGAATTCCTCGAGTGTGGCGGAGGTCGTTAGGCAGCGTAAATCAATAAACCATGCAAATCAGCTCATTATCTGTGAGAACTTTTGGCAAAATGACGATGAGGCAAAATGATGCAGAACAAAGATCTCCATTGCGAGCTGATACGCCTTTTTGTAAACCTCAAGTTCTTTGGCTGAGCGGATTTGCATGAGTGACTTCTGATCTCAGGTTTCCTTCCTGTCCTCTGTCCTCTGTCCTCTCCCGTCATGAGACGCCTAACCGTTCCAACTGATACTCGCCGCTCAAGATTTCCTGCCACCAGGGTTCGTTGTCGAGATACCATTGGACTGTCTTGCGGAAGCCGGATAGGTGATCTTGTTTGGGTTGCCAGCCGAGTTCATCGCGGATCTTGGAGGCGTCGATGGCATAGCGGAGGTCGTGGCCGGGCCGATCGGTTACGAAGGTGATGAGGGATTCGGAGGTCAGAGGACGGAGGTTGGAGGTCAGAGCAGAGGATGTTTCACGCTGGATGGTGATGCCACGCTCTAGCAGGAGTTCATCAAGAATGCGGCAGAGGAGGCGGACGAGGTCGATGTTTTGCAGTTCGTTATTGCCGCCGATATTGTAGGTTGCGCCGGGTTTGCCTGATGAGATGGCGGTGAGCAAGGCTTCGGCATGATCTTCCACGTAGAGCCAGTCGCGGATGTTCTCACCCTTGCCATAGACTGGAATGGCTTGGCCGCGAAGCGCCTTGAGGATGACGACCGGGATGAGCTTTTCCGGGAATTGGAAGGGGCCGTAATTGTTAGAGCAATTGGTGACAATGACGGGGAAGCCGTAGGTATCGTGCCATGCCCGGGCCAGGTGGTCGGAAGCCGCCTTGCTAGCGGAATAGGGCGAGTGGGGATCGTAGGCCGTCGTTTCGGTGAAATGACCGGTCGCGCCGAGTGAGCCGTAGACTTCGTCGGTGGAGACATGGAGAAAGCGGGGGGCGGAAGAAGAGGACAGAGGACAGAGGTCAGAGGTCAGGGGACATGGGGCAGAGGACAGGGTAGAGGCAGAGAGGCGGGGCGCCCAATGCTCCCTGGCGGCTTGGAGGAGCGTGTAGGTGCCAACAATGTTGGTTTGGATGAAGGCTCCGGGGCCATCGATGGAACGGTCGACATGGGACTCAGCGGCCAGATGCATGACCCAGTCCGGGTGAAAACCCGCGAAGGCAGCACGCATGGCATCGGCATCGCAGATGTCCGCTTGGAGCATGCGATAGGCAGGATGGCCATCGAGATCGGCGCGCGCGCGCGGGTTACCGGCGTAGGTGAGCTTGTCGACGTTAAGGACCTGGTGGCCCTTGGCGACAAGCAGTCGGACGAGATTGGAGCCGATAAAGCCGGCACCGCCAGTGACGAGAATGCGCATGGGGGGGAAGGGCAGGGAGAGAAGATATTTTGAATGATGGATTTTGAATTTTGAATGGAGGAGAGTATTACTCAGTTTGGTTGCTGACAATCTGCCTCTTCCATCATTTTGCAATTTCCGCAAGATAGATCCTGAAGTCATCGAGATGATGCTGCAGTATGGCTTCGAGGATCGGACGCTGGATTTGCTGGTAACTGTGGACAGCGATGTTGCGGAAACCCACCATGTTTTTCATACCTTTGGCAGTGGCAGGACTCAGAATGTGATGTGCGAGCAGCAGATCAAATGCATCCCTGCTGCTTTGAGGAATGCCGAGGCGCTGCTCCGCAACCCGGTGCATCGCAAGATCGATGGCCGCTTCACAGGCCCGCAGGACATTTAATACGATGGCATCCTGGACCGTGAAATTATCAAGCCGCTGAACATCGCCACGGAATTCATCCTCCACACGCGCCAGGCAACGGCGGATGATGGCTGATTTATTGAGTAAAATGTCGTCGGTCATCACTGCATGGCTAGGACAGGTTGCCTCTCCTCATTGAGCCGGGCGTAGTCGGCCAAGGTGCGCATTTCAAATTGTTGGAGGCGGGATTGGTCCGCCACATGCAGGACCACCCCGGTGCGAATCACTTCTTTGGCCATGACGGTGCTTGCACTCGACAGGTCGATTAGATCGACCGATCTGCCAAGCAGTTCGGCCAGAGTGTTGGCGAAGTCAAAACACTCGATGGGGCCGACTGGGAATGAGGGCAGGAAGGCGATGTCGATATCGCTTGCCGGATGCTCCAATGGGGATCCATAAGAACCGAAGAGATAGACCAAGATGCAATTAAGGTGCTCCAACGCCTTGATGATCAACGCACGTTGCTGGCCGGTTAGGCGCTCGTTGAGTGACTTCATGGCTTAAGAGACTCTATGCAGCAGGGATCTGTATGACTGCGACGGTCATAGACCGCCGCTACGGGGCTGCCTGATACAGAACCCCGCGTTCTAACGAACGCGCCTACCGTAGACTGCGACGGTCATAGACCGCCGCTACAGGGCCGCCTGATACAAAAATCCCGCGTTCTCACGAACGCGCCTACGGAAGACAAAACCCCGCGTTCTCACGAACGCGCCTACGGGAGACAAAACCCCGCGTTCTCACGAACGCGCCTACGGAAGACTGCTGCGGTCAGGCTTTGACAACCTGACCGGGCCGGGTGGTCACGGTGACCATGGCGTTGCGGGTATCGATGATGAGATGGGCGTGAGTGGCAAGCATTTGCAGATCAAAGGCGGCGTGGTGGGTGGAAATTACCACGCAGTCGGCAGCAGCCAGAGTATCCGGAGAGAGTTCCACCGAGCGGGTGCCAGCCCAGCGCGAGTGTTCGCGAGTGGGACCAATGACCGGAACATGCGGATCGTGATAGGTGACTTGGGCACCGAGCTCGCGGAAGCGGTCCAACAAGGCAAAGGTGGGCGATTCGCGCATGTCATCGACGTTGGCTTTGTAGGCCAGACCCAGAAGCAGGATGCGGCTGCCCATGACGGCTTTACTGCGGGTATTGAGGGCCGTCATCGTGCGTTGGACGACATACTCGGGCATCGCACGATTGACTTGGCCGGCAAGTTCGATGAAGCGGGTGTGCACCCCGAATTCGCGGGCTTTCCAGGTCAGGTAGAACGGGTCGATCGGGATGCAGTGGCCGCCAAGGCCGGGGCCAGGATAGAACGGTGTGAAGCCAAAGGGCTTGGTTGCGGCGGCCCGGATGACCTCCCAAATATCAATGCCCATGCGATCTGCGGCGATTTTCAGCTCATTGATAAGACCGATGTTGACCGCCCGATAGATATTTTCTAACAACTTCGAGAGTTCGGCGACTTGGGTGGAGGACACAGGGACAACCTGGTCAAAGGCCGCGCCATAGAGTGCGGTGCCGGCTTCAAGACAAGCCGGAGTGTGTCCTCCGACAACTTTGGGAATGTTAGTGGCGGCAAAATGCGGGTTACCGGGATCCTCGCGCTCCGGGGAATAGACGACAAAGACAGCTTCGCCGACTTTGAAACCGGCGGCCTCGACGCGGGAGACGACCTCTTCCTCGGTGGTGCCGGGATAGGTGGAGCTCTCCAGGCTGAGGATTTGTCCGGCCCGGAGGTGGGGAACAACGGCGTCCAGCGTATCAGTGACAAAGCTCAGATCGGGCTCGAGGTGATCATCCAAAGGCGTTGGAACGCAAAGGATGATGGCATCGCAGTCCTTGATACGGGAGAAATCCGTGGTGGCATCAAGTTTGCCGGAGGCGCGGGCAGCGGCAATCTGCGCGCTTGGAATGTGCTTGATATAGCTCGTTCCAGCGTGGAGATGGACAATTTTCGAGTGGTCGATATCGAAGCCGATCACGCCAAAACCCTTGTGCGCGTAGGCAAGGGCGAGTGGCAGGCCGACGTAGCCGAGGCCGACAACGCCGATAACTGCCTGGTGATTGGTGAATTTCTCAGGAGTGATCATCGAAATAAATACCTAAGCAGTGAATTGGGACGCTACCGCCATTGGTCGCTTCTACCGTTACCGGCAAAAAACCTGGGAGTCAATTCTGGAGATTGGAAACCAGCAGTCCATGGGAGGGAGGGCGGCGCGGCAATTTGGCACGAAACTCCACTTGTTCAATAAAAAATGAACGAAAAAATCAAACTATCATTCCAGCAGCGACGGTTTCGTTGGTATCCGGGTCGATGAGGATGAACGAACCGGTTTGGCGATTGCGGCGGTAGGAATCATAGAACAACGGCACTGCCGTGCGCAGGCTGATGCGCCCGATGTCGTTCATGGCAAAACCATCGACATCCTCGATCTTGTGCAGCGTGTTGATATCGACGTGATACCTGACTTTCTGCACCACCGCCTTGGTTTCCTGGGTGGTGTGGCGGAGGACGAACTTGGCGCGCGGGGGCATGGCGCGGGGTGAAAACCAGCACACCATGGCCTCGATGTCCTGGCCGACCTGGGGTGGGTTGTTAGCCTTGACCAGCATGTCACCACGGGAAATATCGATTTCATCCGTAAGGGTGAGACAAACGGATTGGGGAGCTGCTGCCTCCGTGAGTTCGCCACCGGGACTGTGAATGGCCTTGACGCGGGAGGTGAAACCGGACGGAAGCACGGTGACGGCATCCCCTGGTTTGAAAACCCCGCCCGCCACGCGGCCGGCATATCCGCGGAAGTCATGCCACTCGTCGCTCATCGGGCGGACGACCCACTGGACGGGGAAGCGCGCTTCCACATGGTTTTCCTCGCTGCCGACGTAGACATTTTCGAGATGATAGAGCAAGGTGGGCCCCTCATACCATGGCATGTTGGCGGATTTATCGACGACATTGTCGCCATTGAGCGCGGATATCGGGATGAAGGTGATTTCGACGATGTTATCGAGGCGCGAGGCAAATTCGCGGAAATCCTCGATGATTTGGTTGTAAACGTCCTCAGCGAAGCCGACGAGGTCCATCTTGTTGACAGCAACCACCAGATGTTGGATGCGCAGGAGGTTGGCGACAAAACTGTGGCGTTTGGTCTGCTCGATAACGCCTTTGCGGGCATCGATGAGAATGATGGCCAGATTGGCGGTGGACGCGCCGGTCACCATGTTGCGCGTGTATTGGATATGCCCCGGTGTGTCGGCGATGATGAACTTGCGCTTCGGCGTGGCAAAATAGCGATAGGCCACGTCAATGGTGATGCCCTGTTCGCGCTCGGCCTTGAGCCCGTCGGTTAGAAGCGCGAGGTTCACGTTCGCGTCGCCGCGTCGCCGCGAGGATTCTTCCATCGCTTCGAGTTGGTCCTCAAAGATAGATTTTGAATCATGGAGCAAGCGCCCGATGAGAGTGGATTTGCCGTCATCGACGGAACCGGCGGTGGAAAAACGTAATAAGTCCATGTTAAAAATACCCTTCTTTCTTCCGGTCTTCCATGGCGGTTTCAGAGCGTTTATCGTCGGAGCGGGTGCCGCGTTCGGTTTGGCGGGCGGCGGAGACTTCGGCGATGACTTCGGCGATGGTTGAGGCGGAGGATTCTACGGCCCCGGTGCAAGTGGCGTCACCGATGGTGCGGAAGCGCACGACCCTGGAGGTAACAGTTTCGTGTTGCTGGGAGACCAGAAAATCAGTGATGGCGAGCAACATGCCGTTGCGTTCGAAGACTTCACGTTCATGGGCAAAGTAGATGGATGGCAGCGGGATGTTCTCACGTTTGATATACATCCAAATGTCCATCTCGGTGAAGTTCGAGAGTGGAAAGATGCGGAAGTGCTCGCCAGGATTTTTGCGACCATTGAAGAGGTTCCAGAGTTCCGGCCGTTGGTTTTTCGGATCCCACTGACCGAAGTCGTCTCGGTGAGAGAAGAAGCGCTCTTTGGCACGGGCTTTCTCCTCGTCGCGGCGTCCGCCACCCAAGCAGGCGTCATATTGGTGTTTCTCAATGGTATCGAGCAGGGTGACAGTTTGCAGCTTGTTGCGCGAGGCCGTGGCACCCTTTTCTTCCACCACGCGCCCGGTATCGATTGATTCTTGCACCGAGCCGACGATGAGCCGGGCCGCCATGAGATCGACGAACTCGTCCCGATAGACCATCGTTTCAGGGAAATTATGGCCGGTATCCACATGCACCAGCGGAAAGGGCATGCGGGCGGGCCAGAAGGCTTTGCGTGCCAGCCACGCCATGACAATGGAATCCTTGCCGCCCGAGAAAAGCAGCGCGGGGTTTTCAAACTGGGCGGCGGTCTCCCGCAGCACAAAGATGGCTTCCGCTTCGAGTTGGTCGAGGTGATTGAATTGGTAATTGGGCATGGCGCAAGGAACAGTGGAACTAATCTGGCGTTGGGGTCAAACAACCCCGGCGCGGCAGGAAATTAGGCCACTGTGCGCATGCCGTCAAGAAATAATTAGTTCGTAGAGCTATTTTGTAATCATCGTAGTTTTCCAATGAGTTACAACGGGTGACTGAGGCAAATCCGATCCTGAATGACCTCGAGGAGCTCAAATGCAGCATCCTGGACCGAGGTGGTTTCGGAGTTGAGGACAAGGGCGGGATCATGCGGCGGTTCAAACGACCCGTCTTTGCCGGTGAAACGGGCGATTTCGCCGCGAGCGGCTTTGGCGTAGAGACCTTTGACGTCACGTTTTTCACAAGTTTCGTAGGTGGCTTCAACATACACCTCGAACAAATCCGGGCCGAGCAAGCCGCGTGCGAGATCGCGGAGTTCGCCGCGCGGGGTGATGGCAGAGACAAAGGTGATAATCCCCTGCGCGACGAAAACCTTGGCCATTTCCGCGATGCGCCGAATGTTTTCGAGACGGTCTTCATCGCTGAAGCCGAGGTTGGAATTGAGTCCGGTGCGCAGGTTATCGCCATCAAGGATGACGGTGCAGCGGCCTTGATGGTGCAAGACACGCTCGGCCGCATTGGCAATGGTGGACTTGCCGGACCCGGATAGACCATAGAGCCAAATGACCAGCCCTCGCTGGCGGAGCAGCACCTCCTTGTCGTGGCGATTGAGGAACCGGTGGAATTCGGGATGAATGTTCATATATAGGTCAAAAAGTCGGAAGGTCGGAGTTTCAGCCTTTGCCGATGGTGAAGACCTCAAAGCCGTGGCCCTTGAGATCGGCGGCGGGAAGAATGCCCCGTCCATCAAAAACGAAGGCGGGCTTGAGCATAAGTTCATAAATGCGCCCCATATCCAAAGTCTTAAACTCGTCCCACTCAGTTAGGGCAACCAAGGCGTGAGACTTGTTAGCAGCCGCATAGGGGTCGCTGCAAATCTTCATATTGGATTCCAAAATGGTTGGGGCCACACCGTCCGCCAGCAACTCTTGGTAGATGCTGTTAGGATCGACTTGGGGGTCATAAATGGCGACATGAGCCAGTTCGAGCAGAAGATCGCGGCAGACACGAATGGCCGGGCTCTCCCGGGTATCGTTGGTATCCTTCTTGAAAGCGAAGCCCAAGATGCCGATGCGCTTGCCATTGATCGTGTTGAACATCGCACGGACGACTTCCCCGACAAAGCGCGACTTCTGCCAGTCGTTGATGCGGAGCACCTGATTCCAATATTTAGCGGCCTCCGGCAGCCCGAAGGACTCGCAAAGATAGACCAAGTTGAGCAGGTCTTTTTGAAAGCAGGAGCCACCAAAGCCAATGGATGATTTGAGGAAGCTGGGACCGATACGCGAATCCATGCCAATGGCGTGCGCCACCTCATCGACATCCGCGCCGGTTTTCTCACACAGCGCAGATATGGAGTTGATAGAAGAAATGCGCTGGGCAAGAAAGGCATTGGCGACGAGTTTGGACAACTCCGACGACCACAGGTTGGTGGTGAGGATGCGCTCAGGCGGCACCCAGTTGGCGTAAACCGCCACCAACGCCTCAACGGCGGCCTTGCCTGCCGGGGTGTTTCCACCACCGATAAGAATCCGATCCGGGCATTTGAGATCTTCTATGGCGGTGCCCTCAGCGAGAAACTCCGGATTTGAGAGCACTTCAAAGGTGGCGTTGGAAGTGGTGCTAGCCTCCAGAATGGTCTTGATTGCACCGGCGGTGCGCACGGGTATGGTGCTTTTCTCAACAATGATTTTGTGACCTTCGGAAACCTCCGCAATCACTCGCGCGGCCGCCTCAATGTGGCGAAGGTCAGCAGCGCGCCCAGTGCCGATGCCGTAGGACTTGGTGGGAGTGCCTACCGCTACGAAAATCAAATCAGCGGCCGCGATGGCACCGTGGATATCGCTGGTAAAATGCAGATTTCTGCCGCGTGCGGCGGCGACTATCGATTCGAGGCCGGGTTCGTAAATCGGCAGGACGGCGGAGTTCCACGCTGCAATGCGCTGGACATTCAAGTCCGCGACGGTCACCTGGAGGTGCGGACACTTAGCTGCGATCATGGCCATGGTCGGCCCGCCGACATAGCCGGCCCCGAGGCAGCAGATGGTTTCGACTTGGAGGCTTGGCATTGGAGTGATGGGTTGCCACAAATCAACGGGTCAACCTATCACGAAAAGCATGAAAAAGAAACAGCGAATTATAAATCAAGTAACGCCGGAATAATCGCTGCGGTTCCATGCAGAGCCGATACAACCATTCAAGTCCCAAGCGTTGAATAGCGGGAGGTGCCTGGCGGACCTCACCGGCGTGAAATGCAAAGGCTGCCCCGATCCCAAAATAAACTCCGGGTGGCAAGCGGTCTTTGTGCGCGGCGATCCAATGCTCTTGGCGGGGACAACCAAGGCCAACCCAGATGAGATTAGCACGGGACTCACGGATCTTGTGACATATCCGCTCAAATTCGTCCGCAGGCCATGCGCCAAATGGAGGGGCATAGGCACCGGCAATTACGGTTCCGGGGAAACGCTCCGCGAAGGAGGCGCTGAGTTTGGCGAGCGTGGATTGTTGTCCACCTAACAAATAGTGGCGCAACTCCCCCACCCCGTCACTCGCTTTGAGTGTTTCCAGCATCAAGGTGGGACCATACACACGGTCCCTGAGTTTTTCCGCCGGAGCCAAGCAGGTGTTGACAAACCACACCAATGGCATGCCATCGGGGCAGATGAGATCGAAGCGCCGCATGGACTCGCCAAAGGCGCGGTCCGTGCGGGCCAGCGCCGCCACATGGGCATTGGCGGCTTCCACGGCATAGGCGCGATCCCCTGCCCTGGCTCGCGCAACAACCCAAGCCACGGCCCCTGCGTAGTCGGTCGCGGCAATCGGCAAACCAATGACAGGGATGGTTTTCAAATCCGGCAAAATGGTTCGATGGCGCGGAGATTATCGGTGGCGGCGAGTGCCTGGGTGCGCAGGTCCGGCTCATCAAACAGATAGAGAGCATAGCCGCCGTAGCCTCCACCACAGTATTTATGGGCCAAGGCACCGGGAATCGCCACTAACGGCTGCATGCCCTCAGCGAGTTGCGCTTGATGATAGATCGACATGCCATCAGCGAGAAGTTGTCGATTGGCACTGAGTGCGCCATCACGGGCGAGGCGTGCGGACGCGGCAATCAGCTCGTAATCGCGCGGATGGTTGGCAACGCCGGGGGTATCATGGGGGTGGCCGGTCCAGAGAATGGCCAGGCATCCAGTTAGAAAATCCCCGTTTTGTTTAAAGTCAAGAACCGGGGTCATGCCGGAGCGCCAGACACAGAGGCCGGTCTCGCGGATGACGGCCGGATCCTGCCAACCCACGCCCATATCAAGCTCGGAATTGACCCCATCGCGTCCATTGAGGAGCGCCCAGGCCCCGCTACCGCCCAGACCCGCCTGTTTTTCATAGGGCCACTCGCGAAGTGACACGAGTGGTGAAATCGCGCAGTTGACAATGAACTCACCGGGCCGCGAGAAGCGCGGAACATCCAACCAACCGCCGGCGAAATCGACACGCAGCGGCGCCTCCGTGGGGGCCTGCACCCAGCGCACGATCGAGCTGGTGGAGACGGGTTGAAAGCGCGGCGGGGTCTTGGGCAGAATGACGTATTGAGCACCGACTTTGGCGCAGAGTTCGCGTTTGAGCAGACCATACTTGTCATCGTCGGTGACGATGAGAAAGTCCGGACGCAAGCGCAGGAAATCCTCCTCGAAGTCCAAGCCCTCCTTGTGCCCTTGAGTGACAATCACTTCATCGATGACGCGGAACCCTTGCAGCAAGACACGCTTATGGTCGTCGGGAATTGAGGGTTTGCGGCGCTTGTGATGCCACAACACCTCAGCGGAAGCGAATGACACAATAAGATAATCACCCAACGCGCGTGCCTCTTCAAAAAATTGAATATGGCCAGCGTGAAGAATATCGTAACAACCGGAGACAAATACTTTTTTCATAAAACGTGGAATAGGGTGAGGCATTCTCATTCTTTGGTCACGGCGACATGGTGGCCGTGGGACTTGAGCAGGGCGTGGCGTTTGGCATCCTCGAGATCCGCGGCTACCATTTCGGCACACATCTGTTCGACAGTAATTTCCGGGGTCCAGCCTAACATCTGCCGGGCCTTGGTGGCATCACCTAGCAGGGTATCCACCTCGGTGGGACGGTAATAGCGCGGATCCACTTTGACAACAACCTCGCCAACACTGACCTGAGGAGCCACGGCGGCATCCACGGCAATGACGGTGGCAATCTCATCGGCACCAGTGCCGGAAAAGGCGAGTTGCATACCAGCTTCGCGCGCGGCCATGCGGACAAATTCGCGGACCGCAAGCTGCCTGCCGGTGGCAATGACATAGTCCTCCGCATGCTTCTGTTGGAGCATCATCCATTGCATCCTTACGTAGTCCTTGGCATGTCCCCAGTCGCGCAGTGAAGCCATATTGCCGAGAAACAGGCAGCGTTCGATGCCATGGGCGATATTGGCAAAGCCACGGGTGATCTTGCGCGTGACAAATGTCTCACCACGGCGCGGCGACTCATGGTTGAAGAGAATCCCGTTGCAAGCATACATCCCATACGCCTCACGGTAGTTGACCGTGATCCAATAGGCATAGAGTTTGGCCACCGCATATGGTGAACGCGGGTAAAACGGGGTGGCCTCATTTTGCGGACTCTCTTGCACCAGACCATATAACTCCGAGGTTGAAGCCTGATAAAAACGGGTCTTTCTTTCCAACCCCAGGAACCGAATTGCCTCCAACAACCGCAACGTTCCCATGGCATCGACATCCGCGGTGTATTCAGGTGCCTCGAAGGAGACGGCCACATGGGACTGTGCGCCAAGATTGTATACCTCATCCGGCCGCACCTCGCTGATAATCCTGGTTAGATTCGAACTGTCAGTTAGATCGCCATAATGCAGGCGGAAGCGCGAATTTTCCACATGCGGATCCTCGTAGATATGATCTATCCGCTGAGTGTTAAAGAGCGAGGCCCGGCGTTTGATGCCATGCACCTCGTAGCCCTTCCCGAGGAGCAATTCCGCGAGATAGGATCCGTCCTGTCCGGTAATCCCGGTGATTAACGCGCGTTTCATGGTGGTATGGGGTTCTGCGTTTATAGCCTGCCAGCGCCACAGGCGATGGACATCTTAAAATCCTCATAGGCCGCGGCCAATCCCGCTTCCAACCTCACCTGTGGCAGCCATCCGCTGGCTTTGATTGTGGAAATATCCAAGAGCTTGCGCGGCGTGCCATCCGGCTTGCTGGGATCCGTCAGAATGGTGCCGGTAAAGCCGGTGATCCGGGCGACGAGTCCGGCAAGCTCGAGGATGGTTAGATCCGTGCCGACCCCGATGTTCACCCAATCCGGCGGGTTATCCAGAGACAACAGATGAAAACAAGCCGCAGCGAGATCGTCAACGTGCAGGAACTCGCGGCGCGGAGTGCCGCTGCCCCAGATGGTGACGGAGGCATCGCCGCGTTGCTTCGCTTCATGGAACCGCCGCAACAAGGCCGGAATCACATGGGAATTCTCCGGATGGTAATTATCGCCAGGGCCGTAGAGATTGGTGGGCATGGCGCTGTGATAGACAAGCCCATATTGAGACCGATAGTGCTGACACAGCTTCAGTCCGGCGATCTTGGCGATGGCGTAGGCCTCGTTAGAGGGTTCGAGCGGACTGCTCAACAAACACCTTTCAGGCATCGGTTGAGGTGCCTGGCGTGGATAGATGCACGACGAACCAAGGAACAGCACACGCGGCACCCCGGCGCGGCGGCACCCCTCGATCAGATTGGCGGCTATCGCCAGATTCTCATAAATGAAGGCCGCCGGATAGGTTGAATTGGCGTGAATCCCACCCACTTTGGCGGCGGCAATGAGCACAATCTGCGGCTGGTTGTCGGCCAGATAGGCGAAAACCGCCGCCTGATTGCACAGATCCAATTCCCCATGGCTGGCAGTAATAACATGGAAACCGCCGCGGCTTGCAGCTTCTCTAACGATAGAGGAACCGACCATTCCACGGTGTCCGGCTACGAAAAGCTTGTTCATGACGGGAGGAAAAAAATGGGTTCAAACCTCTAACCAGGCACCGATAGCCGAGCTGACTTCGTCCAGTTGGGAGGCACTCAATTCCGGATAGACCGGGATGCTCAGCACCTCGTGGGTGAGCGCCTCAGAGACCGGACAGGTTTGGATGGCGTGAGCCGGAAGGTGTTGGAAGCATTCCTGCTGATGGAGAGACACCGGATAGTAGATTTCACAGCCGATGCCGCGCGCGGTGAGGTGACTTTTGAGCGCATCGCGCTGACCTGATCCTATCACGCGGAGTGTGAACTGATTCCAGACGTGGCGGTTGTGTGGGCTGGTCACCGGGAGGAGGATTCTGGCAGGAGTCCCGGCCTCCGCGCCGCCAGCCCGAGCCACCCCCGGCATTTTGGAAATACTATCCATATAGTATTTGGCGTTGGCCTCCCGGTCCGCAATATATCCTCCGAGGTGCCTGAGCTTCACCCGGAGCAGCGCGCACTGGAGGGCATCCATCCTGAAATTAGCCCCCACTGACGAATGATAGTAACGCGGGTGCATGCCATGATTGCGGATCCGCCGAAGCGTCTCCGCCAGGGCACCATCATTGGCCGTGACCAACCCGCCATCGCCAAAGCCACCCAGATTTTTCGACGGGAAGAAACTGAAACATCCGATATCCCCGAGGGTGCCGCAGTCACGGCCATGGTAAGTGGCACCGATTGATTGGGCCACGTCCTCAATGACCTGTAGGTTGTTTTCCGCAGCAAACGCGCTGATGGCGTCCATCTGCGCCGCCTGACCAAACAGGTGGACAGGCACAATGGCCTTGGTCCGTGACGTGAGACGAGCCACTGCGGAGTCCAAATCGATATTGAAAGTGACCGGGCAGACATCACAAAAAACCGGGATGGCCCCAGTCCGCGCGATACAACCCGCAGTCGCAAAAAACGTGAATGCCGGACACAGCACTTCGTCGCCAGGCCCAATACCAAGAGCCATGAAAGCCGCCAGCAGGGCATCGGTGCCAGATGACATGGACACGGCATGCTCCGCTCCGATGAACGCCGCGCATTCCGCTTCAAACGCTTCCACTTCCTCCCCAAGAATGAAGCGCCCCGAGCGGAGCACGCGGGTAAAAGCCTCGGTGAGTTCTTGCTCCAAGGGATGGTTCTGGGCGTTGACGTCGAGAAGTGGAACTGGCATGGGATGACTTGTTGTTAGACTATATCTAGGGATGATTTAGAACCGTATAGGAGCAGGAGTTTTTCGGCTTCCGCAAGGGCCTGGCCGACGACTTGATCCATGTTATAGTAGCGGTAGGTGGCGAGGCGTCCTACGAAACTGACATTGGGCTCAGCCGCTGCGAGTTTGGCATAGCGTTGGTATGCGGCACTGGCGTCAGGTGCCGGGACTGGGTAGTAGGGTTCCGCGCCTGGTTGCCAATCCTTGGGATACTCCCGGATGATGGTGGTGGCGTCCACGACTTGTCCGGTCGCGTGCTTCATCTCCACAATCCGCGTGAATGGAATCTCCATTTCAGGGTAATTGACCTGCACCGCAGGTTGCCAGAACCCTGGCCTGCCTGCGCTCGTCTCACGACTTACAAGTTGTTCACGGGTAAACGATTCCGCTTCAAAGCGAAGGGAACGATAGGGCAAGGGGCCATACTTGTAGTCGAAATACTCATCCGGTGCACCACTGAAGATCAGGTGCCTGCATCGCCAGCGCTTGCGGGCTTCCTGAAAATCCATCCCCAGATGCAGTTCCATGCCGGGTGAAGCCTCAAACATGCGCTCGAACAGGGCGGCAAATCCGTGGTCGGGCAGCGCCTGGAAGTTTTCTGCTAGATAGCGGTTATCCCGGTTGCTTCGCAGCGGGATGCGCCCGCACACCGACGCATCTAACTCGCGGGGATGCCGCCGCCATTGCTTGAGGGTGTAGTTTTCAAAGAACAGCTGGTAAAACTCCCTGCCGACCTGCGAAATGATGATATCTTCCGAATTTTGCGGGGCGGCGATGGGCACCCGGACCTGTTCCAACCAGCCGGCGAATTCCTCGGAACTGGACGAGCGCCCGAGGTATTCCTCAAAAGTGTTGAGGTTGATTGGAAAGCTCCAATACCGCCCCCGGGCAAAGCTTTTGATGGTGTAATCGACCGCATGCCACTCGGTAAAGCGTGATAGATAAGCAACGATGCGCGGCGAATTGGTGCGAAAGTAGTGAGGCCCATAGCGGTGAACCAGCACCCCTGCCTCATCGGTTTCATCGTAGGCGTTGCCACCCAGATGCAAGCGCCGGTCCACCACCACGCATTTCCACCCTGCGGCGGAAAGCCGCTCGCCAAGGACACACCCGGCAAAGCCCGCGCCGATGATCAGAAAATCTGTGGCTGCATCCGGCGGCATGCGGGCGTTAGGCTGGAACCTGCCCGCTCCCTCGGGCGTGCGAGGTGGGAATCCGCTGGGACAAAACGCCCGGATTCATGAGTGGGCGTGCTACCGCCCCTGGTCGATCCTTCCAGTTCTTGAAGGAAACCTGCAATTGAAGCCCGGTGATGTCTGGGCAAGCACCATTCTTACGCTTCTCCCCACGGGCAGGATAGCTCACGGACCTCATTTCTTCAACCATAACAAATAATTTCAGCGCGTCGGCGGCGGACGAAAATTGGCGCTACAATCAAGGGATTGGCCGCCGCGGCAGCAGGATGGAGAACAAGTCCATATCGACCGCATGGGGTTGGCCCAGAAAATCCATGAGGATTTTCACGCGCTCCACTGCCGGCGCGATGGCCACCACCACGCCGCGCATGCCGACCAGAGGACCATAGGCCACTTCCACCTCATCGCCACATTCAATGGCGGGTGCAAGCGTGAGAATTTCCTCGTTAGGCGTCAGATGCCCGCGAATCTCCTCGCGCAAGATCTCGACGAACGATTCCGGAATGGTGGGCACATCCGGCCCGAAGCGCACCAGTCCGCGCACGCCCTGACAATAGGTGACCGCCCGCTCCGCCTCCATCCGATTGAACTTCGCCAACAGATAGCCCGGAAACAGCGGCTCAACCCACCACACCGTGCCCCTCCGGGTGGCCTTGCGATAGCGCAAACGCGGGCAAAACACTTCGATTCCCTCCAACTCGCGCAGGTGTCCGGCGGCAATGTGCTCCCGCTTCGTCTGCGTGCGCACGCAAAACCACGCCACGTCATTTTCGCTGTTTATGTTCATTCCCCGAGAAGTTTTTGCAGGACTGGAAGCACGCGTCCACCGCTCCGCATCCAATGTTTAATGCGCCCCAGTCGTTCCGTTAGAAAGGTTCTGCGCTCGGGATTGCTTTCCGCTTGGGCAGCTTCCTCCAGGCGCACGATCTTCACTTTACCGCTGTCCAGATGAGGGCGGATTTGCTCGCGGATGAAGCCGCCGACCAAGCGTTTCAGCTCCACCGCCGGCTCGAAATAAGTGCGGCGTTCCTCACCCACCGCCGCCTCGCGCACCGCCCCGAGGCGTTTCAACATCCGCACCCCCTGACTAGCCGACCCCTTGCTGATGCCAAGCTGCAGCACCAAGTCATCTAACGAGAGCGGTGCCTGCGAAACAAACAACAAGCCATAAATCTCGCCGATAGACCTGGGCATGCCCAGCACCTTCACGCCATCCACGAAAAAATCCACAACCTGCCGCTCAAGTGCGCCAAGCTCACTCGCTACCATTAGCTCGTTCTCCGCCAAGCGGTTCATGACCACGACCTTAGCCACGGGCACGGATTGTTCAAACATTTTTGAACAATCCGTGGCAGAAACTTTGTGTGTGATCTCTCCTTGCCAGCAGCCGCAAACCGTGGTAGCCATTCATACCATGCGCATTCTCATCACTGGTGGAGCCGGCTTTCTGGGCTCCCATCTCTGTGAACGCCTGCTTGGTGAGGGGAATGAGGTTATCTGCCTCGACAACTTCTTCACCGGCCGGAAAAGCAACGTCGCCCACCTCCTCTGCCACCCGCAGTTCGAATTGGTTCGCCACGACGTCACCGATCCGTTCAAGTATGAGGTTGATCAAATCTACAATCTCGCCTGCCCGGCCTCGCCGACGCACTATCAGCACAATCCGATCAATACGCTCAAAACCTCGGTGTTCGGGATCATCCACTGCCTCGAACTGGCCAAACACACCGGCGCTCGCGTGTTCCAAGCCTCGACCTCCGAGGTCTATGGTGATCCAGATATCCATCCTCAAGCGGAGTCCTACAAGGGCAGCGTCAACCCCATCGGCATCCGTGCCTGCTATGATGAGGGCAAACGTTGCGCCGAAACCTTGTGCTTCGATTACCACCGCCAACACCACATCGACATCCGCGTCTGCCGCATTTTCAACACCTACGGCCCACGCATGCTGCCGGATGACGGACGCGTGATATCCAACTTTATAGTTCAGGCCCTGCGCGGCGCTGATCTAACGCTTTATGGCAACGGCACCCAGACCCGCTCATTTTGCTATGTGGACGATCTCATCGATGGCTTCATCCGCCTGATGAACCATCCGCGGCAAACCGGTCCAATCAACCTCGGCAACCCCGCTGAATTCACCATCCTGCAACTTGCCCAGTTGATCCTCGCCAAAACCCACAGCCGCTCGAAAATCATTTTTCTGCCGTTACCTGCTGATGACCCGAAGCAACGCTGTCCGGACCTCTCCCTGGCCCACGCCGAACTCGACTGGAGCCCCGCCGTCTCGTTAGAAACAGGGTTGGACACCACCATCGGCCACTTCCGCAAACTTCTGTTAACTTGAACGGTTCACAACCGGCCATCGATCAACTCTCAAAATATGTGTAGCCGGCGAGACCGGCGCGATACATGTCGAGGATTTCGCGTCGTTCTTTGGGTGAAATCCGTCCATCTGCCACCGCTTGTTCGGCGAATGAGCGGAAGCGCGTGACCAGTTCCTTGGGATCGAATTCCACATAGGAGAGCACATCGGCCACTGTGTCGCCCTCCACTTCGTGGGTATAAACCGGTTTACCCTTTTCCAAGTGGACGCCGACGACGTTGGTATCACCAAGCAGGTTGTGCAGATCGCCGAGGGTTTCCTGATAGGCACCCACCAGGAAAACGGCGACGTAATAGGGTTCGTCCGGCTTGAGCCCGTGCAGGGGCAAGACTTTGGCCACATCCTCCTTATCGATGAAGTGGTCGATTTTCCCATCACAATCACAGGTGATATCGGCCAACACGGCGCGGTTCTTCGGTTTTTCATCCAAGCGGTGAATGGGCATGACCGGGAAGATCTGATCAATCGCCCAGGAATCCGGCAAGGACTGGAACAAACTGAAATTGCCGTAGTAGAAATCGACGAGCGTCGAAGACAACTCGCGCAAATCCTCAGGGATATCCTCCAACTCGGCAATCAACTTCGAAATGCGGGTGATGATATGCCAAAACCAAGCCTCGGCCAACCCCCGCTCGCGCAAGGTGGCGCTGCCATAGAAAAACTGGGCACGCATTTGATCCCGGTAGTAGGCGGCATCGTTGAAGCATTCTTGCAGGTTCTTCTTGGTGACCACCTTGTTCACATCGATGAGATCGAGCAGACTCTGTGGGGCGTTCTCGGGCACGCCGGGTGCCTTGTCGCTGCTTTGGGCGCTGGTCACATCCAGAATGTTAAAAACGAGCACCGAGTAGTATGCCACCACGGCCCGCCCGCTCTCCGAAACCAGCGTGGGGTGGGTCACTCCAGCCTTGTCGCAGACTTGGGAAACCACCTCCACGATATCCATGCAGTATTCTGGAATGGAATAGTTGCACGAGGAATGGAAATTGGTGTGCGAGCCATCGTAATCGACCGCCATGCCGCCGCCGATATCCAGCACCCCCATCGGCGCCCCTTCCTTGACCAAGTCGCAATACATGCGCACTGCCTCGGTGGCACCCTCGCGAATCGCGGCAATGTTGGGAATCTGCGACCCCTGATGATAGTGCAGCATTTTCAAACAATCCAGACGCCCCGCGTCTTTGAGCCGATCCACCACATCAATCACTTGCGACGCATTGAGACCAAACACGGATTTGTCTCCGGCACTGTCTTGCCAATGGCCGGAACCACGGGTGGAAAGTCGCACGCGAATCCCCAGGTTGGGAAGCACGCCGATTTGCCGGGAGCGTTCCAAGATCAAATCAAGTTCCGAGGGCATTTCCAACACCAACATGACCTTGAGACCCATCTTCTTCGCATGCAGCGCCAGATCGATGAACTCTTCATCCTTGTAGCCGTTGCAAATGATATAGGCCTCAGGATCATGCATATGTGCCAGAGCCGCGATGAGTTCCGGCTTGGATCCGGCCTCCAGACCGTAGTGGTATTTCTTTCCGAATTCGGCGATTTCCTCGATGACCTGGCGCTGTTGGTTCACCTTGATAGGGTAGACGCCCCGATATTCGCCGCTGTATCCGTGCTCCCGGATCGCCTTGCGGAAAGACAAGTTGATTTCGGTGATGCGGGAATGCAACAGATCCCGGAACCGCAGCAACACCGGCAGATGGGTGCCGCGATCATGCAAGCCTTCTATCACATCGAACAGCGCCACCTCGGCCGCGGCATCGTCATCCGCCAAACGGACGGTGACCTGCCCCTTTTTGTTCACCCCGAAAAAGCCATGCCCCCATTGCTCGACGCCGTAGAGTTCAGCGGATTGCTCGGGAGTCCAATCCTTGGCGGGTTTGCGTTTGGAGGGCTTTGGGGTGGGGGTGGATGGCGGAACCATGATGAATGAATCAGGAAGTGAAAGGTCCGAAGATCGGGGCGGCAGTATGCTTGCCACTCCCAACTATTCAATACCGAACATTCCCAAGCCATGAATTCACCGGCCCCAGCCAGGCCATTGCCGAGGCGCACGCCTGACCCACGACAACCGCTCAACTGCCAACCACCGAGGACGAACCGGTTTCCCCGGTGCGGATGCGGATTGCCTGCTCCACATTGGAAACAAAAACCTTGCCATCCCCAACTTTCCCGGTGTTGGCGCTCTTCACAATCACTTGCGCCACCTTGTCTGCCGCAGCATCATCGACGACTACCTCGATTTTCACCTTGGGCAAAAAATCCACGGTGTATTCCGAGCCTCGGTAGATTTCCGTATGCCCCTTTTGGCGCCCGAAACCCTTGACCTCTGTCACGGTCATCCCTTGGATTCCAGCGTCCGCCAATGCTTCCTTCACTTCTTCCAACTTGAACGGTTTGATAATGGCTTCGATTTTTTTCATGATCTGATGGTGTGATTGAGGTAAAGCAAAGGGTGTGCCAATCTCAGCTTGATTTTCATTCAGGCACCTGACGCAAGCTATCCCCCCATTCTGGAATTGGCCAGCGAAAAATACGCGCCGCCCGCTATGCCAGCGGCAAGGTTTGGGTGGCGAGACAATAGGTGCGGCTCGTGAGAACGCGGCTCTTGATAGGCGCGTGCGGAGCAAGATAACCACTGAAAAGAACTGATTCCACTGAGGACACTGATTGATTTAGAATTTAGGATTTAGGATTTAGGATTTAGGATTTTCTTGGTAGGCGCGTGCGTGAGAACGCGGTGTTGTGGCAAGGACATCAGAGGAGTGCGGTGATGTGGGCGGAACGCCCCGCACTCCTTGAAACACGCGTCTCAGGCAGGGAACGACACTTGCCAAGTGTCATCTTCATTGCCAGACGGGACTTGGCCAGTCCCGCTCCCAACATTTACTCATCCTCGATTTTCAGGCGGTCGGGATTGGGCAAGCTGATTTTCTCATCGCCATCGCCGACGTCCAGACTATCCAAGACATTGGTGCTGCGACGGACCAGTCCGGCATTCCTGGAGACAGCGGCGGTGCTGGGGACCTCGGCATGATAGGGGTCGTTGCCAATGACGAAGGGGTCTTTGGGAATGATAGGCACGACATCGAGCGCCGGGAGACTGGCTAGGGCCGACAGACCGTCACTGGTGGTCCCCGAGTGAACGCTGCAGAAGACCTGGGATTCGGTGCCCTTGCGGAAGTATTCGTTCACCGCCGTGGATCGGGAGTGCAATTTGCCGCTGCCTTTGTCTTCCGCCATTTCCTGACAGAATTGGGTGGCACGCTGGCCGGAGACGCTGCAAATCGGCACCTCCACCACGGATTCAGGTGCCTCAAGGGTGCCGCCGCCAAACGCCGGCGCGATCGCATTCATCGTGGCCTGCCAGACCGGCAAGGCCAACTCACGGCTGAAGGCCCCCGGATAGATCGGCCCGCCCCCGGCTTGCAAAAAACCGGTCCACACCCCGCAGGTCACGTGCTTGTTGTAACCCAAAAACCAGGTGTCGGCAAAATCATGCGTGCTGCCACCTTTGCCGGCACCCGTGAACGGCTTTTCTAACAACCCATTGAAGACCCCGGCGCAACTGCCCCGGAAACATCCGCCCGCCATCATGCTGTGGATTTGCCAGGCGGTGGCCGCGTCCACGACCTGCT
>JBAXOF010000010.1:0-31598 GCA_037133375.1 Verrucomicrobiota bacterium | reverse complement strand
GTTCGTGAGAACGCGGTCTTGGGCTGATGGAACGTCCCTGAGTAGCCGAGCCGCCGCCCCCCGCGCTGTCACCAGCGCGCCTACGCAGAGTGCTGCCGCGCGTAGGCGCGTTCGTGAGAACGCGGTCTTGGGCTGATGGAACGTCCCTGAGTAGCCGAGCCGCCTCCCGCGCTGTCACCAGCGCGCCTACGCAGAGTGCTGCCGCGCCCGTAGGCGCATTCGTTAGAATGCGTCTTGGGTGATGGAACGTCCATGAGCCGTCGAGCGTCCGCCTCCCGCGCTGTCACCAGCGCGCCTACGATGAGTGCTGATTCACCCCACGAAGCTGTAGTCGTAGGGCTTGCGCATTTCGCGGGTGGCATGGGCGTTGGCCTCGGCGGCGTGTTCGCCGACGAATTCCTCCTTGGCCGGATCCCACTGGAGGGATTTTCCGGTGCGCAGCGAGATGGCGCCGAGATGGCACACCGAAGCCGAGCGATGCCCAACTTCCACGTCGCAGATCGGATCCTTGCGTGAGCGCACACAATCGAAAAAGTTGCCCTTGTGATCGTTGCTAACAAACAGGCGCTCGGCGGAATCCGGCAATGGCTTGCTGAGCACTTCGCGGTCGATGGCCTTGAGTTGGTCGCGATTGACCCAGATCCAGCCGTCGCTGCCTTCAAAGCGGATGCCGTTGCGCTGGCCGGCCGGATTGACGGTGCCGCCGAACGGGTCGTCGTCGCGGGTCGAACGGACATTGAACACGACACCGTTAGGATAAGTGAACTTCACCTCGTAGTCGGCGATGGTGGTGTAGCCGCCGGGGATCGGGATGGATAGAGCCTTGCTTTCCACTTGGGTCGGTGCCGGCAGGCCGATCGCCCAATAGCCTATGTCCATGTGGTGGGCACCCCAGTCGGTCATGGTGCCACCCGAGTATTCATACCAATAACGGAACCACACGTGGCAGCGCTCGGCCACGTAATCCACCTTGGGTGCCTGCCCTTGCCAGAAATCCCAGTTAAGTTGCGGTGGGACCGGTTTGCTGGCGAAGGGCCCCTCGCGCCGGCCGGCGGGCAGCCACACGGTCACTTCCTTGAGTTTGCCGATGCGACCGTTGCGGACCAAATCGCAAGCCATGCGGAAACGTTCACTGCTGCGCTGCTGGGTGCCGGTCTGCAGGACCACCTTGTTATCGCGCACCGCCTTGACCACGTGTTTGCCTTCATCGATGGTGAGGGTCAGGGGTTTTTCCGAATAGATGTCCTTTTTCGCCTTGGCGGCGGCGATATTGACCAGGCTATGCCAATGGTCCGGCGTGCCGTTGATGATGCAGTGGAGGTCGTCGCGCTCTAGCAACTTGCGGAAGTCGCTGAATTTTTCCGGCACCTTGCCATCCTTGGTGAAATCCTTCGCAGCGCGGTCGACATGTCCCTGGTCCACATCGCATACTGCCACAATGTTGCCGAAGCGCATGGCATCCCTCGCATCGCCACAGCCCTGACCGCCGCAACCGATCAGCGCAATGGATGGGCGATCATTCGGAGATAAGACTTTGGCGGGTTCCGCCGCCCGCGCCAACTCGTGCTCAACAAACCACATCGGCAGACCCGTCGCCGCAGCGGTGGCGGCACAACGGTGGAGAAACGAACGGCGCGAAATCTGGAAGCGAGGATTCATCGGTTGGGTGGTGGGGGCTTGGGGCTGCGAAACGGCAACGGGTGTGCCAATCGGCACTGCCGGATTAAGGTCTGCGTCGCATGGCCGCGCAAGTGCAAATTTGATTGGGCGATGGGTGCCTGACAAACCCTCAAGCCCGCCCATGCGCAGTGGGGACTCATCCATTCGCTCCTATGCCACCCACCCGTGACCGGGCGGATTTTTTCAGTCGCGTCAGTGCATGGTCTCAGCTATCCATCCGGCAGCGCCCCACCCGTGTGAAACTCCGCCAATTATCCCGTCTCACCGTGACCCTCGTCATGTCCACCATTCCGCTTGCCACCACCCGCGCCGATGTACCTCCGACCGCCAAGCAACCGGTAAGCGACACCTATCATGGAGTGGCGGTCGTGGACGACTATCGCTGGCTGGAGGCGGCGGGATCACCTGCGGTGAAAGCGTGGACGACCGCTCAAAACCACCACACCCGCAGCACCCTTGACGCAGTGCCGGAGCGTGCCGCCATCGAGGCACGACTGACCGAACTATTCGCCAAAGACACGCCGTCCCACAGCGGACTCGTGTCACGCCCGGGGCGGCTGTTTGCCTTAAAATTCCACCCACCCAAGCAGCAGCGACTGCTCGTCACATTGGCGTCGGCCAACGATCTTGGATCTGAAAAGCTCGTGCTCGACCCCAATGAAATCGAGCCCAAAGGACAGGTGGCCATGGATTGGTTCGTGCCATCGCCGGATGGCAAACTGCTCGCCGTTTGTCTATCAGAACACGGCAGCGAGGAGGGCACGCTGTATTTTTACCACACCGACACCGGCGAACGACTGCCCGAGCACATCGCCCGCGTCCAGTATCCAACGGGCGGCGGCAGCGCCGCGTGGGCACCGGATAGCAAAGCAATTTACTACACCCGCTATCCCCTGCCTGGTGAGAAACCGGAAGCTGATCTCAACTTTTTTCAACAAATCTATTGCCACCAACTTGGCACGCCCGTGGGCAGCGATGAATATTCCGCCGGTCGCGACTTCCCACGCATCGCTGAAATCGATCTAAAAACTTCCCACGCTGGCCGCTGGCTGCTCGCCAGCGTGGCCAATGGCGACGGCGGCGAGTTCGCACACTATCTGCTAGACATGACCGGGGGCACCCACGCGGCATGGCGGCAACTGACCCGCTTTACCGACTCGATCAAGGATATTGCCTTTGGCCGCGATGGCACAACCCTTTACCTGCGCTCGGTCAAGGCCGCGCCACGCGGGAAAATTCTGCGCCTGCCGCTTGATGCTAACAAATCGCTGCAAGCTGCCGAGCTCATTGTGCCCGAGAGCGACGCCGTCATTGAGGGCCTCACTCTCACTGCCCACTGCCTGTTTGTTACGGATCTGGTCGGCGGTCCGTCGCGGATCCGCCGGTTTGATCTGGCAGGAAAGGACGGGCGGGTGCTGCCGCTGCCGGATAACTCCGGCATTGACCACCTGCTCGCGTTGGAGGATCCCTCTAACGATGATCGCGTGTTGTTGCGTCAGACCGGCCACACCGCGCCCGCGGCGTGGATGCTCTATGCTGCCGCTGCTACCGACGTGGCCGGCACGCTGAGCAAGACCGGGCTATTCAACACATCACCGGTGGATTTCAGCGACATCGAGGCACTCCGCGAGTTTGCCGTGGCCACGGATGGCGCAAAAATCCCAGTGACCATCCTGCGCCGCAAGGGCAGCCGGCTTGATGGCAGTAATCCCACGCTGCTCACTGGCTACGGTGGTTATGGCATCAGTCTGCGGCCGGCCTTTAATTTTGCCGACCGGCTATGGTATGACCGCGGTGGAGTCATGGTCATTGCCAACCTGCGCGGGGGCGGCGAATTCGGCGAGGCGTGGCACCTGGCCGGCAATCTCACCCGCAAGCAAACGGTCTTCGACGATTTCGCCGCTTGCGCCCAACACCTCATCGCCCGCGGCTACACCCGCCCGGACAAACTCGCCGTCGAAGGCGGCAGCAATGGCGGCTTGCTGATGGGCGCTTTCCTCACCCAACACCCTGAGCTCGCCCGCGCAGTGGTCTCCCACGTCGGCATCTACGACATGTTGCGCGTCGAACTCGACCCTAACGGTGCCTTCAACGTCACCGAGTTCGGCTCGGTCAAGGATGCCGCGCAGTTCAAGGCACTGTATGCCTATTCGCCCTATCATCACGTCAGCGATGACACGCGCTACCCCGCCGTCCTATTCCTCGCTGGCGAGACCGACGGCCGGGTCAACCCCGCCCACTCCCGCAAGATGACCGCACGCCTGCAAGCGACCAGCGGCTCCGGCCATCCCGTTCTCGTGCGGCTCAGCGCCGCCTCCGGCCACGGCATGGGCACCGCCCTAACCGAGCGGATCGCCCAGAAGGCGGATGTCCTCGCCTTCCTCTTCGAGCAACTCGGCATGCTGACATCCACATCTAACACGCCACCGTAGGCGCGCCAAGGCGCCGTAACAGCGGCTTCCAGCCGCTGGTTCCACTTCCCAAAATCACCCGTTGCAAAGCCCGCGAGCGAGTTTAGTTTTTTTTGTGAAAAAGGTTTTGATGCTATATCCGGAGTTCCCGGATACCTTTTGGAGTTTCAAGCACGCGCTCAAATTCGTGCGCAAGCGTGCCAGCTTGCCGCCACTCGGGTTATTGACTATTTGGCGCGATGCTGCCGGAGGCGTGGGACAAGCGCTTGATCGACCTGCGGCGCTACGGGTCGATGAGCATCCAGTATTCGCGCGGCTGCCCGTTTGACTGCGAATTTTGCGACGTCACCGCGAAGTTCGGTCACCGCAGCCGCACCAAGTCGGCGGCGCAGGTGTTGGCCGAACTCGATGCGCTGGCCGCCGCCGGTTGGCGTGGGTCGGTGTTCTTCGTGGATGACAATTTCATCGGCAACAAGCGCCGGCTGCGCGAAGAGTTGCTGCCCGCCCTAACTGCTTGGCAACGCCGGCGGCGCCACCCGTTTTCCTTCTACACCGAGGCGTCGATCAACTTGGCCGACGACGAACCGCTGACCAAGGCGATCGTTGCGGCTGGCTTCGATACCGTGTTCATCGGGATCGAAACCCCGGATGAAGCCGGCTTGGCCGAGTGCAACAAACGCCAGAACCGTGGGCGCGATTTGATAGAAGACATCAAGCGCCTGCAGCGGGCCGGTTTGGAAGTGTAAGGCGGCTTTATCGTGGGTTTTGATTCGGACACCTTGTCGATATTCCGGCGGCAGGTTGAGTTCATCCAACAGAGCGGCATTGTCACGGCGATGGTCGGCATGCTCACCGCCTTGCCTGGCACCAAGTTGTTTGAGCGCTTGCAGCGCGAGGGGCGCCTGCTCGGGCCATCCAGCGGCAACAACGTCGATGGCACCACCAATTTTTTGACCCGCATGGACCTGCAAACCTTGCGCGACGGCTACCGCAACCTGATGGCCACCCTTTACGAACCAGGGCCGTATTACCGGCGGGTGCGGACGTTTTTGCGCGAATTCCACCCGCCGAAAGTGGCGTTGCGCTTTGATCCGAAGGCGTATGCCGCATTCCTCCGCTCGGCGGTGCGCCTCGGCGTGATCGGCCGCGAGCGCTACCAATATTGGAAACAGCTGGCTTGGACCTTGTTGCGGCGACCGCTGTTGCTGCGGACGGCTGTGACCTTTGCCATCTACGGCCACCACTTCCGCCGCTGCGCCGCCGCCTTGGCCGGCTAAGGAGCCGCAAAGAAATAAACCTGATTTGCATAGTTTATTGATTTACGCTGCCTAACGCCGCTGGGAAGACACCCTCATCCTACGGCATGAGTTTCTTGAGAATCGGGGTCATCGCCTCGCCCCACGCCGCGTAGCCAGCGCCGGTAAGATGGACGTCGTCAGCCAACAGCCCATCCTTGATCTTGCCATCCTTATCCGTGAAGGCAGAACCGATGTCGTAATAATAGACATAGTTGCCATCATGCATCTTCTCAAACAGCTTATTTGCAGCTGCGGTTTTGGCCCGATTCTCCGCGTCCTTCCTAGGAAAAATTCCCAGCAATACGATCTTAGTCTCTGGCAGGATGGTCCTGAGCTTTTTCAGAACTGTCCCAATACCCACCGCAATCTCCTCAGGTGTGTTGAATCCGGCGTTGTTCGTGCCCAGCATCACCACCACCACTTTCGGCTTGGTTCCCACCAGTTCGCCTGCCTCCAGACGCCACAAGACGTTCTCCGTACGGTCACCCCCAATCCCAAAGTTGGCGGGCTTGTATTTGCCGAAATACTGGTTCCACAGAGCGCCTTGCCGCCACCAACCGTCGGTAACCGAGTCCCCCAGCATGACCAGCTCAAAACCACCCGCCTTGGTCAGATCCATGCGTTTTTGATGGTCACGGCCGAACCAGCGGACGCCGCCTGGCACGGGCTTGGTGGGATCGTTAGGAGAGGTGATTCGAGTATCCGGCATGCCCACGATTTCGCCGGGGCCCAGCTTCTTCAAGGAGGCCGAGGGTCTTGCCTTATCTAACTTTCTTGCCAGCTCCTGGTCATTTGCCGACAACGCAGACAATGGAGCATCGACCGTTGTGCCGTCCGCCTTTTTCAGGCTGACCTTCCCGTTGGAGATCTTGACGAACTGGGCCGTTATATTGGTGCCGGCCTTGCTGGTCCATTCCCGCATTTCGGCTTCTTGGGCCAGGGCCAGAGACGAGGAGATGAGCAAAGCCAGCAAGGCACTCGGCCATTGTTTGATTGCTAGGAAATTGCAGTTCAGGTTGGTGTGCATGGGGAGGTCAAGGATGGGGGGGCGGGTCATTGCGTGGCAGGCTGATAGCACCGCGACTGCCGGAGGACAAGCGGGAAGTTGGGAGGCACTGGTTTGTCTATGGTCGGGTCTTGTACCCACCCACCTTCTCCCGGGCCGCCCGCGACGGTCTATGGCTTGCGCCCCGGAACTTGACTAAGCCAGGTGCACAGGATTTTGAACACCAACGGAGCGGCGAACTCCGGCTCCAGCAGATATCGTGTTAGATCGTAAAGATAGAGGTTACGATCATCCCCCCGCCCCTGCAGTTTGAAGTGACGAAAGCCCATGTCATAAACCGCTTTCATCTCCTGGCGGGTCAGGTTGCAACTGCGTTGAGGTGGGCCCATGCTGCGAAGGCTAATGGGAGAGCGACAGCCAGTCCCTATCTGCGCAAGCTCCTGACGCAGAGCCGGCTCATTGGCCGTTCCCATGCCTAGCTGCAAACGGGCAGAGATGTCGTAGTGTCGCGCCCGATGCGGGCAGTGAACTACGCAGTTCTCATTGACAATAATCTCCGCCTTGTCCCGATCCAGAGAGTCCAGCAGTTTCAAGTTGCGGCCATCATCTGGATCCACAACGTAGCGGACAAACCGCTTCTCCAACTGTTGATAGTATTCGACCCTGCCCTTGCCGCCATCCAGAGACACCTTGGTGACCGAAGCAATCTGCCGCAGACCAGGGCATCGCCGGGTGATGTGCCCGGCCAGCAGATCACTGGTAACGATCACGCCATTGAGATCCAGCCGATGATGAAGCGTATCAAGGATGAAATTGCAGTCAGCATTATCGAGCTCGCCGGCCGTGATGTGGTGGTTGGTGAAGGTGGGGAAATAACCGATGCCGCGGGCATACAACCACTCCAGGCCCACCTCAAATTCCCGGCGATCCTGAACCGCCGTCGTGGGCCGTCCGGCGTTCCATGGCACCTTGGGTGCGCCATGGATCGCCTCAATGGGCAAGTCACAGCCGAAGTTCTGTTTCGTCACATCCAGAAACCTGGCTATCAACGGCTCATGAGAAAACATTCCTGAAATATTGAAGCGCGCCTCGGGCCAATCAGGGTGCACGATCGCGTTCATTGCTAGAAAATTGCTTTTAGGGTGAAAGCAGTTGAGTCATGCTTAGCTCAGGGCTTGGCGCGTTCCGGCCAGGACGCCGGGTCGAGCCAAATCTCTTGGGTAATGGTGCCTTTGGCGCCCTCCGGGAAGGGCGAGAGTTCCGTGCCCGGGACCACCTTGCCCGTGCTCACGTCGGCCGCTGCCCACGCAACCGACATGTGGCCGGTGCCCGAATTTTGTTTGTGCAGCGCCTCGATGTAATATTTTTTGCCGGCCTCGAGTTTGAGTGGCTTCGACCTCTGGTTAGGAGACTGCGTGAAGTTGCCGGGCCCCGTCGGTTGGCGGGTGAAGGCGATCAGCACCTTGTGCTTCGGGTTTTCATCCGTGCTCAAGTAAAGTTCCGCGCTGGCGTCGGCGGTGATGGCGAAGTCGTATTCGGCGCTCTTGGGCGCGTGAACGAAGCCGCGCACACGGTCACCGTAGGGAGCGCCGGCATTTTTTTGCGCTTCAAATTGTTGGAGCACAAGGCTCTGGGCTGGCTTGGTGGTGACGGGGATGTCGGCCAATGTTCTCTGGGTTGCCTGGGATTTCCTCGCCGTTAGGGACTTCCATTTGCCCGCACCGATCTTGTCAGCCGTGGTGTGTTTCAAAACAAAATCCACGATGGGAGTCGGGTCTTGGAGGCTGTGAGGGCGATGCCCGCCTCCGGGTTTCTTGATCAGCGTGACGTCGCCGCCGAGCGCCTTGTAGCGCGACTCTAACAGCAATGCATTGCCCTCGATGGCGACCACCCAGTCTTGCATGTCACCGCAGACCACGAGGACAGGAACCTTCGCATCGGCCATGGGCTTGAGATTATCGATGGGGTTCCCCTTGTAGGCACGCGCCTCGGCGTCGCTCATTCCATAGGCATTGAGGCAATCCCGCCAATCCCTGCCAGACGCCCTGGTGCGCCCGCCTCCGCCCGGCCAGCTCTTAAAATCGCACACCGGCGCGTCCAGATACATGCAGGCCACCAAATCCGGGTGGCGGATGCCCCAGTTGAGGGCATACAGGCCGCCGCGGCTGAAACCTTCCGGCACGGTCTTGGCGCTGAGGTTATAGTTTTCGCAGACAAAATCGTAGTAGAGGTCCATCGCGTCGAGCGCCACCGGCGCCCCAAACAGGCCACCGACGCCGATATAGCCCACATGCACCCCTTTCGCGAGCAGGGCGATATCGGCTTGGGGGTCAATCCCGAAAAACTCGGTGCGCCAGATCCAGGGGTTGCCCTTGGCCGCTTGCTTGGGAATCACCAGCAATGCGCCACGCCCGCCCACATTGAAATTGTGCTGTTCGTAGCCATTCCATTCGCTCTTTTGGACCCCGGCAGGTGCGGCCAATGCCGTCTGAGTGGCCAACATCGCGCAGAGAGCGCTCGAAAACACTGCCGTTTGGATGGCCCGAAAATTGGTTTTGTGGGTGGTGTGCATAGGATCGTTTCGCAAGCGCGAAAGTAGCCATCCTGTTCCCCTTGCCAAGGACAATGCGCAAATTCTGCCCTCAATCCCGCTCAAGTCCGAGGTCCGGGATGTGGGTGAAGCTGATGCGCATGGGGGCCTTGTCCCGGTCTTCCTGCACGCTGCCGAAGTAAACCACCCCGCGGCCATAGCGGGCACGCAGTTGATCAAGGGCGGCGTCAAGACGGCGGTGCTTCCCGGTGTCGGGGGCGTCTGCGGCATCATTGACCACGGACAACAAGGGCGGCGTATAGTTGCCGTGCTCACACAGCCGCGTGAGCACCACGCCCACCTGCAACAACCGGCCGCGCGGCTCGGGCCGCTCGCGCCAGAGTTTTTTCTAACAAACGAATCAAGGCCAGCGTGGAATCGGTTTCCACGCTGCGTGCCTCGGCACCCCATGCCGGGCCACCCAGATAGGCGAGCTGCAAGGTAAGCGAGCCGGTGAGCAACCCGTGACAGCGCAGCCGTTCGCAGGCCTTGTGCAGCAGCTTGCAGAGAATCGGCCACGCCCGCTCTGGCGCGCGGTTGTCTGGTGGCAACACGTGCGAGTGGCCGAGCGACTTGCGGGCGCTCACCAAGTCCGGGATTTCATCCCCGCGCAGCAAATGCCACAGCCGCTCACCCAACACGCCACCCCACACCCCGCGCAAAACCGGCTTGGAGGCCCAAGGACGGAGATGCCAATAACTGCGGGCCTCGCCCCCCCGCCGGACGCCCCGGAGGTGCGTCCCTGCCATGCGCAGACTTGTGGCTGGGCAGGGACCGTTCTCCGCAACGGTCCGGCTGGGGCAGGGTGAGCCCGTCCCGTCGAATCCTTTCAGGGTGCCAACCGGCGAGTCGCTTTACTGTGGAAGAAACGCGAAAATATATTTTCCGCTAGCCTTTGTGTGAGAGAATGGCTATCAAGGCAGATAAGTGATATCCCTTGATAGGGGATCATGAGCGGCAATCAATTTCCAGACATTTATGAGTGCAGTCTATCACCAACTCCGACTATTGCTGGCTACGGCTTTGTTTCTGGTGATTTCCGGGGTGATCCAGGCGGCTGAGAGCGTCAACAACTGGATAGCCAATGGCGATTTCACGGCGAACGCGGCGGCCTTCACGGCTTCGCCTGGATCTATCAACAACAGCGGCAACCCGGCGGCAATTTCGGGTTGGTTGTCATTTGGCGCAGGTTCGAGCCCGGGTCTCAATGGCTCCAAGACCGGCGCAAGTGTCGGCAATCCGTGCGGGCCGACCACGCCCGGCAGCCGCACGTATGCGTTTATCCGGTATGGGCAAGGAGGGTTGAGCCAGTATCTGACGCTCGCACCTAACACCCCATACCGAATGGACTTTGATGTCGCCGCCAGGGCCGGCTACACCGACCAACAATACCGCGTCGTGATTGCGCCTAGCGACACGACCGGCATGGATGGTCTATACTACGACAGCGGCGTCCAAGCGGGTAACAGCGCCAGCTTCACCCATGTCACCGGCACTTTCACCACCCCAGCCACGCTTGGGGCCAAGCCTAACATCCAATTGTGGAATGTGAGCGGCAGCGGTGACAAAACGATCGCCTACGCCAACGTCACCCTCCGCCTTGCCAGCCTGCCTTGTTTCCTCGACGATTTCAACGACGGCAACGACACGGGCTGGACGCATTACAATCCGGTCGCCGGCTCTGCGTTCGTGTTTCCTGCGCTGGCGGGTAGCGTGGCCTATCAATTGACGGCCCCCATGGGGAGCGCTTCCAGTCCGGGCCGCATCGGCAGTTTTCGGATGGATGAACCGACACGCACGAAATTCCACGTGGAAGCGGATGTGCTGAACTGGTCGGCGGACAAGGGTCAGTTCATAGGGGTCATGGCGCGGGTGCAGTCGCCGCTTCCCGCGAACGGCGATTTTCCCGGCGGATACGCCTTGGTGCTAAAAATCCCGAAATTGGACCCCGCAGCCCCCCCCCCCTATGGACCTGGATCGACGGATCAACTGTTCATTCTGAAAATCAATGCCGGGGCCACAGCACCCACGGTCCTGAATACTTATGATCTTCAGGGTTACAACATCAATAATGGCGGTGCCTATCCGGCCCCGGGTGCCGGCGGCTATCGGTTCGTATTCTGGAGCGATGGGAACTTGCTCAAGGGTCAGGTCATTGACAAGAACACGGGCATACCGCTGATATTTTACGATGGTGTCACTCCGGTCAGCGACCCCAAATGCATGACCAACACCCTGGTGGTGACGGACCCCGGCACCTATCCCAGCGGCAGAAGCGGCTTATTCAGTTATGTCCGCATCGTGAGCAGTACGGCGCAGGGCGTGGACCCGACGTTCGACAATTTCTATTCCGCTGCGGACGCGCCGGACACCACGCCACCGGGCCTGATCTGCCCTGCTAACAAGACCATCGGCATGAATTTGAACCAAAGTTATGCCACGGGCGTCGCGCTGGGCACGCCCGTCACCAGCGACAACTCCGGTGGAACGGTGACGGTGTGGAATGACGCTCCCGTGCAATATCCCATGGGCGTGACCACCATCCACTGGTATGGTCACGACCCCAGCGGAAACACGACCACGGCCACCCAGACCGTGACCGTGAATGATACCCAAGCGCCGACCCTCACCTGCCCGGCGGACGTGACACTACCGGCCAATGCCAGCGGCGTGGCGACCAGTGTGAGCCTGGGCACTCCGGTGACCGGCGATAACTGCAGGGTGGCAGCGGTGGCGAACAACGCGCCGGCGGTTTTTCCGTTAGGCACGAATATCGTCACCTGGACGGTGACTGACGGCAGCAGCAACCAGACGACCGGCACGCAGAAGGTCATCGTGCAGGACACGACCCCACCGACCCTCACCTGCCCGGCGGACGTGACAGTGTCGGCTAATGCCAACGGCGTGGCGACCAACGTGAGCCTGGGCACTCCGGTGACCGGCGATAATTGCAGTGTGGCAACGGTGTCAAACACCGCGCCGACGACTTATCAGTTAGGCACTACCACCGTCACCTGGACGGTGACCGATGGCAGCAACAATAAAACGACCGGCATTCAGCGGGTGATCGTGCAGGACACGACCCCGCCGACCCTCACCTGCCCGGCGGACGTGACGGTGTCGGCCAATGCCAACGGCGTGGCGGTCGGTGTGAGCCTGGGCACTCCGGTGTTCGGCGACAACTGCAGTGTGGCGTCGGTGTCAAACAACAAGCCTGCGACTTATCCGTTAGGCACGACCGTCGTCACCTGGACGGTAAGGGACAGCAGCTACAACAAAACGACCGGCACCCAGCAAGTGATCGTGCGGGACACGACCCCGCCGACCCTCACCTGTCCGGCAAACGTGACCGTGCCGGTCAATTCCGGCAGCACTGCGGTCGGTGTGAGTCTAGGCACACCGGTAACCGGCGATAATTGCAGTGTGGTATCGACGAGGAACAACGCGCCCGCGGCTTTTCCGCTAGGCACGAACGACGTCACCTGGACGGTGACCGACGGCAGCGGCAACACAACAAGCGGCACCCAACAGGTGAGCGCCGTTTGGTTGTCCTCCAACATCTCCAACTGTGCCACCCAAAACGGGATATTCACTTTCACCTGGTTTGGCCGGAAACTCCAACAGACGGACGACTTGTCCCAGCCATTCACCGATGTGCCGGAGGCGGGCTCGCCATATTCCGAACCTATCACCCCGCCACGCAAGTTTTTCCGTGCCTGGTAAGGGGAGATTTTTTGAATGATTTATGTAAAAAAATATGAAACAAAACACCATGCAAACCCTGAATCGTTTCCTTGTTCTAGCCGCCGCCCTGTGGGTCACCGCCGGCACCGCGCACGCGGCAGAAAGAGTTCTCAACGGCAATTTTCTGTCGAACGCTGCGTCGTTCAAAAATGGGACTGGCCGTATAGATTGCGGAGCTACTAGCAATCCTTCAAAAGCTACAGGCATTTCGAACTGGACAATGTCGGGGATGGGTGCCTCCGGTTCGTTGTTCGGCATCGGGGGCGCAGGGACGGGTCTGCCCACTAATTTGAAGAATGCGTTCGGCCCGACTGATTGCGGCAGCCGCACCTTTGCCCTCGTTCAGTCCGCCAACAAGAGTCTGCTAACCCAGGCTATCACACTCCCTACCGGATTCTATAAGATTCAGTATGATGTAGCCTGCACGATCGGTTATAATGCCACTTACCAAGTCTATGTGACTAATTTGGACTTTAGTAATGCGCCATACCTCAGTGGTGTAAAATCGGCTAGCAACGCCGCGTTCGTGACGGTCACCGATTATTTTGCGCATGTGAACACCACTCAGCAGTCGATTTATCTATATAATGATACCGCAGGATACTACGTCTGTTACGCCAATGTCTCCATTCAGGACGCCCTGCCGCCGGCACCCACTGTTGCGGGCGATCAGACGATCAATCAGGGTGCAACGGTGAGGCTCACCGCTTCTTCGCCCTACACGACGACCCCCGCCGCGTTTAGTTGGAGCGGCCCTGCGGGTAATTTCTCTGGAAATGACGTATCTTTCCCCAATGCTGACCCCAGTTGGTCGGGCACCTACACCTGCACGGTCACGGTGAACGGGGTTACCTCGGTTGCCGCATCGACAGTGGTGACGGTGAATGCCTTGCCGACGACCTCCGCCATCACCGCAAGCTCTGGATCCAACGGCACGCTCAGTCCCATTGGTGTCACGAACGTCAACTCCGGTGGCAACCAGACTTACACCATCACTCCCGCCTCTGGCTATTCCATCGCTGATGTCACCGTGGATGGCGGCTCGGTCGGCGCGGTCCCGAGTTACAACTTCACAGCGGTTGTTGCTCCTCACTCGATCAGCGCCACGTTCGACCCCATCCCCACCACCATCACGGTCACGCAAAACGACCACGGCACGATTAGCCCGGGCACTACAACGCCCCCTTACGACACCGACCAGGCGTTCTTCATCACGCCAGCCACGGGTTACGCCGTGACCACCCTCACGGTGGACGACATTGCGGTGACTCCGGCCACCAGCCACACATTCACGAATGTGACGGCGACCCACTCCATCACTGCCACCTATTCGCGACTTCCCACCACCATCACGGTCACGCAAACTGACAACGGCACGATCAGCCCGGGCACCACGACGCCGACTTACGGCACCGACCAGACGTTCAGCATCACGCCAAGCACGGGTTATGCCGTGGCCACCCTCACGGTGGACGGCATTTTGGTGACTCCGGCCACCAGCCACTCGTTCACGAATGTGACGGCGGCCCACTCTATCACCGCCACCTATTCGCTGATTCCCACCACCATCACGGTCATACAAACTGACAACGGCACGATCAGCCCGGGCACCACGACGCCGGCTTACGGCACCGACCAGACGTCCAGCATCACACCAGCTACGGATTATGCCGTGGCCACCCTCACCGTGGACGGCAGCGCGGTGACTCCTGCCACCAGTCACACATTCACGAACGTGACGGCGACCCACTCTATCACCGCCACCTTTGCGCCCATCTCGACCACCATCACGGTCATACAAACTGACCACGGCACGATCAGCCCGGGCACCACAACGCCGACTTACGGCTCCGATCAAGAGTTCAACATCGAGCCAGACACAGGGTATGTCTTGGCCACGCTCACGGTGGACGACCGTCCAGAAGATTTGGTCACCAATTACATGTTCATGAACGTGACGGAGACCCACACCATCACCGCCACGTTCGCGCCCATCCCCACCACCATCACGGTCACGCAAACTGACAACGGCACGCTCAGCCCGGGCACCACGACGCCGACTTACGGCACCGACCAGGAATTCAGCATCACGCCAGCCACGGGTTATGCCGTGGCCACCCTCACCGTGGACGGCATTTTGGTGACTCCGGCCACCAGCCACTCGTTCACGAATGTGACGGCGACCCACTCTATCACCGCCACGTTCCACACCCTCTATCAGGCATGGCTCGCCGCTAACAGCAAGCCCAACAACGAAGCCGGTCTCAAGGAATACGCCTTCGGCACCACCAGTCCCGGCGCGGTCGCCGTAATCGACTCCACTCATATCACCCTTGGCCAGACGCCCTCGGTGCAAATCACTGGCGGCGTGGTCAGTGCCGTGTTCGGTCGCCGCACCAACCATGAGGGACTCACCTACACCGTTGAGTTCTGCGACGATCTGGGCACTTGGTATTCCAGCAGCGACACAGACCATCTGAAGTATGATGGCCCCGTCACGGATCCCGTCGTAATCGCAACCCATGGCGACATGGATGCCGTCAAGGTGCTCTTCCCGATCTCCATCAAGGTCGGCACGGACTATGTGAACGTGTCGAAGATGTTCATGCGCATTGCAGTCTCCTCCAACTAACAACATACGCCTATTTCAACACAAGTCCTGTTGCTGATCGTCAGCGTGGTTTTAGTACTTGCGCCGTCAAGTTCGGTTGCCAACCCCACGCCGTCGAAACCCAAGCTGTTTCTGTTTGCCGGCCAGTCCAACATGGTCGGCATGGGCGACTGGTCATTGCTTACGGCGGCGGAACGCGCATCCGTGTCCAATGTTCGGGTCTTCACGGCCGACCCCAACCATGCACCGCCGATCACCTCGCCGACCTATTTCCAGTATTGGGTGCCGCCGCAAGGCGTCTTCAGCAACTATGCGCAGTGGCGCGATACAGGACTGTCATGGAACGCGACGAATCCGGCCCAAAGCAACTCCGTAACCAATTTCGGGCCGGAGTTCACGACCGTGCGCGACCTGGCCAGCGGGCTGGGCGAGCATATTTACTTCGCGAAATATGCCCTAGCGGGAACGGGCCTCGACGCCAGCTTCTCCACTGCGTTTGGCACTTGGTCCACCGCTGCCGCCGACCCCGGTTTGCCGGTGGAATACACCCAGTCGCTCTATCATTCCATGGTGAATTGGGCGAACAAAGCCCTGGCTGCAGCCCGGCAAATTGAACCGGATACGGAACTAGCCGGGTTCTTCTGGCTGCAGGGCGAGATCGATGCCATGTATTCCGACAGAGCCAGCAAGTATAACGCCAATCTCACGAGTTTCATCCAGCGTCTACGGAGCGACCTTGGCATGACCACCCTTCCCATCGTGATCGGCCGCATCACTAACATATCAACGACCATGCCCGCTGCCAACACCGTGCGTACAGCGCAAGCCGCCGTGGTCGCCAAAACCAGCAACTCGGTGTGGGTGGACACCGACGGGCTGACGATGGATCCCGACTTTCAACTTCATTACCTGGCTTCGGGGCTGAAAACAATTGGCGAGCGGTTTGCGCTGGCATGGTTGAACCTGAATCGGCCGCCAGCAGTAGCAAATGGTGCCGGCGCTACCAACGTGCTTGCTGCCTCGGCCACGCTGAACGGCAACCTGCTTGCCACTGGCGGGGTGTCCACCACGGTGAGTATCTTCTGGGGCTTGGCCGACGGCGGCACGGATAGCGCGGCATGGAACCAACGCGCCGATTTGGGCGCACGCAGCGCGGGATCGTTCATTACCAACGTCAGCGGACTGGTGGCGGGCGGTTTCTATTACTACCGGTGCCGTGCCCAGAATGCTAACGGAGAAACGTGGTCCGGACCTACCGTCTCATTCATCGCCCTGCCGGGTGCAGTGCCGCCAGCACCCATAGTTTCGACTAACACGCCGATCTGTCAGGGAGCTACGGCGGCACTCACGGCTTCTTCCTCCTACACTTCGGACCCTAACGCGTTCATCTGGAACGGCCCTGCTTTGACATATGTTAAAGGCAATAACCTGTCTTTTGCCAACGCGCAACCCGCTTGGTCGGGCACCTACACTTGCACGGTGACGGTGAACCGGATCACCTCCGTCGCCGCATCCACCATGGTGACGATCAATGCCTTGCCGGTCACCTCCGCCATCACCGGCAGCTCCCTGGCGCAGGCCGGCCAAACCGGCCTGACCTATGCCGTGACGCTGACCGCCGGGTCGTACTATGCCTGGTCCGTCCCTAACGGTGCCAGCATCACAACCGGCCGCACCGGACCTAACAACAACCAGATCACCGTCACCTTTGGCGGCATGACGAGCCAGGTTTCCGTTATTGAAACCAATGCCACCGGTTGCAGCGGCACGCCGGTCACCCTGGCGGTGGAAGTGAACCATGTTCCAATCGCGACTCCTGTATTCGTCTGGACGCCGACCGGCGCGACGCAGGCCATTACCATCATCGGCGGCACTCAGACACCCACGGACGAGGATGCGGCGGATACGGGAAACTTGACGATCACGTCTGTCGGCGCGGCGACACACGGCGCGGCGGCGGTGAGCGCTGACCACAAAGGCGTGACTTACACGACAAGCGACGCTTACACTGGTGGCGCGGATTGCTTCACTTATACGGTGGGCGACGGGCGCGGCGGCAGCAGCACGGCGGCCGTCACTGTGGGAGTCGGGGCGGTTGCCAAAGCGCAAAGCATCAACTGCACGGCTAACAGAGTGACGGTGAATTTCAAGGGTGTACCGGCACTGCCATTCACAGTGGAACGGGCGGAAGACGTCTGCTTTACGGTGAATATGACATCCCTAGGCTCGCTGACTGCGGACAGCGAGACGGGCTTGTTCAGCATCACCGATTATTTTCCGCCCACACCGCATGGATTCTACCGGGCACGCTATCCATAACCCGGAAGCATATCTCAGTTTCATCCTCCTGCAAACCGGAGGAACCGCGTCCCTGCCATTTCTCGCCGTGGACAAATGGGCGACTCGTGGCAGGACTGCCCTTCCATTGATAATTTTCAACCTGCGACGATTCGCTTGGCAGTGGCGGTGAACCAAGCCATAGTGCGGCCGCAACCTCGCATCCCCCCCTCCCTTATGACCCTGTCGCAATTGATTATTGGAAGCGCCCTGCCGCTCTGCCTGTGTCTGGCCGCCCATGCCGCCGCCCCGGTGCCGGAAGCACCCAAGCCCACCACACGCAGCATACGCGTGATCGAGGGCTGGAGCGTGCGCATCGACGACCGCCTGCTGCAAGCACCTAACGAAGAGTTGGGCGCGCGCATCCTCAAATCGCTGGCAGCGCGGCTCAGCGACATCAAGGCGGTGGTCCGGCCATTCTGCCTGGCCAAGTTGCAGGGGTTCACGATCGTGCTCGACATGACGCACGGGAAACTGCGGCCGATGCAATACCATCCGGAGGCCGCGTGGTTGATAGAGAATGGCTACGCCGCCGATCTCGCCCACTGCGTCCACATACCAGAGGCTGCCGAGTTGCTCGACCCGCGCCAGATCAATGTCCAGCCGTGGTGCGTGCTGCATGAACTGGCGCACGCCTATCACGATCAGATGCTCGGCTTCGACGAGGCGCGGATCCGTGACACCTACGCCAAGTTCAAGGCCAGCGGCCATGGCGATGCGGCGTTGTTGATCACCGGCGAGCGGGTGCGGCACTATGGCCTAACCGATCATAAGGAGTTTTTCGCCGAAATGACCGAGGCGTATTTCGGCACCAATGATTTCTTCCCATTCAACCGCGGCGAACTGATGACAGCGGAACCCGAAATCTACGAATTGATGAAAGCTGTCTGGGGGCCGCTCGCACCCGACGAAAAGAGAACGTCTGCAACCAACCCGGCGCTCGCCCCTGGTGCCGCAGCCACCACACTGTGGTATGACAAGCCCGCCAGCAAGTGGGTCGAGGCGTTGCCGGTCGGCAACGGCCGGCTCGGGGCGATGGTATTTGGCAACACCGTTAGTGACCGCATCAACCTCAACGAACAGACAATCTGGACTGGTGGACCGTATGACCCGAGTCACCCTGGTGGACCGGAGGCCTTGCCGGAAATCCGCCGCCTGATCTTTGACGGCAAGCACCGCGACGCCGAGGTCTTGTTCAACAAGACCATGTTGGGCAACCCCGTCGAGCAAATGAAATACCAACCGCTTGGCGATTTGTTGTTAGAGTTTCCAGAGCACCAGTCCGTGACCGGCTACCGGCGCGACCTTGACCTCACCACCGGCGTGGCCAGCGTCACCTATCAGGTCGGCGGCACGGAATTCCGCCGCGAGGTGTTTGCCAGCGCCCCGGACCAAGTCGTGATCGTGCGCCTCACCGCGAACAAGAAAGCCGCCATCACCCTGACCGCCAAACTCGCCGGCATCCCCAACACCAAGACTCCCGGCGACGAACAGTTCGCCAGCGAAGTCACCCCGGAGGGCGAACTCGTGCTGCGCGGGAAAACCGCAACCATGTTAGGCGTTGCGGGCCGCGTCCGCTTCGAAGGCCGCGTGCAGGTCCTGCCCGAGGGCGGCAAGCGCGTCGTTGGCAAGGACGGCGTGTCGATCGAGGGTGCCGACGCGGTCACGTTGTTAGTCGCGGCCGGCACCAATTTCAAGCGCTACGATGACATCACAGCCGACCCTGCGGCGCGGGTCCACGATTATCTCGCGAAGGTCAAGGGCAAGGCGTTTGAAACCTTACGCGCCGCCCACGTCGCGGACCACCAGCAATTCTTCGGGCGGGTGAAACTGAGTTTGCCGGAAACGACGGTGTCGTCGTTACCGACCGACCGGAGGCTTACCGACCACATTCCGGCCAATGACCCGCAGTTGGCAGCGCTGATGTTCCAATACGGGCGATATTTATTGTTAGGCAGCAGCCGTCCCGGTGGCGAGGCGGCCAACCTGCAAGGGATCTGGAACGAGGACATGAACCCGTGGTGGGAATGCAAGTTCACCACCAACATCAACACCGAGATGAATTATTGGCCGGCGGAAACCACCGCGCTGCAGGAATGTGTCGAACCGCTGGTCAAGATGGTTAGAGAGTTGTCGCAAACCGGAGCCAAGGTCGCCAAGGTCCACTATGGCGCCCGCGGCTGGGTTTTCCATCAGAACACCGACCAGTGGCGGCACGCCGCACCCATGGACGGCGCGACCTGGGGCACCTTCTCGACCGGCGGCGCATGGCTCTGCACCCACCTGTGGGAGCGCTATCTGTTCAGCGGCGACAAGGATTACCTGCGCCAGATCCAGCCTCTTCTCAAGGGTGCCTCACAATTTTTCCTCGACACCTTGGTTGAGGAACCGACTCACAAATGGCTGGTGACCTGCCCGTCCAACTCGCCGGAGAATTTTCCCGCAGCCCCCGGCAACGGGCCGTTCGTGGTCGAAGGCATGGGCTACGACGTGCCCGGCACGACAATTTGCGCTGGCTCGACGATCGACATGGGAATTGTCAGGGACCTGTTCACCGCCTGCATTGAGAGCGGCAAGATCCTCGGCGTGGACGCCGACTTCGGCAAACAAGTGGCGGCTGCGCGCGTGCGTCTCGCCCCGATGCAAATTGGTAAGGGCGGCCAGTTGCAGGAATGGATCGAGGACTGGGGGGTGCTCGAAGAGAAGCACCGGCACATCTCGCATCTCTACGGCTTGTTCCCTAGCAATCAGATCACCCCGGAGGCCACGCCCGAACTGGCGCAGGCAGCGAAGGTGGCACTCAATGAGCGCGGCGATGTGGGAACCGGCTTTGGCATGGCATGGAAGGCGGCCTGTTGGGCACGCCTCTATGATGGCGACCACGCACTGAAGTGCCTGTCTAACCAAGTGGCCCTGCAAACCACTCCCAACCTATTCTCCAAGTGTTTCCGTGCGGCGCAAGTGGACGGTGCGCACGGTGCCACCGCCGCCATCGCAGAGATGCTTCTGCAGTCCCATGCCGGCGAACTCCAGCTACTGCCCGCACTGCCCAAGGACTGGCCCAGCGGCGCGGTCAGCGGCCTGCGCGCCCGCGGCGGCTTCACCGTGGATCTGGAGTGGAAAGATGGCAAACTCACCACTGCGGTCATCAAGTCACAGGCGGGCAATCCATTGCGCGTGCGCTATCAGGACCATGTACGCGATGTGAAGCCCGCCAAAGGTGAGACCTTCCGCTGGGACGGCAGCCACTGACTAACAACTTATGCTTGTAAGTATTTTTAACGACGTGATCGGCCCGGTGATGCGCGGACCGTCGAGCTCCCACTGTGCCGCCGCCTGGCGCATCGGCCGGTTGGCCCGCGACCTGATGGACGCGGAGTTTACCGACGTGTTAGTCGAGTTCGACCGCAATGGCTCGCTGCCGACAACGCACGACACACAGGGATCGGACATGGGGTTGTTCGGCGGTCTCATGGGTTGGGATGCCGCCGACGCGCGCTTGCCGGGTTCGCCACAGGCGCTGCGCAACACCGGCGTGCGCATCACCATCGCAAGCGTGGACGCCGGAGACCCTCACCCTAACACCTATCGGCTTACCCTGCACAGCGCGCGGGAAACTCACACCCTGCGGGCGATCTCAACCGGCGGCGGCATGATGGAGGTGATCGACATCGACGGCTTTGCAATTTCGATATTCGGCGATTGCTGCCAAACCCTGCTGTGGGTGGATGGATCGGCACACGAGGTCATCGCGGCACTAGCAGCCCGCTTCCCCGCCGACGAGATCCTGCTGCATGAGGCCGATGGCAGGCAACTCGTCGAGGTCAAGGCCGCCGGTTTTGTTAGCAAAGCTGTTCTATCCGAATTGCCCGGCGTCCGGACTGTCAAACGGCTTGGGCCGGTGCTGCCGGCGCTCTCGCGCAAGGACACGCGGGTTCCGTTCGGGTCTTGCGCTGAAATGTTAAAACATGATGCAGGCCGCGGCACGCCGCTGTGGCAACTGGCGGTGCAATATGAAATGGCGCGCGGTGGCCTCAATGAGGCGGAGGTTCTCGCCAAGATGGTGGATATCGTGCGCATCGTGCGCCACTCGATCGCCGCAGGCATTGCCGGAACCCGTTATGACGACCGCGTGCTGGGCCACCAATCCGGCCGCTTCGACGAGTTACTGCGCGCTGGCAGATTGTTAGATGGCGGTGCCTTGAACCGCATCATTCTTTATGTGACGGCGTTGATGGAGGTGAAAAGCTCGATGGGCGTGATCGTCGCCGCGCCCACCGCGGGAGCCTGCGCAGCCCTGCCCGGCGCAGTCGTCGCGATGGCGGAAGTCATGAACCTTGACGAGGAGGCGATGGCCAAGGCTTTGTTAGCCAGCGGGCTCATTGGCGTGTTCATCGCCACCCGTTGGACCTTTGCTGCGGAAGTCGGCGGTTGCCAGGCAGAAGGCGGGTCCGCCGCCTGCATGACCGCCGCCGCGCTGGTCACCCTGGCTGGCGGCACCCTAACGCAAGCGGTGGCCGCTTCCTCGATGGCATTGCAGAACATGCTCGGCCTGATCTGCGATCCAGTGGCCAACCGCGTCGAAGTCCCCTGCCTCGGCAAGAATGTGATGGCCGCCAGCAACGCGCTTGCCTGCGCCAACATGGCGCTGGCCGGCTACGATCCGGTCATTCCGCTCGACGAGGTGATCGAGACGGCCAAGCAGGTTGCCACCCGCATGCCGCGCGAAGTCCGCTGCACCAATCTGGGCGGCCTCTCGATCACCCCGACCGCGCTGGCACTCGGAGAGAAACTCGCTGCACGCCGCGCCGCTGCCTGCGGTTGCGAGCAAAGTAGTTGCGGCATCCAGCAGGCTTCTTCGTAGGCGCATTCGTTAGAATGCGGGAGGGGCAAGACCGCCCCCCATAGGACCCCATCGCCCCTCAACGCGTTGTCACCAACGCGCCTACAAAGAGACAGAGCGGACATTTGTGGGCACGCTGAACCTTGCAACGGAGCTCCACGAGCGTCGATGCCACTAAACTGCACGAAGCCAGCGCCAGCGACGGTCACAGACCGCCGCTACAGCTGCTCACAGCGCCCAACCGTCGCGGAATTGCGGCGACAGGAATTTGTTAGCCTCATCATTGTTCGTGAAGCGCATGGCAGCTTCGTCGTAGTGGAGTTTCTGGCCGCTCATGCGGATGGCGATGATGCCGAGTAGCCCGACTTCGGAGAGGCGCGCGCCATAGTCGAAGGGTGAACTTGCCTGACGGCCTTCGCGGATCGCATCGAGCCAGTCGCGATAGTGGCCGGCCTTGACGCGTGGCAGGGATTTTTCAGGGCGTTTATACGCTTGCATCGCGGCTTCGGGAATCAAGCGCACTTCGCCCGCGCCGTGCGAGCCGTGCATGATTTTCCCCTTGTCGCCGATAATGACCGCACCGATACCGACCGCGTTCTTGCCAGCCGGAAGTTCCTCGGGGCGCGGGATGCGGCGATTGCCATCGAACCAAGTGAGCTTCACCGGACCGCGTTTGCCCTTGGCAGCGAATTCGTAGGTGATCTTGGTGCCTACCGGATAGCTATCGAAATCCTTTACCGGGTCGTAACCATCGGTCTCGGCGTGAATCGAAACTGGCATGTCGAGGTCGAGCGCCCAGAACGATGGGTCGATCACATGACAGACCCAATCGCCGATGCAACCGCCGCCAAACTGCGACCACCCGCGCCAGTTGAAGGGAAGATAGGCCGGGTTATACGGGCGTTCCTTGGTCGGCCCTAGCCACAGATCCCAAGCGAGTTCCTTAGGCACCTCGGGACGTTCACTGCGGACTCTATCGAGATTCTTGGTCTGACAATAAACGTCCTTAAAGGCATCGCAACCACAATGAATCTCAGAAACGTTGCCTATGGCGCCATCCTCGATCCATTCGCGAAAGATACGGATGGATTCTGTTGAGTGGCCCTGGTTACCCATCTGGGTAATAAGCTTGCGGTCATTGGCCTCCTTGCGCATTGCGCGCGCCTCAGCCACCGTGTGAGCCAGCGGTTTCTCACAGAAGACATGCTTGCCATGCTTCATCGCCGCCATCGCCGCGACGGCATGCGTGTGGTCGGGCGTGCCGACTAGCACGGCGTCGATCTTGTCGCCCATTTCCTCGAGCATGACGCGGAAGTCCTTGTAGCGTTTGGCCTGCGGGTATTTGTTGAACATGCCTGCAGCGCGGCGTTCATCCACGTCGCAGAGGGCGACCACATTTTCTCCCTCCATGTTCTTAAGATCAGAGCCCGCCTGACCGCCGCAGCCGATGGCCGCCAGATTGATCTTGCGGCTAGGGGGCGTGGTCTCGCCGTCGCCAAGGACGCGGCGCGGAATGAATTGAAAGCCAAAGGCGGCGGCAGCGGTGGTCTTGATGAAATCCTGTCTTTTCATGGCGGCGGTGGTGTGGTGAGTGGCGACTCTGAAGGATTCCTGACAGCTGTCAAAGCATTGTGAGAAAACGTGACTGCGGCTGCCGCAATGCGGGTTTCGCCAGCTTTGGGGAGCACCAAAACCCGGCAAAACGTCTCAAATCGGGCCCCTTACGGCAATCCCGCCTTGAATTACCGGAATCTGCGTGCATCCTCCTGCCCGCCCATGGCCGAGCCAGCATTCCAATCACTCCCCGGATTCCGCGATTTCATTCCCCGTGAATGCGCGGTGCGCAATTATTTGTTTGAGACCTGGCGGACGGTGGCGCGCCGCTGCGGCTACTCCGAATACGAGACGCCCATCCTCGAAGACACCGGCCTCTATCTTAAGAAATCCGGCGGCGAACTCTCGGCCCAACTATTCCGCTTTGAGGATCAGGGCGGCCGCGACGTCACCCTGCGCCCGGAAGTAACCGCCTCCCTCGCCCGCATCGTGGCGCAACACCAGCGGGATTTTTCCAAGCCGCTCAAGTGGTTTGAAATCGGCCAATGCTTTCGCTACGAAAAACCCCAGAAAGGCCGCGGCCGCGAGTTTTACCAGTTCAACGTCGATATCCTCGGGGAAGCCGGCCCCGCTGCCGATGCCGAACTCATCGCCCTGGCCATCGAGACTATGCTCGCCTTCGGGTTTGTCGCAGGCGATTTTGTCGTCCGGGTGTCGGATCGCAAGGCATGGCTGGATTTTGCCGTCCGCCACGGCATTGCCGAGGACAGTATCCCGGAATTCCTCGGCATCATCGACAAACTCGAACGGGAAAACCCCGCCACGCTGGCCACCAAACTCGATGGCTTCGGCCTCACCTTGGACAGCGTCCGCGGATTCATCGCCAACCCTGCCAACGCCTCGTCAGCCTATCAGGCAATCCTCGACGATCTAACAGCACGCGGGTTTGCGGCCTTTGTGGCGCTGGATCTATCCATCGTGCGCGGCCTTGCCTACTACACGGGCGTGGTGTTTGAGGTTTTCGATGCGAAAAAATCGATGCGCGCCGTCGCCGGCGGCGGTCGCTACGACACGTTGGTGGCCACCCTCTCCAACGGTGCCACGGATCTGCCCGCCACCGGCTTTGCCATGGGCGACTATGTGATCCGCAATCTCATCGAGGAAACCACCCACACCGCGATGCAAATGGAAGTCTGGCTCCAGCGTAATGCCGCCACTTGCGACGTATTTGTCGTGGTTGCCGACGAATCGCAGCGCCCTGCCGCCCTGCGCCTGGTCACCGACCTGCGGCGCGCCGGGATTGCCGCCGATCTGCCGCTGACACCGGCCAAGGTGGCCAAGCAATTTCAAAGTGCCGAACGTTCCCGCGCCCGCTTCGCGCTAGTGGTCGGCGCGGAATATCCCGCGCTCAAACTCAAGATTCTCGCCAGCCGCGCCGAGGAATCCGGCCATGCCGACTCCGCCGTCGCCTGGCTCAGTGAGCGTCTCCAACAACCCGATGGACCGTTGATAGCATGAAGAGACAGAAGACAGAAGACAGAAGACAGAAGACCGCTGCGCTCCCAGACAGAAGATCGGAACTCCGGCTCTTCTGCGTCTTGTCTTCTGTCATCTGTCTTTCAGCGAAGCGATCTTCTGTCTCATACCCATAACTTCTAACTAATAACCTATAACTCTCCCCCCCCATGCGCACCCACCATTGCAGCGAACTCCGCGAATCCCACATCGGCCAATCCATCACCCTCATCGGTTGGATTAATTCCGCCCGCGACCACGGCGGGGTCATCTTCATCGACCTGCGCGACCGCGAGGGCCTGACCCAATGCGTGTTCCGGCCCGAGGAAAATCCGGAGGTGGCCGTGCAATCCCACACCCTGCGCGAGGAGGACGTCGTGCAAGTGACTGGCCGCGTGGATAGGCGACTGGAAGGTTCGGAGAACGCAAAAATCCCCACCGGTGCCATTGAGGTGGTCGTCACCGCCCTGCGCATCGTCAACAAGGCTGACGTGCTGCCGTTCCAACTCGACAAAGAGTTATCTAACGAGGACATGCGGATGAAATACCGCTATCTTGACCTGCGCCGCGCCCGCATGAGCAAGAACATCCGCCAGCGCAGCGTCATCACCTCCGCCGCCCGCCGCTACCTCGATGACGGCGGGTTTTACGAAGTGGAAACCCCGATCCTCTCCAACCCCACACCCGAAGGTGCCCGCGACTTCCTCGTCCCCTCCCGCCTCAACCCGGGCCGCTTCTATGCGCTGCCCCAGGCACCCCAACAATATAAACAACTCCTGATGGTGGCCGGCCTGGAAAAATACTATCAAATTGCCCGGTGCTTCCGCGATGAGGATCTGCGCGCCGACCGCCAACCGGAATTCACCCAGATCGACATTGAGGCCAGCTTCATCAACCAGGAGGACATCATCCGGGTGGTGGAAGGTTTGCTCGTGGCCATGTTTAAGGCTGGCCTCGGCGCGGACGTACCTAACAAATTTCCGCGCATGACCTATCGCGAGGCGATGGACATCTACGGCTCCGACAAGCCGGACACCCGCTATGGCATGCAGATTATCGATCTGTGCGACGTTTTCGCCGCGACCGAGTTCAAGATCTTCCGTGGCACGCTCGATGGTGGTGGCGTGGCGCGCGCGATCAATGCCAAGGGTTTCGCCGGCATCACCACCGGCCAGATGAACCGCCTCAACGAGATCGCCATCCAAGCCGGCCTGCCGGTCAAGACGCTGGCCTATGTCAAATGCGAAGGCGGCGAATACAAAAGCCCGCTGTGGAAATTTTTCACCGATGCGGAGAAAGCCGCGCTCATCGCCAAGCTCGACATCGTAGAAGGCGATATCGTGTTTTTCGGTGCCGGGGAGGTCGATACCGTCAGCACCATCCTTGGCCGCGTCCGCACCGAGATTGCCCACATGATGGAACTCACCAAGGGCTCCACCGCCTTCAATTTTCTCTGGGTCGTGGACTTCCCGCTGCTTGCCCTCGACGAGGAAACCGGCGGTTGGGGCGCCGTCCATCATCCCTTCACCCGTCCGCATCCGGATGATATTGAATTGTTAGAATCTGGCGACTATGCCAAGGTGCGTGCCTGCGCCTACGACGTCGTGCTCAACGGCTACGAACTCGGCGGCGGCTCGATCCGAATTCACGAAAAAGACCTCCAGGCAAAAATGTTTGCCGTCCTCGGCGTGGGTCCTGAGGAACAACAAATCAAATTCAGCCATCTGCTTGACGCGTTCCGCTTCGGTGCCCCGCCGCATGGCGGTTTGGCCCTCGGCCTGGACCGCATTGCCATGCTCATCGCCGGTGAAGATAGCATCCGCGAGGTCATCGCGTTCCCGAAGAACAACAAGGGGGCTGACCTCATGTCGCACAGCCCGTGCCTGATCGAGCACAAACTCCTGCGCGAGGTTTATGTCCAATCCACTTGGAAAGACCCGAAACTCGCCGCCGCACCAGAAAGCTGACAAGGAGTGTGGTCTTGGCAAACCCCGATCGATGAGTGCCGCGGGCATGGCGGTTACAAACCGCCACCACGGGCAACGTGGCTGTCGCGTCCCGCGGCAGGCCGTGAGTGCGGCGTCCCGCCGCGATGCGGTGGTTCGGTAGGGCGTGGCGGCCTCGCCGCGCCGTGACCGGCCAACGGCTGGGACAGCCCATGTGCGGTCCAACCGCCGCGCCTTGGCACCGCCCATGCGGGCGAACAAGTCGGCGGACCGGGCCGATCCGCCCTACCTGCGATGGGCTGTTCGTAGCTGCGGCTTCCAGCCGCAGTAGCGGCGCGTCAGCCTTGGGTTGACGCCAATGCGCCCTCGCGCAGTCATGGCTACACAAAAAACCCCCGAAAGCGGCAAAGCGCTCCCGGGGGTAATGAATGATTTGCGGCCTATTGGATGTTAGACCAGTTTAAGCGGCTCCCAACCCTTGCGATAGACCTTGTTGAGATACTTGTTGGCCTCCTCGTTGTTGGTGATCTTCATCTGCTTGGCATCATATTCGAGCTTCTCGCCGAGTTTGCCGACACGCAGGGCGATGTTGCCCAGCAGGATCGCCTCGGTGAACGGAGCGGCATAGGTGAAGTTCGAGCCCGGATGTTTCCAGTCTTTCTCGCCGATGCAGGCGTGGCGCCATTCGGCGTATTGACCGTAGTCGCCTTGGCCATCGGGGTTGCGGGGCAAAAGCTGCGGCGGCTTGCCCACAGGGGCTTCACCCGGTGCGGTGACTACCCGCGGGCTGTCGCCATAGTCGCCCTGAATGAGCAGATCCGCCTTGGAACCGAAATAGACGTTGCCACTGTTCGGCATTTTCTTGTTGGCCTCGAGTTTCTCGGGGCGGCGGACGCGCTCGAGTGCGGGCACTTCCTTGCCGTCTTTGAGCAATTTCCCTTCATACCAATAAATGGTGAGTTCCGGGCGGGGCTTGCCGTTCGGCAGGAAACCGGCGGGAAAGACCCAGCGGAAAATGGCCCCGGAGGGGAACATGTCCTCACTGTGCTTGTAGATTTCGAGCACTTCGACACTCTTGGGCACCCCAGGATTCATTGACCAGAAAATGCTGTCCATGGTGTGGCAGGCCATATCGGCCAATGCGCCACCGCCGAAGTCGTAGAACCCACGCCATTTGAAGTCGTGGTAAACCCCGTTCTTGTAGGGACGTTCCGGAGCGGCTCCGAGCCACAAGTCCCAGTTGACATTGGCTGGCACTGGATCTTGGCCGACGGGACGCGGTCCGCCTTGGGGCCAGATCGGGCGATTGGTGACGCAATGAATTTCGGACACATCGCCGAGGAAGCCGCCGTTGACATATTCATAGATCATGCGGTTGCCTTCACCGGAGTGGCCCTGATTGCCCATCTGCGAGGCCACCTTGTATTTTTCGATACCCTGGGCGAGTTGGCGGGCTTCCCAGACAGTGTGGACGAGCGGTTTTTGAGTGTAGCAATGTTTCCCTGCCACCATCGCCAACGCGGTCGGCTGATAGTGACTGTGGTCAGGGGTCGCGATCATGACCGCATCGAAGTTCTTCACTTCCTTGTCAAACAACTCGCGGTAATCCTGATAGAACTTGGAGCCCGACCAAGTGCCTGGAACCATTCCCTGGCGGTTGCTATCGATGTCGCAATGGGCGACGACGATATCGCCACCCTGTTTGACGCTTTGGAGGTGCGAGCCACCTTTGCCACCGGTGCCGATTATGGCGAGACGCAGCTTATCGCCCTTATTTTGGGCATGCAGGATATTGAAGCCGAACTGGCTGAAGACAGCAGCGCCAGCCGTGGTTTTAAGGAAGGACCTTCGGTTGAGTTGGGGATTCATGGTGCGCCTATTACAACAGTTTGAGCAGAAATATTTCAATTGTTTTAAATGAAATTATCGAAACGGGGTGAATCCTGGCTAGCCCCCGTCACCCTCCCTGACTTCGATTTCAAACACCGTCTCCGGCCCGCTGCCGATTTTCAGCTTCCCGCCGAGCTGACGGGTCAGGTCGGAGACGAGTTTCAGGCCCAGCGAGGGGGTTTGCTGCAAGTCGAAATCTGGCGGCAAGCCAATGCCGTTGTCGGCCACGCGCAAGCGCCACCCCGGGGCCTCCGCCAACGACTGGAGTTCCACCCGCAATTCGCCGCTGCGGCCGTTGGGAAAGGCATGTTTGAGTGCATTGGAGACCAATTCGTTGACGAGCAGACCAAAGGGGATGGCCTTGTCAATTTCGAGGCACACAGGCATCAGGTCGAGGCGGAGCCGGATGACCCCGGAGGCGGTCACCAAGGCACGCATCAATTGGGAACAAAGGCTGTTTACATAGGCTGAAATGTCCACTGCCGCCAAGTTATCGGAGCGGTAGAGGGACTCATGGATCAAGGCCATTGAGATGACCCGGCCACGCACATCCATCATCGCGGCTTTGGCGTGTGGGTCCTCAGTGGTGGTGGATTGCAGGCGTAACAGACAGGCGACTACCAGTAAGTTGTTCTTCACGCGGTGATGAATCTCCTTGAGCAGCAATTCCTTCTCATGCAAGGAGGTCTCCAGGTGTTGTCGGCTATCCAGCAAGGATTCCTCGGCGCGTTTGCGTGGGGTGATGTCCCGGATCACGGCGAGCTGGCCAAGGGGAGAGCCGTTTTCCGCTTGGAGGAGCTTCACCGAGGATTCGACATCAATCGTTTCGCCACTGCGTTTCACATGGCGGCTTTCTCCCCGCCAGTGACCGGTTTGCTCAAGCGTGCTGGCCGCCAGGGCCTCGTCCGCAGGGGTGGGCCAGAGGGGGGTGAAAACCTCGGCCAGCGGACGGCCGAGCGCCTGGGACATGGTGACGTCGTAGAGCTTCGCCGCAGCGGCATTGATGAAGGTGACCCGCTGGTCGTCATCTGCGGCAATCACCGCATCGCCGACTTGCGCGAGCATTTCGCCGCGCAGGCGGTTGGACTCGGCGTCGAGCCCTTGCAAGGTGAACACCTGCGGACCGGCAGGGGTGGCGATGACGAGGGCATCGACCTCGCCGTCGCGGATGGCGTGCAAGGCGTCCTCTGCCTCCTCGAGGCGGGCGCGCAACCCGGCGTTTTCCGCGAGAAGTCGTGACAGTTCGGTGGAGGATTGCGTGATCATCGCGGGTTGATGGTGTTATACCCCTTTGAAAAACAATGCGACTCAACGGTTATCTGGGCCATGGGTCAAAAGTCGAAGGTCTGAAAGTCGAAGCAGCGCGAATTCAGAGCAGACCTTCGACCTTTGACTTTAAGACTCTTCTGTCTAGGGCGGAATCGCTAGGTCGTGGCATTCATTATGGTATTAGGAGTTCGGACTTGGATCGGGTGAGTGTTGAAGTGGTGGGGTGCTGGGGCCGGCTTTTTCGCGCAGATCGAGGCCGAGCAGAATGCGTTCAGTCTGCGACATATCGCCGATGAAGCGGCGCAACGGCAGCGGCAGCCTCCGGATCAAGGTCGGGGCGGCGATGATCTGTTCGCGTTCGGCCAGGGTTGGGTTTTGCGAGATATCCACCACTTCCAGTTCGTAGCGCCCTTGCAGGTATTTCTCACAAATTTTGCGGATATTGACGATCGCCCGCATGGAATTGGGCGTGGTGCCCGTGACGTAGAGCCGCAACACGTAGCGGGCCGAGCCCAATGCGTCCACGGCGTGTTCAAACGCGGCGAGATCGTCGGTGGGCGGGGGTGGCTTTTTCACAGGGGTGATGGAGTGGCGTCTTGCTTGCGAGTTGGCAGCGGCTGGATGTCGAGGCCGACGAGAACGCGCTGCTCGTTGGACAGATCCCCGATGATTTTCTTGATCGGCTCTGGCAGACGGCGCACCAGCGTGGGCAGGGCCAGGATCTGGTCGCCGGCGGCGAGGGATTTTGCGGTCTGCCCGGCGACATAGAGGCGCAGTTCAAACACCGGTTCGCGCTCCGGGGGCGCGGATTTTTCCGTGGATGGATTGGTATTCATAGGAGGCCTTTCTTGCGGTTGGTGCTGCGGTTGGTGCTGCGGTTGGTGCTGCGGTTGGTGCTGCGGTT
>JBAXOF010000009.1:0-31621 GCA_037133375.1 Verrucomicrobiota bacterium | reverse complement strand
GACCGCGCACCACATCCAACAACTCCTGCTGGCTGGTGCTGGCGGGCAGTTCGATCTTGCGTGAGTAAAATCCCAACTCGGCACAGGCCCGGGCTTTCGATCCGACATAGACTTGGGACGCCGGATCCTCGCCGACCAACACCACCGCCAGACCGGGCGTGATGCCATGGGCTTTGAGAGTGGCGGCTTCGGCGCGGCAGGCATCGAGGACAGCGGCGGCAACGGATTTTCCATCAAGAAGGCGGGGCGAATTCATAGGGGCTGGCACAGCACATACCGGAATCCCCACGCCAGCACAGCACCAATTGCCAAAAATCAAAAAATTGCCGCCGCTCCCGCCATCCCGGGCGTTTGGCTGACTGGAGCAACTGTTAGCACCAAGCCCGTGTCTTCCCTCCTCTGTCAGAGTTTGCCATAATTGAACATAATGCCGAACATAATGCCAGTCATTATGTTGTTAACAACGGCCGCTAAATCCGATTTCATCGCTGCATGAACACGCCGGATCGTTGGTTGGGAGCGACCCATTCTTGACCACTGAAGGCACTGAGAATCTCCGCGTTAGGTTGATGCCAATGGCCAAGCGCTCTGCGTCGCCATCAATCCCGCATGAATTTTTCTTGATCTCTCTGATCTTTCTTGACAACGGCTATGGGAGAGGAAAATTAGGCCAATCCGTGCTGCCGTGATGGCTGCCTCAGCCCTGTGCAAGACCCGCTTGCTGATAGTGATAACCCAATAATACCCATGAACCCAACCCAGTCCCTCCGCCGCCTCGCCAGCACCCTCGCCAGTATCATGCTCGTGGCTGTGCCAACCGCCGCGACGGCGACGGATCTGAACATCACAGCTGCTTACAGTGGGCCGGCCAGTGAATTGGACACCGTCAAGATCCCCGGCGGCAACTGGGGCAGCTACAATCTTCGCCTTGGGAATGGCGCGAGCGGCATCGCCATTACAATTACCAGCGGCACGCTCTATGGCGCGGATAATGGTGGCAAGTCCCTTGAAGTCGCCGGCACCAACAACACGATCACTCTGGATGGTGCCTCGACCGCGGTGAACGACAATACGACCAAGGGCTGGAGTACAGGCTCATTCTTCATGAACGGAAGCGGTAACAAGCTCATTATCAGCGGTGGGGCTCACTTCACGGCCAAGGGGTGGAATGGATCCGACGGTACGAACAACGTGATCACCGTCACAGGTGCCGGGTCGGTGGCCATCTTCAGCGCGAACGGAAGCGACGGCTTTGGAAACACCTCCGGTACCAACACCACCACCACTAACAGGCTCAACATTGCGAACGGCGGTGCCGCATATGTGAATAACAATGGCGTGCATAACTTCATTACGAACACGGCTGGCACCTATGCGATCAATGTGGATGGTGCCGCAGGCCGTTCGGTTTTTGGCTGTTCGGGTTTCAACGACTACAATGCTGAGAGTGGTGGCGTTCTGCGTGCATTTAATGGCGGCGCATTGGAAACCAACGGAGATGCGGGGGCTGATCCGGTGACTTGGAACGCGATCCACCCAGGCAGGATTTTCATTGATGGAGGGGTTTTGTCCTACAAGAACGCCACCGGCGTCAATATGGGCGATAGCTTGGGCACGGGCACCGTGAGTCAGTTCACTTTTACAACCACGACGGGCGGCAACGCCATGCGCCTGAATAACTCCACCGCCACGGACATCGGCGGCTATACGCTTTCCAGCAATTTGGGCCCGAAGAACTACACCCGGCTGGAAATGATCAACGGGACTACCGCGGTAGCCCGGGCCATCACGGCGGACGGCGACTGGGATGGCGCGATCGCCTTTGACGGCACCACCGCCACCATCACCAATGGCGTGACCTTGTTAGGTTCGGCAACCTTTACGGCAACCGGCACGACGCCATCGACGCTTACGGGCGTGGTCGGCGGTGGCGGTTCGTTGGTCAAGGCCGGCAGCGGCAAGTTGACGCTCAACAGCGCGCCCACCTACTCTGGAGACACCACCGTCAACGCAGGCACGCTCGCGCTGGCGGTCGCCAATTCTAACAATGAAACCTCCGTCATCACCCTCGCCGCTGGTGCCAAGCTCGAGCTTGCGGAAGGCGTCGCCGACACCGTTAACAAGCTATATTTCGGGCCAGATCTGCAAGTGTCTGGCAGCTGGGGATCGAGCACTTCCGGGGCAACGAATAAGAACGACACGTATTTTGCGGGCAAGGGCACCCTCACTGTGACGACTGGGGCGGTCGTGCCGGTCATTGGTGTGGAGCAACCTTCCGGCACTCCGCTAAGCACTGGCGGCAGCGTGCCATTTGGCGATGTGGTCAAGGGCGGAACCAAGACGCTGACCTTCACCCTCAAGGAAACCGGGGACGCGGTGGGCTTGACCGGAATTGTGGTGAGCGTGAGCGGCAGCAGCGACTACACGGTCTCCGGCGCACCCACCACGCTGGACATGGGCACCAGCACCACCTTTGACGTGACCCTGACGCCCACGGCCGTCGGAGTCGAGGCAGCGACCATCCTGAGCATCGCGAGCAGCGGCATCAGCCCGTTTACTATCAACCTGACCGGCACGGGCGTCGACGGATACGCCGGCTGGGCCACGACCAGCGGGCTCACCGGCAGCGCGGGTTCCACCACGGATCCGGCCTTTGACGCCGACCCTAACAAAGATGGCGTCAAGAACGGGCTGGCCTGGATGCTGGGTGGCGATCCGCTCGGCAACGCGCGGGCGCGGCTGCCACATGCCACCACTAACAGCAGCGGTTTGACCCTGACCTTCAAGCGACGCAGCGTGATTGGGGCATCCCACCTCTACCTTGAGTATGGCGACCTCGCCGGCAACTGGATGACAGTGACAGTCCCCGCTATCTCGGGCTCGGAAGTCGGTGCCACTTTCACCATCAGCGCCGCCACCGAAACCGGCTTTGACGATGTCGTCTGCGTCATCGCCAAGGAGGGCAACCTCAAGCGCTTTGCCCGCCTCATGGCCACGGAAAATTGAGGCCGCGTAAATAAACTATGCAAATCAGCTCGTTGGCTGTGAGAAGTTTTTGGCAAAATGATGATGAGGTAAAATGATGCAGAAAATGAAATGTCACCGCATCGTCCATTCTTCCACTTGGATATTGGGCGTTGGATATTGGATATTGAAAATCCTGGCTGGAGTGAACCTGAAAACCGAAGTTCAATCATATATTCGGTTAGATTAACCACGGATTTCACGGATTTCACGGATGGCAAGAATTAGGGATTGGATGGAAGCGGGACTTGGGGAGCGGATCGGGTGCAATTCCAAGGTGAAGAGATGACGATGCTCTGGCTGGTTCGTAGCTGCGGCTTCCAGCCGCAGGGGTGGTCCGCACAGTCCCCTGTGCGGTCTTCATGCAGGGTGTGGCACCGCCCAGGCGGGCGGATAAGTCGGCGGCCCGAGCCGAGCCGCCCTACCTGCTGGCGCAGCAGCGGCGCCCTACCTGACAAGCCGGCGGCCCGAGCCGAGCCGCCCTACCTGCGCTGGGTCTATCAGATCGCGTAGCCCTCGCGCATCGGCCTATCTAACATGGCGAGCTGAGCGGCGGAGCCAGCGACGAGTTTTTCGGTGGAGGGGTCCCACTTGAGCGGGGTCTTGGTGCGGATGACGATTTCGGAGAGATGGCTGATGGTGTCGGAGCGGAGGGCGGCCTCGAACGGGCTGACCGGTTGCTGGCGGGAGCGGATGCAATCGAGGAAATTGGCGAAATGGTTGTCACTGACCGGCAGATGCTTGTCGGTGGGCTTGAACTTGAGTTTGCGCAACTTGTTGTTGTCGTGGGAATACATCGCCTCGCGATCGACGCCGACCCAGCCTTCCTCGCCGTGGAAGACGGTGCCATGGTCGTGGACGCGGTAGTGATAGGCTTTGACCACCGGCTTGGCCGTCTCATGGTCCATGAAGTGCATCTTCACGCCATTGGCATAGGCGGTTTGGATGTCCCAGCGGCGGGTGGTGTCGTAGAGTTCGGTTTGGTCGGTGGGCACTTCGCCGGTCCCCTCGTAGGCCACCGGGCCGCTGCCGTCCATATCGAGTCCCCACTGGGCGATGTCGAGCGGATGGGCACCCCAACCGGCGATGAAGCCGAGGGCGGTGTTGCGGCAATGCCAGGCACCGAGGCATGACACCCGTTCCGGCTGATAGGGATGCTTGGCCGCCGGGCCGCTCCACAATTCGTAATCGAAGCCGGCGGGCACCGGTTCCTCATGCAGGACCGCGTGGCGATCCGGTTCGATGGCGGCGCACCAGGCGTCGATGCTTTTGATGTTGCCGATGTAGCCGTTGCGGACCAGATCGCAGGCTTGGCGGAATGCGCGGCCGGACCGTTGCTGGGTGCCGTATTGGAAAATCACTTTGTTTTTGAGGATTTCCTGCCGCAATTTCCAGGCCCAGGTCATGGCGATGCCGAGCGGTTTTTCGACATACATATCCTTGTGGTTGCGGGCCGCCAGAAAAGCGACGGGCACGTGCCAGTGGTCCGGAGTGAACACGGCAACGCCATCAATGTCCTTGCGTTCGATGATCTCGCGAAAGTCGCTATACGCCTTGCAGGCGTCGGTGGCGTATTTGGTGTTGAGCAGCTTGGCGTAGTTTTCCGCCCGGTCTTTCATCGGGTCGCAGGTGGCGACAAAGCGCACGCCGGTATACGGCTCGTTGGTGATGACCACATCCTCGGCGCGTTCGCCGCAGCCGATGACGGCGATGTTGAGCATCTTGCTAGGTGTGGTGGCCCCGAACAAGCGTCCGGCGGGCAGAATCAAGGGGGCGGTGATGGCGGCGGCGGCCCCGCCGAGAAATGTCCGGCGGCCTAGCGTGGGGGTGGTGTGATGGCTCATGAGAATTGGGCTTGGGTTCCAAGGAAAACAATCGCGCGCTAAATTACCGGGGTAAACCCCAGCGTGTTTCAAGAGTCGCGCCGTTTTCTCCAATAAGCCTCGTATCATCAATGTTCACCTGCAGTTCATTTCCCGCTTCAGGCTGATAAATCGGATTGCCGGAAGCCCCAGGATGGATCAAGAATCAGCCATGACGGCTCCGCCGCGCTATCCGCTCATTTTCAACCCGAAGGCGCGCAGCCAACGGGGCCGGCGGGCGCTGCGGTTTTTGGCGGACAAAGCCAACCACTTCGAGCTGTTTGCCACCACCCATGAGGATGAGGCACGCGAGCTGGCGGCACGCTTCGCCGCCGCCGGAGAGCCAGTGGTCGCTGCGGCCGGCGGCGATGGCACCCTCAATGCCGTGGTCAAGGGCTTGGCCGGCTCATCGACCGCGTTGGCGATCCTGCCCACCGGCACCATGAACGTCTTTGCCCGCGAGTTGGGCATCCCGACCGCCAGCCTTGCCAAAGCCTTCGAGGTGATCCAACATGGGTTTGTTAGAGAGATCGATCTTTTCACCGCCAATCACTTGCCCTTCGTGCAAATGGCCGGCATCGGCTTTGATGCCACCGTCATCGAGAGAACCACCTGGCAAGCTAAGAAAATCCTCGGGCCGCTGGCCTATCTGTTATCTGCGGTGCGAGTGCTGGGCGAGCAAGCGCCACAACTGGAGGTGGTATGTGCCGACGGTCGCCGCGAGACAGGGGTGGCGGTGTTGGCGGGAAACGGCAGACTGTATGGCGGACCGTTCAAATTTTTTCGCAAGGCCAACAATCAGGACGCGCTGCTGGATGTGTTGGTATACAAGCAAGCGGGCTACCGACTGGTATGGGATTTACTGTGCGGGTTGGCCGCGGGCGGAGTGGATCGGGTGTCTTCAGCGGCCTATCTGCAAACGGCGGAGTTCACGGTGCGGGTGGATGGCGAGGTGCCGGTCGAGGTCGATGGGGAACTTGCCGGCCGCTTCAGCGAAATTCATTTTGTAAAGACCCCCGACCGCCTGCGGGTCATCGCACCGGAACAACCGGGGCAGGGCGTCTGCGCCCGGATCTTCAGTGCCTTGTTCAAGGGATCCCACCGCCCGGTGTCGCCAGTCCCTGCCCCCGCCCCATGAAAACCAAGGAATTCCCCAAGCCCCGCCGTTGGCTTAAGCGCCTGTGGCGCATGGTCGTGGCGCTCCTGCTGCTGGGTCTCGGGGGGGTCGCCTATGCCAACATCGCGGCGGTCTGGGCATCGCGCGGGCGCTTGTTTGATGAGGCGGGTGCCGTGCCCAAGACCCGCGTGGGCCTGGTGTTTGGCACCACCGACCGGGTCAATGGCTTGGAAAACCTCTACTTCCGCTACCGCATCGATGCGACCGTAAAACTCTGGATGGCCGGCAAGCTCAAGACGGTCATCGTCTCCGGCGACAACAGCAGCAAATACTACAACGAACCGGGGAAAATGAAGCAGGCCCTCATCGAGCGCGGCATCCCGGCCGAGCGCATTGTGTGCGACTTTGCCGGCTTGCGCACGCTCGACTCGGTGGTGCGCGCCAAGGAGATATTCGGCCTCGACTCGCTAGTCTTCATCAGCCAGCGGTTTCAAAACGAACGCGCGCTCTATCTGGCCAAGGCCAACGGCATCGATGCCTATGGCTTCAACGCCCGCGATGTGGTCACCCATGCGGGAATCAAAACCAAGGTGCGCGAGATCGGCGCACGCGTCCTCATGTGGATGGATGTCCACCTCCTCGGCACCCGCCCGCATTTCCTCGGAAATAAAATCCAGCTCCCCGATTAGTCTCCCCGATTAGTCTCCCCGATTAGTCTCCCCGATTAGTCTCCCCGATTAGTCTCCCCGATTGGCTGAAAGAAGCGCGGGAGACGGCAGGTAATGTGCAACCTTATGGGAGATGTGCCACTATCTAACATGCTAACGGGTTTTTGTCACGCGCGCGGGTGGGTGGCTCTCGCCTGTGCCATAGCCGCCGGCAACGGCATGGCGGCAACCCCCGAGTCGGCCCCGCCGCTTGCCGCGCGGTTGGCCACCTGCGATGTCATCTGGGATTCGCCGAGCAAGAATGCGCACGGCTCGATGCCGAGCGGCAACGGCGACATCGGCATCAACGCGTGGGTGGAGGAATCCGGCGATCTGGTCTTTTACATCAGCAAGACCGATGCCTGGGATGAAAACGCACGCCTGTGCAAGGTCGGCCGGGTGCGGGTCAAATTCGATCCGGCACTGACTCCCAAGGACGGCTTCCGCCAGCAACTCAAACTGCGCGACGGCGTCATTCAGATAGAATCCAAAATTCAAAATCAACCATCCAAAATTCTGTTGTGGGTGGATGCCAACCAACCGGTGGTGCGGGTGGACGTGGACTCGCCGGTGGCGGTGACGTGCCGGGCGGAGGTGGAGTTATGGCGGCTGCGCGAGCGGCCGTTTGGATCTAACGACGACCCGCATTCTGCGGCCGGCTTGAGCGGTCATCCATACAAGCCGACGGTATTGCCGGATGTGGTGGTGCCCGTCACCGCGCCACAGGTGCTGTGGTATCACCGCAACACCCGCTCAATCTGTGAACTTAGCCTGCAGGTCCAACACCTTGAGTCGCTTACCGGCAAGTTTGCCGAGCCACTGCTCAACCGCACCTTCGGCGCCAGCCTGCGCGGCGAGGGTTTTGTGGCGGATGGCACGCAGGCCCTCAAGTCGGCGGCTCCGGCCAACCACCAATCCCTGGCAGTCACCGTTCTAACAGCACAAACCGCCACCCCGGAAACCTGGCTGGCACAACTTGCCACACTGGAACAACAGGCGGCCAAGACCGACCTAACAAAATTACGGCTGGCGCATGAATCCTGGTGGCATGGCTTCTGGGACCGCAGTTGGATCTTTATGGATGGGGGCGGTGCCGAGACGGACACGCTCACGCGCGACTATGTGTTGCAGCGCTACATGAATGCGTGCTCCGGGCGCGGGGGGGCGCCGATCAAATTCAATGGGTCGATTTTCACCGTGGAAAAAACCCCGGGGGCCTCGCCTGAAACCCCGGACGGCAATCCGGATTGGCGGCTGTGGGGTGGCAACTATTGGTTCCAAAACACCCGTCTCGCCTATTGGCCGATGTTGGCGACCGGTGACTTCGAGATGATGGAACCCTGGTTCCGCATGTATCGCGACGCCCTGCCGCTGGGCAAGGCCCGCGTTGAGTCCTACTACAAATTCACCAATGCCGCGGTATTTCCCGAAACCGTGTATTTCTGGGGCCTGCCTAACAATGGTGACTACGGCTGGCGCAACGCCGCGCCGGAACCTGCCAACACCTACATTCGCCGCCACTGGAGCGGCGGTCTGGAACTCACCGCCGTGATGCTTGATAGATATGACTTCACGCAAGACCGGCAATTCGTCAAGGACACGCTGGTGCCGCTGGCCGATCCGCTCATTGCCTTCCTCGACCAGTATTGGCCTAAGCGCGATGCCAACGGCAAAATCATCATGGATCCCGCGCAGGCGTTGGAAACGTTCCAAACCGCGGTCAATCCCCTGCCGGAAGTCGCCGGCTTGCACCACGTGCTGCCGCGCCTGCTGGCCCTGTCTAACGATCTAACCACAGAAGCCCAGCGCGCGCGCTGGACGCGGCTCCTGAAGGAACTTCCGCCGGTGCCGGTCGCCGAAGTTGCGGGGGTCAAACTCTTGCGGCCAGCCGCCACGTTTGCCGCGTCAGCGAATTCCGAGAATCCGGAATTGTATGCGGTGTTTCCCTTCCCGTTGTATGGGGTTGGCCGGCCGGACCTCGCGATGGCCCGCGCCAGTTATGACAAACGCACCAACCACCACAACCGCGGTTGGTGCCAGGACAGCATCCAAGCCGCCTGCCTCGGCCTCGGCGAGGAGGCGGGCCGCTTGGTCACCGCCCGTGCCACAATCATCAATACCGGCCACCGCTTCCCGGTGATGTGGGGGCCTAATTTCGATTGGATCCCGGACCAGGACCATGGCAATAATATCCTAACAACATTGCAACGCATGGTGCTGCAAACCGATGGCAACAAGATATATGTCATGCCGGCCTGGCCGAAGAAATGGAACGTCACCTTCAAACTGCACGCGCCCGGCAACACCACCGTGGCGGGAACCGTGCGCGACGGCAAGCTGGTGGCACTTGAGGTCACGCCGCAGAGCCGCGCCGCGGATGTGATTAACATGCTGGATAAATGACAACTATGAATATGCATCTTGTGAGAGTCTTGGCCGTGGCGTTGGCCATGCCATGTGCGTTGCTGGCCGCCGCCGCTGACGACCTACCGGCCTATCAATATCCGCCGGAGCCGGTCACGCCCGCCAACGCGGAACATTGGCAATGGATGCGGGCGTTTTACGCGCGGGAAGTGTCGCGGCCAGCCACGGCCGATGAGACGCCGGCGCAAGCCGAGCGGCGTGCGGCGCAAGTGAAGCCGACGTCCGAGAAGCTGGCGTATCTGGACATGGAGCTCATCACCTTTCCGCACTTCGGGATGAGCACGGCGTCCGGCCAGCAGCAGGGCACCGGCAAGGAGGACCCGCGCAGTTTCAACCCGACTGCCTTTGATGCCCGCGAGTGGGTGCGCTTTCACAAGGCGATCGGTGCCAAGATGATCGTGTTTGTCGCCAAGCACCATGACGGTTATGCCCTGTGGCCAACGCAACAGAATGACTATTGCATCCGCAGTTCGCCGTGGCGTGATGGCAAGGGCGACATGCTCCGCGAAATCGCCGATGCCTGCCGCGAAGGTGGCCTCAAGCTCGGGCTATACATATCATTGTGGGATTTGCACGACCCGCGTTGTTTCAATCCGCGGCAGGGGCCGGAAAAGATGACCCCGGAACAGCGCCAGATCTATCAAGGATACATCGAGCAACAACTCAGGGAAACCCTCATCCCATATGGCGAGATCAGCGAGTTGTGGTTCGACGGCGCGGGCAGCAACGGCGCCGAGGATTGGAACCGCATCTATGAACTGGTGTATCGCTATCAACCGAAGTGCCTGGTCGCCATGTGCGGGTTCGGCGCCAGATGGTGCGGCAATGAGTCGGCCGTGGGCGACGCCGTGAATTGGAACGTGCTGCCAATGCTGCCCGAAGTGCAAAAACTCCAGTGGGTGCCGTTTCATTACGGCCAGTTGATCAGCAAGAACCTGCCCTCTCTAACCGATGATGCGGCCAAGCTGCGCGGACAGGAGTTGTTTTTCATTCCGCAGGAATGCGACACACGGGTGCTGCAGGGCGGTTGGCATTGGGATGGCACGGGCGAGCCACGTTCGTTAGAGACACTGGTCAACGCCTACTATGCCTCGATCGGATCCGGTGCCACCCTCATCATCAGCCCGTCGCCGGACCCCAGCGGCGTGTTTTCCACCAAACAAGCCGAGCGCCTCGGTGCCTTGCGCAAGTGGATCGACGATTCGTTCCGCGATAACTTGTTAGCCGGGGCGAAGCTCACACTAACCGGTGGACGCACTGGCGACAACCCGGCGCAATTGTTAGATAAGGCGCGCAAACAACCGTGCCTGGCGGCGGACGCGGCCACGCCGCTGTCGCTCATTGCCGAGTTTCCCGGGCCACGGACGTTCAACAACCTGGTCGTTGAGGAATTTATTGAAGCCGGCCAGAGAATCTCCGCCTTTGCGCTGGATGCATGGGTGGACGGGCGCTGGACGCCGGTGGCGGAGGGCCGCACCGTGGGTCACAAGCGGGTGTTGCCGTTCAGTGATACCACCACGGAAAAAGTCCGCTTCCGCGTGGTGGCGGCGCGGGACCTGCCGGCGCTGAGGTATCTCGGGTTGTTCCAGGCGCTGCCCTATCGCGAGGCCAAGCGCGACTATGCCGCTGCGGACTATCACCCGGCACTGCCGGAACAAGACAACCTGAAGCCCGGCTTGCGCTGGTCGTTCTATGAGGATGCCAGCAACGGGTTCCTTCCCTATCAGGAAATTTTCAGCGACCTGCACACCACCAAGGTGACAGCGGTGGCGACCGGTTTGGCGGCCAACCCGCTGGCGGCGGTCGGCGAGGTGGCACAAGGCCGCCAGCGCAAGCACCACTTTGCGATGCGCTTCGACGGGTATTTCCGCGCGCCGACCCGTGCGGTGTATAATTTTCGCGCGCGCGCCAACACCGGTTGCCGGCTATTGCTCGATGGGAAGCCGCTCATCGAGAACGACGGTGAAGGCGGCGTCAACGGCAATGCCAAAACCGCCGAGGTGCCCTTGCAAGCCGGCTTGCACTCACTCACGGTGCTTTATTATTTCGGCGCGGCCGGCCAGCCGAAACTCAATCTGGTCGTCGAGTGGCCCGGCAACATCGGCGGTGACGGCTTCGGCTGGTCATCCTATCAGCGCCTGCTGCCCTTGCTGTGGAGCGGGGCGGACAAATGATGAATGTTAGAAGAATTGTGTTTGTCCCTTCGCATCAACCCAAGGGAAGAGTCGGTGATTATGACAACCCAATACTTGACCACTGAAGACACTGAGATCCACTGAAACCACTGATTTAAAGATGAAACCACAGAAAATACTCGCCTCAATCCTATTCAAAACCTCAAATGCATTTCTTTATCAGTGCTCTCAGTGGTATCAGTTCTTTCAGTGGTTTATGATGTCCGGTTCACCTTCACAATCCACGCTTCCCGGCAATTTCCGCGTTAGGTTGATGCCAATGGGTGCATGCCTAAGGAGCCACGACATTCCTGTCGTGGTGTCAATGCCACGGCGACAGGAATGTCGCAGCTCCTCAGGGGTAGGCAACACGATCGATGCGCGGTGTCCTGCACCAATCACGCTGGCCCGAACCGGGATGTTGGCCGCGTCTGCGTGGGTTATGGCTTCAGTTTTCTCTGTGGCTGGTGAGGAGCCTCAAGTAACGGCGCCACCAGCTCCGCAGGCCGGGCTGGTCCTGGGTTCCGAACCACCGGCCGGTTGCCCGTTTGAGCCTAGCAAGTCGGTCACCGCCTGTGTGTTCACCGGTCGCCATGCGGAATACACCCAGGCCGACACCTGGTATCCGTCGTGGGCCAGCGATGGCAACCTGTATTCGCCCTACACGGATGGGGCGGTCAACGGCTTGGTGTCCAACTCCGCGGGCAAAGACGCGGCCACCGGCCAGGCGACGATCCTCGGCGATGACCCGCTCCACTTGAAAGTGGTGGACCAGGCGGTCTACAAATCCGATCCCGCCCCCTATGCCAGCCGCTATCCCTGCGGCAGTCTGGTGTATAACGGCGTCTGGTATTATGGCACCTACAGCCTCGGTGGCGGACAGGTTATCAAGAAGGACGACATCACCTACAACTGGCCGTGGTTAGGGCCGTTTGTCGGGTTCCGCTGGTCCACGGACTTGGGCAAGACCTGGACGCAGACGCCCTGCACGCCGGCCCAGCCGTTGTTTGGCGAACACGGGCTCAACGGCGAACCCGTCAAAATCGGCACCCCGCATTTCGTGGACTTCGGCAAAAACATGCAACACTCGCCGGATGGCAAAGCCTATCTGGTCGCCCACGGCGCGTCCGATGGCAACAACCGCCGCTTCGGCTATAACAGTTGGATCACCGGCGATGAAATCTATCTGCTGCGCGTCACCCCATCCAGCGAAAATATGAACGATGCGTCAAAGTATGAGTTCTACGACGGCAGCGGCTGGACCCATGATTTCAGCAAGATCAAACCGATCGCCGCCTGGCGCGATCACATGGGATGCGTGACCATGACCTACAACGCGCCGTTGAAAAAATTTCTGGTGTGTGTGACCGACGGGGTTACGACCGGTGCGGCGATGCATACCTATATCTTGGAATCCGACCAACTCACCGGCCCATGGAAGATGGTGACCTACATGCGCAAGTTCGGCGAACAAGGGTATTTCGCCAACTTCCCGTCCAAGTTCATCAGCAGCGATGGCCGCTCGCTGTGGCTGTGCTATGCCGCCAATTTCTTCCCTATGCCCTCCAACCCGCCCGGCAGCCGCTACGGCATGTGCCTGCAAGAAATCAAGCTCACCAGCCGTGAGTGAGCATCGGCATACAGCCACAGCGGTGTGGCGCTACGCATCCCACCGCATCGCCACGCCCGAGCGCGTCCCGCCGGCATGCGCGTGCTTGCGTTGACGGCCGGCGTGCCGCATGCTGTGCCCGCCTTGCTGCGCCAGGGCGTCACGTCAATGCTCGCCTTTTCATCATGTTGGAACAATAGCCGCCACACCGATGGCGAGAGGATGATTGAGGAGATCGTTGACCTCGGGTTTTCCCATATCGAATTGTCACATGGTATGAGCGTGGCAAAGGTGCCCGGCGTCCGCAAAGCCTTCCAGCGCGGGCTCTTCACCTGTGCCGGCGTCCATAATTTCTTCCCCTCGCCGGTCGAGGTCATCATTGATGCGCCGGATGCCTATGAATTCACCTCGCACCGGCCCGCCGACCGCCAACGCGCGCTCGACTTGACATTCCGCACGCTGGATCTCGCGGCGGAATTCAAGGCACATTACCTGGTCCTCCACATGGGGTCCGTCCCCATGGATCCGAAAAAGTGGAGTGGTCGCCTCACCGCCATGGTGGCGGCTGGCCGCCAGACCGATCCGGACTATGTGAAAGCGAAAATCAATTTGGTGAGGAAGCGGGAAAAATGTGCGCCGTTGTATTTGCACCGGGCGCTGGACGCGTTGACCACGATTGCCGGGCGGGCGGCCGAGGTTGGGGTGAAGCTGGCGATCGAATCGCGCTCGCGCTTTGAAGATATGCCCAACGAGCGGGAGATGGAGCAATTGCAACACCACTTCGCCGACAACCCGTGGGTTGGCTATTGGCATGACTTCGGGCACGTCCAGCTCAAGCACCACCTCGGACTGTTAGATCACACGGAGTGGCTGGAGCGGATTGCGCCATATCTGATGGGCGGGCATGTGCATGATGTGGAATGGCCGGCCCGCGATCACCGGACGCCGTTTTCGGGGACGCTCGATTATGCGGCCATTCTCGGCTATTTTCCCGCGGGATGCCCGCTGACCTGGGAATTGAGCCCCACCCGCGACGCGGCTGAAATCCACGCCGCATTAGCCCTCTGGAAGGCACGCTTTCCTGATAGGGTTGCCTGAAAAGCCAATCCCGCGCCATCGCGGGTCACGCGGGGGATGGTAAATTCACACACGGCCAGTGCCGAAGGCTGCTTCATGCCGCCGAAACAAGCGAAAAAAATCCCTTGTTGCATTTTTTTCTTGATCGCGAGTGTATGTTAGTTAGAACCGCTGTCATGTTGCGTTACGGGAAACTCGCTAGGCAGGCTGTGGCTGTGTTAAGTTATCTTGCTGAGCGATATCGCCCGGAGGCCGCTCCGATCTCCTCGCGCGAGATTGGAGAGGCGCGGAAGATTCCGGCGGCGCTGGCCGCCAAGCTGCTGAGTCAAGCCTCCAGCGCCGGTTTGGTGTTGGGGGCCACCGGGCCGGGTGGCGGTTATCGGCTAGCCAGAGCTCCGCAGAAGATCCGCATGTCTGAGATTGTGAGCTTATTTGGACGTTCGCAAGAGGAAAGCCTCTGTCCCTACAGCTTGGTGTGGTGCGGTAATGGCGAACCCTGCCCGCTGCACGAGGGTTTTTCAAAACTCAAGGAAGATGCCCGCGCTTTTCTTGAAGACACGACACTGGCGGTCTTCGTGCCAGCGCCCGCCACCGCCACCAAGCCCAAGGCCAAGGCCAAGGCCAAGGCCAAGGCCAAGCGCGGTTGATTCAGCGCCGGCGCGGACATTTGGAGCGCGGCGCAGGAGCATCCTCGCGTCGCCACAACCACCGTGTCAGGGCGCATAACCAAAGCACCCCGGCAGCAAGCCACGTCCATGCCGCGTAAATGTGATGGGAAACCCGCACTGTGGGTAGAAAATCCGCACTCATCCGGGTGAGGGCGGCCAGCACCAACAAGCCCGCCGCCCACCGCAGCCACCGCATCCGGCCCACCAGCAAGGCATGTTGCCCGGCATGGCCGAGCACCACCCGCGTGCCGACCGCGAGCACGATCAAGCCGAGCCCGGAAATAAAAAACAAATGTAGCAAGCCGGGCCGGGCGGCGGGCCAGAAGGCTGCGCCACCACAGCCGGTGATCATGCCACCGAGAGCCAAACGCACGACGTTGCCGGAAGTGGACGAGAGCTTGGCGCGGCGGAACATCGGTGTCTCCAGGGCAAACCAGACGCCGAGCACCACAGCTCGCAATAATTGGCCGAGCTGCGGATAACCGTAGATTTCAAGCGCAAAACTGGCGATAACATGGGATCCCCAAAACAGCGCCGACCCCACCCGTGGCCACCATCCGGCCGGCGGGCGCGGCGCATCATCAAAGGAATGGCTGCTGGGCAAACCAAAAAAGCGCGGCAACACATACGGCCCGATCCCCATCACGGGCAGTAGCAAAAAGCCCTGAAACAGCCACAGCTTCGCCCATGCCAAGCCGCTCACCCCCAGCCACAGCCCGTGCTGCCATGCCAAACCAGCCGCCGCGAACGCGCCACCGAGTAAGCCGACCAAGGCCAGCACCAAGCCCGGCGGCGGCGTATCCCGGTTGCCGCAGGCCCAGCGCCCCCCCAAACCGCAAACCAACACCCCCAACAGCCATGCAAACCACCCGTCCGCAACCGCCACCTGTCCCGTCGCCGCACCAACCACTCCGCCCGCCCACAACCCGAGCAACAGCAGAAACTCTCCCGTCAGCCACGGACGGTTTCCTGCCAAACGCGGGAAAGCCGTGCCGAGAAATCCCAGCACGAACGCCGCCATGAAGCCCTCGATCATCATCCGCGGGTGCGCGTCAATGGGATTGAAGCCCAGCCAGTGCCCGTAATAGAGCGGCCACAGCAACACCCCGCTCATCCCCGCCAGCACGCCAAGCGGAAAAAACGCCCGATACGGCTCAGCCAAGATCATTCGCCACCAGCGCTCCATTGCCTCAAGAGTTTGTCTGCCACCCACCCCCTATCAAGAATAAAAACTCGCGAATTTGGCAGCGGGCAGCTAGCCGCTACTCGCTGCCGCAAATTTTTTGAAAATTGCTTGACCTTGTGAATCGGCTGGTCACATTCAGCGGCATCCTGTTGCCCGATGCGTCTGACTCTAACCCAACATCCTCGCCCGCACCAGTCGGCGGGCGAAAATCCATGAGTGCGCGCGGCTCCGGAGGTTTTGTTTTTTTCACTCACCCCACCATCTAATAACCATATATGAAACTGAAAAACACCAACAAGCTCGCCCTCCGGGCACTGGCAATCACGGCAGCTCTCGTCACGGCACAGGCGGCCGTAATTACCGTAACCAGCAATTACACTCAAGACACCGTGAGCAACAATGTTCTCAACAACGGAACTAACACGGTGGTGGCCAACACGGGTGGCTCCACGCTGACCTTTGGCACGGGTGCCGTGCTGCTGGGCAATGGTGCCTCACCACCCGCCGCGCTCCAAATTGCCGGCACAGGCTATACCCTCAACAACTCCGGCCTCTTGGAGGGCTTGACCGCCGGCACTACCGCCGGGGTGACCGTGGGTGCCACGGCGATAATCCACAATTTGCTTACCGGCACGATTCGTTCCGTCAACGCTAGCAGTCAAGGGATTATCATCACAGCGGGATCCGGTTCCACCATCACCAATGCCCACATCATTGAAGGCAGCGAGGATGCCATCCGCACGCAAACCAACACCCTGTCGGTCACCAATGCGGCAACCGGCATCATCCGTGGTATCACTGGCCCGAATTCCGACGGGATCCAGACCTTGTCCGGACTCGCAGTGGACAACTCCGGCAGCATCACCGGCAACGCCACGGGGATCAATGCCGGGGCCACCGCCAATATCACCAACCGCGCCGGAGCCACCATCACCGGCACCAGCGCGGGCATCAGCGTGTCCAACGGACTCGTCCTCACCAATGAAGGCACCATCCACGCCTCGGCCGTCACAGGCAATGGCGTGATGGCCACCACCGGTGCCCAGATTGACAACAAGGCCACTGGCACCATCAGCGGTGGCAACGACGGGGTGCAAGTCGGCAGCGGGGCCACCATCAAAAATGCGGGAACCATCGTTGGCACCGTCGGCAACGGCGTGAAACTGGCCGACGGCAGCGTCGACAACACCAACGCCGGCTGGATCAGCGGCACCAACGCCGGGGTGCAAGTCACCACCGGCGCGGGCATCGTCACCAACACCGGAACAGCAACCATCACAGGCACCACCATTGGCATTAACTTTGGCGGCATCAACGCGGGGGATACGCTCAACATGAATGGCGGCACGCTTATTGGCGGCTCGCTCGCGGCACCCACGATTGCAGTGGACGGCGGCACGGGCGCCAATGACACCCTCAACTTCAATGGCACCGCCGCCACCGTTGTCGGCAGCGTTCTCCGCATGGAGACCATCAACCGCAACGGCACGGGCGTGGCAAGCATCACCGGCGCCACCATCAACGCCGACACCATCACCCTGGCGGTTGGAAATCTGGGTTCCCTTTATCTTTACGGCACGGTCGCTCCATCCACGCTGCCGACCACCACCATCATCGTTAACTCCGGCGTGTTTGGTGGGTCGAGTGAGGGGAGTACTTGGAACTCCAATCTGACCTTCAATGGCGGCAGCTTGCTGGTGCATATCAATCCCAGCACCAGCCTGCTGGCCAGCCCGCCGAGTGATCTAATCAAAGTGAGTGGCAATGTCAGCGTTGCCGCTGCCAGCGTCATAATAGCCCCCATTTCAAAAGATGCCCCGCTGCAAGGCAGCATCCACGTGCTCGGCGTGGGCGGCACCCGCCTCGGCGGTCAATTCACGAGTCCGGCCACCTTTTACTTCGAACCCACCTTTGCCGATGCAGGCCCACTGGTCGCCGCCACCGGTAGCGGCGCTATCACCAGTTCCACCGTGTCGATGAACGTGGTCAGCGGCGATCCCGCACTGGGGCAGAATGCGAACGATTCCTACGTAAAGGTAGTCCATCACTATGATGCGCCCGTCGGCTTTACGCCCGTCCCCTTGACCTCGTTTGGCAAGCAGTTAGGCACCTTCCTCAACAGCCGACTTCTTCCGCCACAGCAGCTTGATACAGTGGCCAACCCGATCCTGGCGGATTTCCTCGGCTACCTCGACTACAGCAGTGCCGCCACCGTGGTCGGGGTGCTGAATGCGTATGAACCGATGGCTTTGCAAGCATCCATTGTGTCCACAGTCGTGGGTGCCCGTGATATCCACCGCATTGTGGAACAGCAAAATGCGGGGGACCGCCTCTACCCGACCAACGCCCACGTGTGGGGCAACTTCAACTACGACAACCTAACCAGTAACGGCAACTCCAGCCGCGAAACGTTGGGCGCGGGTTGGGCCATCGATACCGTGCATTTGGGTGCACTCGTTTCCTATGCGGATTCGTCCATCGGCTCCGGTGCGAACGACGAGGTGTGGTCCTATGGTGCTTATCTGGCCATGGGCCAAGCGACGGGCTGGCAATGGAATGCCTACATCGGCGGCTCCGAAGCAAAGGCCACCAGCACGCGCAGTTTGGCCATTTCCCCTCAAGTGGATAGCACCGTGCACTTTGACCCCAAGGGTAACGGGTTCCAAGCCTTGCTCTCTGGCGGTTACATGATGGAACAAGGAGGCTGTAACTGGGGCCCCACCTTTGGTATGGAATACACCAAGGCCAAAATGGATGGCGGCGTGCGCCGCGCCGTGGCCGGGGCGGAAATCAAGCCCGGCAACGATCTGCCAGCCATGGACTTTAGTGCGGACAATCTCCACAGCCTGCGCTCCTTGCTGGGTATGCGTGCTGACTTCACCTTCAGCAGCAATATCCGCCCCTACCTCAGCGCTCAGTGGGCGCATGAGTTCGAGGGCGAAAGCAGTGGTTACACCGCCGGTTTCCAAGGCGCTTCATTCAATGTGAATGCGCCCTTCGCCCTTGACACTGACACCCTGATCCTCCGCGCCGGCCTCATCGTTGGCTTCGGCGAATCCATCTTCGGTGACATCGGTTACCTTGGTGAGGTTTCCATCAATGGGAACGGCGGCGACTATAACGGTATCAACATCGGCTTGCGGGCCTCGTTCTAAACTGTTGCTATCTAAAACCCCTCCGGCCTGTGCCGGGGGGGGGCTGGGATAAAATAGTCCACTCCATGTCATGCCCTTGGTGCAGCAAGGGTTGGATTATGTCTAGGAACCCCGCTGCTCTTCCGGTTAAGCCATAGCCGTGTCGGCGTGCGTGCCTCACTCTGCCACCGCACCCCATCCCCCGCGATCTCCCGCACGCGTCTACCAAGAAAATCCTAAATCCTAAATTCCTGAACACCACAATCACCATGAGCGTTGTAATGTTAGAGTCCGGTGGGGCGATCGACAAAGTCCCAGGGCAAGTTGAAGCGCCGGGCGAGTTCCGCGCCGAGCGCCTTGACGCCGAAGGTTTCGGTCGCGTAGTGGCCGGCCAAAAACATATTTATCCCTAACTCTTCCGCCAGCGGGAAACTCCAGTGCGGCCCCTCACCACTAACAAACGCCGCCACGCCCGCCGCCGCCACCCGCGCCACCTCGCTGCCCGCGCCCCCCGTCACCAGACCGATGCTGGCAATGCGCTCCGGTCCGCCGGCACTCACCTGCACCGGTCCGCCGACGGTTTTCATCAGCCGCAGCCGCAATTCCTCGCGCGTTCCCTCCCACGCGCCGCGCACGCCGACAGCCAAGCCTTTCCAATCCAAAAACGGCGAGATTTCCCGCATGCCGATCGCTCGCGCCAAACACATGTTATTGCCCCATACCGGATGCACATCGAGCGGCAGGTGTGCGGAATAGATGGCGAGCCCGGCATCCATAGCGGTCTTGAGTTTTTGGTAAAGCGCGCCGCGCACCGGTTGCGCCCCTTGCCAAAACATTCCGTGATGGACTAACAACAATCCCGGACCTCCCGCCGCCGCTGCGGTCACCACCGCCAGCGAAGCGTCCACCGCCGTGATGATGCGCCCGACCTCGCCTGCGTTGGCCAGTTGCAAGCCATTCAAGGCCCCCGGGTAATCCGGGATTGTCGCTATATCTAACTGCTCGTCGAGCACCGCCACCAAGTCATTGAGTGCAACCATGGGTGAGTTTAGTCATGCCGGCTCCAAATGACAATGTCCGGGGTGAGTTCCGCAGTATTGCCAGCGACAAAGTTCCGCAATTCCCCGGCCAACTCGGAGCGCCACTCGAGCACGCGGCCGGCCCACGGCACTGCCAACACGGCCGCGTGTAGCGCATGCCGGGGCAAAATCAAGCGCCGCGCCAAGTCCGGCGTCCAGCCGGCCTCCATCCAGTCGGTGTATTCCTGGCCGCAGCCCGAATACAATTTGTCACCCACCACTGGATACCCGCAATGGGCCAGGTGCACCCGGATTTGATGCATTCTGCCGGTTTCGGGAAAGCAGCGCAGCAAGGCAAAGCGCCCTTCCTTGCGCTCAAAGCGTTGCTCCACCGCAAACCGCGTCCGGCAGTATTTGCCCGCCGGATGCACCATTTGCCGCACCCAAATCGCCGATGGTCCAATGTCCCCAGCCCGCAGGAGCGGTTCCTCACACACCCAGGCCTCCGCCTCCGGCCAACCTAACACGACGGCCAGATATTCCTTGTGCGCCTCCCGCCGCGTGAACACGCCGCCGAGTTCGCGCGCCGCCGCCGCATGCTTGGACACCAGCACCACCCCGCTCGTCTCCCGGTCGAGACGCGTAACTATCCCCGGTCCTGCGCCGTTTTCCAACTCATATGCCAGCAGCATCCCAATCCCGCCTAACAATGTTGGCTCCGGCTTGCGGTTGGCCGGATGCACGATCAAGGGTGCCGGCTTGTCCACCACGATCCAATCGTCGCTTTCATCGAGCACCTTGAAATTGATGACCACCTGCAAACTCACTCGCCCAGTCTCCGCGGTCCCCCTGGGTTTTCAAGTCACAAAAAACCGGACTTCGCCTTTGCCTGCGGGGAGTGCCTGGGCAGCGCGAGGTTTCAAATCCAAAATGAGCACAATCCCGAAGGGCGGCGTTACTTCACCCTGCACCTGCGCGGAGCGAAAACCGGCCCCCCCCCGGTGCCCGCCTCAAAAGAGGTTAGATTCAGTTAGGAAAACGGTGGTGATCTCTAGCGTTCCAAAATCTCCACCTCATAGCCATCCGGATCGGTGACAAACGCCATCTTGCGCCCGCCGCCGGTGAATATTCCGCGCCATCCAGCAGGCCAGATCTCGATGCCGGCGGCCTCCACCTTGGCGCAATACGCGACAATATCTGTCACGCCAAGGCAGGTGTGTATCAAGTCCTCGGGGCAGGTGGCCTGATAGTCGGGCGAGTGACACAACTCCAAAAACACGGCGTTGCCCGGCAATTCGAGAAACGCCAGTCGGTTTCCCTGCGGCGAGTCCTTGCGCTCGCCCTCGACATATCCCAGAACCTTGTAGAAGGCAATGGAGCGGTCGATATCGCGGACACGAATACGGGTATGCAGAAAACGGATCATGGCAGCCACATACTGTCGTAATTCAAGCCCGCTGCCAAATGGAAAATTTGCACGATCTTGTTTACAAAAGGGCGAATGGCAGTCATGTTAGTTCGGTTCGACTCGGCGGTCACGACTGTCCAGATCCTGATGCAATCACCCCACCACTCCCATGGGCCTGGAAAAAATCACCCAAAAACTGCAGGAGGCGCTTCAATCCGCCCAGAGCCTCGCCTCGAAATCCGCCCACTCCGAGCTGAAAGGCGCGCATGTCCTGCTCGCCCTGCTCCAACAGGAAGGCGGCATTGCCACCCCCATCCTGCAAAAGGCCGGGGTCGATGTGCCACGCCTCAAAGCCGCCGCCGCCGCCACGCTCAGTCGCGAACCCAGCGTCCAGGGCGCGACCACCCAACCGCAGATCAGCGTCGGTCTGCGCGCCACCCTCGACGCGGCCGATGCCGCCCGCCAAAAACTCGGCGATGACTACCTCAGCGTCGAGCATTTCATCGTCGGCTCGCTCACTGGCGACTCTCCAGCTGGCAAACTGCTCAAGGAGGCCGGCCTGGATGAGCAGAAGGCGCTGGCGGCGATTCAGAGTGTGCGTGGGTCGCAGAAAGTCACCGATGATTCACCGGAAGGGAAGTATCAGGCCTTGGAAAAATATGGCACCGATCTAACAGCTCTGGCCCGCGCGGGCAAAATCGACCCGGTCATTGGCCGCGACAACGAGATTCGGCGCGTGATGCAGGTGCTGTCCCGCCGCACCAAAAACAACCCGGTGCTCATCGGCGAGCCGGGGGTGGGCAAGACTGCCATCGTCGAAGGCCTGGCCCGCCGCATCGTGTCCGGCGATGTGCCGGAGGCCATGAAACACAAACGTGTCATCACCATGGACGTCGGTGGCATGCTCGCCGGAGCCAAATACCGCGGCGAATTCGAGGACCGCCTCAAGGCCTTCCTCAGGGAAGTCACCGATGCCCAAGGCCAGATCATCCTCTTCATCGACGAACTCCACACCATCGTCGGTGCCGGTGCCAGCGAGGGCGCGGTGGATGCCTCCAACCTGCTCAAGCCCCAACTCGCCCGCGGCGAACTCCATGCCATCGGCGCCACCACCCTCGATGAATACCGCAAACACATCGAAAAAGACGCCGCGCTCGAACGCCGCTTCCAACCCGTCATGGTCGGCGAACCGTCGGTGGAGGACACCATCGCCATCCTTCGCGGCCTCAAGGAACGCTATGAGGTCCATCACGGCGTCCGCATCCAGGACGGCGCAATCGTCGCCGCCGCCACTCTGTCTGATAGATATATCTCCGGCCGTTTCCTGCCCGACAAGGCGGTCGATCTCATCGATGAGTCGGCCTCGCGCCTCAAGATCGAACTGGACTCGATGCCAACCGAAATTGATGTGTTAGAGCGGCAGATCCTGCAATTGGAAATGGAGAAAAAGGCGCTTGAAAAGGAAACCGACAAGCCATCGGCCGCGCGCCTGGAAAAAGTCAGGGAGGAACAAGCCAACCTGCGCGAAAAGTCCTCCGGCATGATGGCCCAATGGCGCAATGAAAAGGCGATCATCGACGATGTTAGATTCGCCCAGGAAAGAATCGAGTCGCTCAAGGGGGAGACCGAGCGTGCCCAACGCATCGGGGATTTGACCCGTGCCTCGCAAATCACCTATGGCGACTTGCCCGCCGCCAACAAGGCACTGGCAACCGCCCGTGACCAACTCGTCACGCTCCAGAAAAACGGTGCCATGCTCAAGGAGGAAGTCACCGAGGATGACATCGCCCGCGTCGTCTCCGCCTGGACCGGCATCCCCGTCAACCGCCTCCAAGAGGGTGAGAAACAAAAGCTTGTTAGCATGGAGCAGCGCCTCGGCCAGCGCGTGGTCGGCCAGAAAAAGGCTATCCAGGCCGTGGCCAACGCGGTGCGCCGTGCCCGCGCCGGCCTGCAAGACGAGAACCGCCCCATCGGTTCGTTGCTGTTTCTGGGGCCCACCGGCGTCGGTAAAACCGAGCTTTCCAAAGCCCTCGCCGAGTTCCTCTTCGATGACGAATCCGCCATGATCCGTATTGACATGTCCGAATACATGGAAAAGCACAGCGTGGCGCGCTTGATTGGCGCGCCGCCCGGCTATATCGGCTACGACGAGGGTGGCCAACTCAGCGAGCAAGTCCGCCGCAAGCCTTACGCGGTGGTGCTGTTGGATGAAATTGAAAAGGCCCACGCCGATGTCTTCAACGTGCTGTTGCAAGTGCTCGACGATGGCCGCATCACCGATGGCCAGGGCCGCACCGTGGATTTCCGCAACACCGTGCTTATCATGACTTCCAATATCGGCTCCCAACATATCCTCCACGAGTCCAACGCTGAACAACGCGAAGCCCTGGTCACCGACGCCCTGCGCGATCACTTCCGCCCCGAGTTCCTCAACCGCATCGATGAAATCATCATCTTCGACCGCCTCACCCGCAACGAACTCACCACCATCGTCGATCTCCAACTCAACCGTGTGCGAAATCGCCTCGCCAAGCAAGGCCTCGGCCTCGCCCTCACCCCCGCCGCCAAGGAATTCCTCGGCAACCAGGGCTACGACCCAGTCTACGGTGCCCGCCCGCTCAAACGCACCATCCAACATTTGCTGCTGGACCCGCTCAGCCTCGATGTGTTGGACGGCAGGTTCACCGACGGTGATGTCATCCAGGCCGATATTGAGGACGGTGCCATCACGTTCCATGTGCCATGACGACTTCCACGATGACGACCTGGCAACGGTTCCAACGGCTTGTGAAGCCGGTGTTTCTCTCGGAGAATCGGTGGAAGTTCACGCTGTTGCTGGTGGTCATCGTCGTCTTTGCGCTGGTCTCGCGCGGCATGGACTTTGTCATCAGCTACATTAACCGTGACTTCTTCAATGCTCTGGCACTCCGGGAGCAGGCGGAGTTCTTTCACCAGCTCTACTATTATCTGGCGGCTTTCGCGGTGCTCACCGTCATCAACGTATTCTATCGCTTTACCGAGGAACGCTTCGCCCTGTTCTGGCGCGGATGGCTGTCCCGCAAATATATCGACGACTACCTGCATCGGCGGGCTTACTACAAAATTCTGGCCTATCCTGAAGTCGATAATCCGGATCAGCGCATCCAAGAGGACGTTAGGAATTTCACGACCACCACGCTTTCGATCTTCATGATCCTGCTCAATTCCACCTTCACCTTCTTCAGCTTCATCTATATCCTTTACTCCATCTCCGGCCGGCTCGTGGTGGCCGCAGTCGTTTACGCCGTTGCCGGCTCGGTGGTTGCCTATCTGCTAGGAAAACCGCTGATTGCGTTAAACTTCTCGCAGTTGCGCAAAGAAGCGGATTTCCGCTACAAGCTCATCAACGTCCGCGATAACGCCGAAGCCATCGCCCTGATCCGCGGTGAAGCGAAAGAAGCGGTGCACGTCCGGCAACGCCTGCGCGATTGCGTCCAGAACCTGGCAGACATCATCGGCTGGACCCGCAACCTCAATTTCTTCACCTTCGGCTACAACTTCCTCATTCCCATCATTCCAACCGTCATCGCGGCCCCGCTCTATCTGAACGGCAAGATTGAATTCGGCGTGGTGATCCAGGCGGCCGGGGCGTATTCCAGCGTGCTGACCGCCCTCTCCGTGGTGGTCTCCAACTTCAACGCCTTCAGCTCGCTGGCTGCGGTGACCACCCGCTTGGGGTCGTTCTCGGAAGCCCTCGACGCCTCCACCGGCCCGGATTTGCCGGGCGAGGAGATCGTCACCGTGGACGAGCCGCTGCTGCAATTCAGCGACGTAACCCTCTGTACCCCCGGCGAGCAGAAGGTGTTAATCAAGAATCTAACTTTCAAGTTAGAGCGGCAGTCGTTGCTGATCTGCGGGCCGAGCGGCAGCGGCAAGAGCTCGGTGCTGCGGGTCATCGCCGGCCTGTGGCAGCACGGTTCCGGCACGCTCACCCGCCCGCCGCTGCACCACGCGGCCTTTCTCCCCCAACGACCGTATATGGCGCTCGGCTCGCTGCGCAACCAACTGCTCTACTCGGTGCATAAGAGCGGCCTTGCCGACTCCCACCTCCACAACGTGCTCATGGAAGTGGGGCTGGGGAAAATGCATGACCGCGTCGGCGGCTTGGACGCCGAGCTGGATTGGGGCAGTTTTCTATCCAACGGCGAGCGACAACTGCTGGCGTTTGCACGCGTGCTGCTGAACAAGCCGGCATATGTGTTTCTTGATGAGGCCACCTCGGCCCTCGACGCTGAAGCCGAAGAGATGATTTACGAACGGGTGAAGGTCTTTGCCAAACTCTTCGCCAGCGTAGGCAACCGCCGCTCCCTCGGCAAGTTCCACGACGCGGTCCTCGAACTCAAAAGCGACGGCTCATGGCGGTTCGATTATTGTTAGTTTAGGGCAACTCCTCCACCCTCCCACCGAGGTCGGCGTAGGCATGCAGCAGGCTGTTGCCGCTGACCACGGTGTCGGCAACCTCGTCCCGGCTCATCAACATCAGCGCGGTGGACCAGGCTTCGGCCAGAGTGGCGGTGCGGGCGATGGCCCACACTCGGTCGCTCAGATAGGTCCCTCCGGCCTCATCATCGTTGGGATGGACGATGTGGTTGCCCTGCATGGCGGTGCCCGAGGCGCTGAGCGATTCGCTTGTTAGAGCAAGCTGGCGGGCTTCATGCTCGCCCGCTAGTTCCACGGGCCAGGCCTGCGGGCCGATGGCTAACAAGGAACTGGCACCCGCAGCCAGCAGGGCACTGCTCACCCCCCAATCGAGCAGCAGTTCGGCCATTTGATCGAGGGCGAAGCCCTTGGCAATGCCGCCGAGGTCGATTTCACGGCCGGGTGCCTCACACGTGATGGCGGCTATATCTGGATGAATGACGAGTCGGCCGGCAAGCGACGGTGGCGGGGTGCCGGCCTTGGCTTTCCGGTGTTGGATGCGGGTGCCCAGGGTGATATCGAAGAGCCCGCCGGTTTGCACATAAGCCTGCATGGCCAGCAGCAGGCACTGGTGGCATGACTCGCTTAGATAGAGGGTTTCGCCAGCTTGCATGTGGTTGATCCTGGACACATCACTGCCATCGATGAAGCGACTCAGCTTGGTTTCCAGCTTATCTAACACATCGAAGCATTCCCTGGCCAAGCCCGCGAGAAATTCCTGGTCGTTGCCGACAAGGCGCAACGTGAAGGTGGTGTTCATCGCCTCATGGGTGAACACGCTGGAATCGGGCAGTGGCACGGGCGGAGTCATGGCGTGTCGGGATTCATCCATGCCTGCCAAATATCATTGCGCAAGAACAAGGTGATGGACACATTGGCCCGCAGACCGCGCGGCAACGGCGTGTGGGTGGCGGCTAGTTGTGTCGCAACCGCATCAGTGGAATCCGGCACGCAAAACACCACCGGAAATTTTTCCAGAGCCGCCGGCGGGCTTTGCCAGAAGCCGATGGTCTTGAATGAGCGCAGATACCATGGCAGGGGCCAATAGCCGCTGCCAATGACGGCGAGGGGTTCGAGCGCATGCTGTGGGGCCTTTTGCGCGACTTGTTGCAACCACGGCTCGACGCCTTCGATGTCCCGGCGCGTGGGCACATAGGCAAACGGGTTGCGGGCATCCGAGGCGAGGCGCCCGGTGGCATAGCGGGTCTGCCGGAATTGCGCAACCAACGTCAACCCGGCTAACACTAACAATACAGCCTGCCACCGCGGACGCAGGGTAGCCATCCCCGCCACGCTAAAGCCCGCCAGCAAACACACATGCGCCCATGGCAAGAGCATGAGCCACGGGGTTTTGTAGGCTATCAGACCGTAGATGATGAAATGCCCCGCCGCCGCATAGGCGATGAAGCGGATGGCCAGGCGGCATTTATCCTCCATTGCGGCGCGGCGGAAACTCGTGGCATAGGCGATGAGGGCCAGCACCGCCACCGGCGTGCCAAACCACCAGACGCCGCCGGACTTGTGCGGCACCGTTAGAAAATCCAGATAATAGAAAAATGGTTTATCGTGGCCGGCACCGGTCTTATAGACAAAGAACGTGCGCACCGCATCCACCGCCCCCTGCAAATTGCCAAAGCCATCGGTGTAGAAATAGCCGGCAGTGACCACGGCGCTGCAAAGCGAGAGCAAGGCCGGAATCCGATAGGTGAGCCACGCGGCCCGCAGTGTGGCACGCGTGAACCAAGCGCGATTTTCCACGGCGATGAGTCCGCCGGCAGCCAGCCAGGCGATGACGCTGATGACGAAGGTCTCTCTTGTCGCAAACATCAGGCCGATGCAAATGCCTGGAATTCCCCACTTCGGTTTTGTTAGGATAGCCATTAGCGCGAGGATTCCGCACAACCCGAATACCGACTCGTGGATATACATCCGGCTGTAGTAGACCAGCAGCGGGGAGGTGGCCAGCAAGGCCGCTGCCAACAGCATCGGCGCATCCCCCCACCGCCGCCGCCAGAGCCATGGCAGCAGCACCAGCAGGGACCCGGCTATCGCCGGCACCAACCGCATCGTGCCTTTGGTCATTTCCTGCCAGCGGTTTTCGCCGCGCGCCCGGCACATCGGGATAGCCAGACTGCTAAGCAGCGGACCATGGAAATGCTGCGGATCGAATTGACCGGTGCCGGTTTCCATGCGCTTGGCGGTGATGCGGGCACCGGTGGCCTCATCGCAGTGGAACGGACGGGACGCCAACTGGTCGAAACGCAATAACACCCCGAGGGCGAGCACGCTGACCCAGCATGCAATGATGACGATTTGCTTTATCATGCTGCCAAGGATACGATGAAAGGATGGTCTCACTTGCAAAGTATCTTGGCGAGATCCCCACCCATGCCACTCCCACCACCGACAATTTTGTTAGTCACGCCCGTATGGAATGACTCGGCGCGACTGGCGGTCTTTGGCCCGGAATTGGCCCGGGTGCTGGCCGCTTCGGCGCTGCCGATTCGCTGGATCATCGCCGACGATGGCTCGGAAAAGGGCGATCACGCGCGGTTGGCCGCCTTGCTGGAATCCTTTGCGGCCGTTTTCCCCCAGGTATCCTTGCATTTCGCCGCTGCGCATTACGGCAAGGGTTCGGTGATCCGGGAGGCGTGGGCGCTGGATTCAAATGTGGCTTGGCTGGCCTTTGTCGATGCCGATGGCGCGGTGTCCGCGACGGAAACCGTCGCGCTGATAGAGGCGGCCGTGGCGGCGGAGTGCTCGGTGATGGGCATCCGCAAGCGCACGGCAGGAATCCAGATCAAGGAGAGTTTTTACCGGGGGCTGATGCACCGGGCATTTCTAACGATCGCGGACCACATGCTCGGCTTGCGTTCCGAGGACCTGCAGTGCGGAGCCAAGGTGTTGCGGGCGGCCGACTATCGAATGATCGCTTCTGACCTGCGCGAAATCGGCTTGGCCTTTGATTCCGAACTGCTCTGTGCTCTCCATCACAGCGGTGCCCAATGGCGGGAGCGACCCGTCAATTGGACTCAGAAAAACGGTGGCAAGGTCCATCCGGTGCGCGACGCCTGGGGGATGTTCCGGGCGCTCTGCCGCGTGCGGAAACGCTTCCGCGGTCGCTGAGAGCGGCGCAGGTGCCGGTCGTTAGACATCCGCGCCGCAATGCGCGCCGCGCGCAGGAATGTTAGAGAACACCACGCAGTCATCGAGCACGGCATCTGCCGCCACCTGGCAGCCCGGCCAGACGATCGAGTCGCGCAGCACCGCGCCGGATCTAACCACCGCGCCGGGGCCGACCACCGAGCGTTCGAGGCGAGCGCCTGCCTCAATGATGGCAGCGGGATGCAGTGCGGGGCCCAGTTGCAACTCGCGGTGAGCCCGCAGATAGGCGGTGCGGTCGCCGAGGTCGAGCCAGATGCCGTCGTCGAGGATGATGGCACCGAGGCGACCGGTGCGGGCTAATTCCACGAACGCGGGAATCACCGAAACTGTCTCGCCGGCCGGCAGCATCTCTAGCAACTCGGGGCTCACACAATAAATCCCGCTGAACACATGCGTGCCCGCCGCCCGCCCGAGGAGCCCGCGCACGTCGATGCAACGGGTGCCCGTCGCATCCAACGCGATCCGCTTGTCCCCGCCGCAGCTGCGCATCGCCAACGTGACCGGCAGGCCGGACGCCTCATGCGCGGCGATGAGGCGCGCCAGCGGCAGCGTCGAAAAAATATCCCCGTTGTGAACCAACACGGGGGTGCCAGCGATCCAACGCTCGATGTTTTTCAGGCCGCCGCCGGTTTCTAACAATATTGGCTCGTGATAGAGTGTGAGCTCCAAGTCCTGCCACGTGCGTGCCACCGGCGGTAGGCCGTTGGCACCGGCGGGCGGGTGGTTGGCGGGGGCTGCTGCGGAGCCGAATTGCTGCCACGCCTCTGGCAAATGATGGGTGTTGAGCGCGAAGCGTTGGATGCCCGCGGCGGCGCAGGCATCCAGCGCCCAATCCGCCAGTGACCGGTGAAACAATGGCACCAACGGCTTGGGCAGTCGCTCCGTCAATGGCCGCATGCGCGTCCCCAAGCCGGCTCCTAGGATGAATGCCTGTTTCACAAATTGATTTCAGATTGGTTCACACGAAGGCACGAAGACACGAAGGATTGGGGACCATTGAGGATGCGTTTGCAGCCTTCCTTAAAAGTGGAGGCTCCAAAATTCATGAGTAGGCCCAGCGGTAGATGAAGCAAGCGAAGATAAGTGAGAACTTGTTTTGAATGCACAGGTGGCAAATTCTCAACCGATTTCAATTCAACGAGAAGAAGATCGTCGACAATCAGGTCGGCCCGGAATCCCTCGTCAAATGTGAGTCCCATGAGATGAATAGGAACTGGAGCCTGCCGACGCACCTTCAATCCTTTATCTTCAAGCATTTTTGCCAGAACCACTTCATAGACGCTTTCCAGCAATCCAGGTCCGGCCTCGACATGCAAGCGATACCCGCAATCCACCACGATTGCTGACAATTCTTCAATATTCCTTCGTGTCTTCGTGTCTTCGTGTGAGTCATTCATGATGTTTCTCCAAGCGGTTTTCCAGATACGGCTCCGGCGCGATGACGGCGGGGGATTCATGATGTGCAGCAATTCCAGCCTGCACCACGCGGCGAGAATAGCCTAAACTCTGATGGTTAGGAAGCTGAAATGAAGAACCACAGGCCTGATCCCATTTATCCCGCATGTGCGCGTGCTCCAATAAATCACCGGCACCATGGGTTGTTTGCCGCACTAGACAAAGCGGTACACCTCCAGTAAGAACAAACGCGCTCTGCACCAACGGTGCTACTCGCCAACCCATTTTCCCTAACAAAATAATGCCCGAACTGCCAGAAGTGGAAACCACCCGCCGCGGGATCGAACCGCACGTGACCGGAGCCACGGTGCGCGAGGTGATTGTGCGCTGCAGCGACCTGCGGCAACCGGTGTCGCCGAGCCTCAGCGGCATCGCGGGGCTGAAGTTCACTGGCGTGCGGCGGCGGGCTAAATATTTATTGTTAGCGCTCACGGATGGTTCCAACTTATTGATCCATCTGGGGATGTCCGGCAACCTGCGGGTGGTCGCGCCAAGCGAGGCGTGGAAGAAGCATGACCATGTCGGCATCACCTTGGACAAGCGGTGCCAACTGCGCATGCACGATCCACGGCGCTTCGGGCTGCTACTGCATCTCACGGCACAAGATCCCTATTCACACCCCCTATTAAAGGACCTCGGCCCGGAACCATTGGAAGACGACTTCACCGCAAGCCATCTCCAGCGCGCTTGCGCGAAGCGCTCCGCCGCCATCAAGCTCGTCATCATGGACAGCCATGTGGTGGTGGGAGTGGGCAACATCTATGCCTCGGAAGCCTTGTTTCAAGCTGGTATCCGTCCGCTCAGCGCGGCACGGCGGCTCTCGCTGCCGCGCCTGGCCAGGCTGGTGACCGCCATCCGCGCTGTTCTAACAGACTCGATTGCCGCGGGCGGCACCACCTTGCGGGATTTTCTCAATTCCGATGGCAAGCCCGGTTATTTCAGCCAAAGCCTCCAAGTTTATGGCCGCACGGGTGAGCCCTGCCACCTCTGTGGCTCCGCGATCTGCCGTGCGGTGGTCGGCCAGCGCGCCACCTATTGGTGCCCCAAGTGTCAGCGCTAAGGAGCCCGGCGATAGCACGACCAGCGCGCCTACGAAGAGTGCTGACGCGCTTGTAGGCGCGTTCGTGAGAACGC
>JBAXOF010000008.1:0-31643 GCA_037133375.1 Verrucomicrobiota bacterium | reverse complement strand
ATTCGTGAGAATGCGGTCTATCAGCCCCCCGCGCTGTCACCAGCGCGCCTACGCAAAGCCGGTAAGAGGAGCGCGGGCGAGCTCAGCGAACCGCTCGCCGAATGCCCGCTGCCCAAGCTGCGCATGGACTCATTCCTCCTTGGGGACGACGGGCAGCTTGACGCTGAGCTGTTTGCCGCCGCGCAATATCTGCAAGTTGGTGGCTTGCACTGCGGCCGAGGCGGCCAGATGGATAGATAACTCGTTGGCGTTGGCCACCGGGGCTTGATTGACAGCGAAGATCAGATCGCCCGGTTCGACTTGGCCCTCGGCCAGTGACTTGGGAATGACTTGGGTTACCAACGCGCCGCGAAAGCCGCGGAGGATTTCTGGCAGTGACAGATCGCGCGCGCCGATGCCGATGATTTGCAACACCCGGTTCGGATCGCGGGTGCCACCTTGGGTTTTGCCATCGCCGGATTTGAGCACTTCGTTTTCAGCGGCGGTGCTTTCAGTGATGTGGGCCTTGAGCTCAAGGGTGGTGCCGCGCCGCCAGATTTTGAGAACAGCGGTTTGGCCGACGCGACTGCGCTGCACGAGGCCGATGAGATGGGAGGTGGAGTGGATGGCTTCGCCGTCGTAGCTGAGGACCACATCCCACGGTTGCAGGCCGGACGCCTCCGCGGGGGAGCCGGGGGAAACCCCGAGCACGGCGGCTCCGGTGGCACCGTCGTAATTGATGGCCGAGCGCACGGACGGATCCAAGTCGCGCATCTGGACGCCGAGGTAGCCGCGAATCGGCCGCCCGCGTTCGAGAATCTGAAACAGCGCGTCCTTGACGTCGTTGGATGGAATGGAGAAACCCACTCCTTGGAAGCCGGGGTTTTCCCGGTCTTTGCTATAGATGGCGGCGTTGATGCCGATGATTTCGCCGCGCAGATTGACCAGCGGGCCGCCGGAGTTGCCCGGGTTGATGGCCGCATCGGTTTGGAACAGGTCGCGCTGGTTGTCGGAAAGCGATCGTTCCTTGGCGGAAATGATGCCTTGGGTGACGGTCTCACCCAGGCCGAAAGGATTGCCGATCGCGAACACCAACTGGCCCACCCGCACCTGTGACGAATCGCCAAGTTTCAAGGGCACGAAGGGTGCCTCGCCCTCAATCTTGAGCACCGCGATATCCAGCAGCCGGTCTTCACCGATCAAGGTGGCCGGATAGGTCTTGCCACTGTGCAGGGTGACTTGAATTTTTTGTTGGCCGGCAATGACGTGGTGATTGGTGATGACGTGCCCCTCCTTGGTGACAATCACCCCCGAACCCTGGCCTTGGGTCGGATAACTTCGGATTTGCGAGCGGCCCCACCCATCTAACAACCTTTCGGTGCGGATGCCGGCCGTGTTGATGCTGATGACGGATGGGACCACCGCCTCGGTGAGGCGGGCGTTTTCATCATTGAGGCGGGTGAGCAACTCGGTGTCCTTGAGATTGAGAGGGGAAAGGTCGGGCAGGGTGAACTTTTCCGGGTGGAAAGAACCGGAGCGGGTTTCAAGGCCGGGAATGAGGCTGCGCCAACTGCCTCCGGTTTGCCACACGCGCAACGCGGAGACACCGAGAAACGCAATTGCAAACACGCCAGCCAATGCCAATAAACGGCGAAATCCAGAATTCATAGGAGTGGGGGGTTAGAGCTCATAAGGTGAACCCGCAAGGCGCGGGTTCCAAGTCGGAATGGAATCTTTGGGCAGATTATTTCTCACCGCTTCTTGCGCAGGCGTTTGCCGGACAGGCGGGCGGCGATGAGATTCGGGCAGCGTCCCTTGGTGCGAAGCTGTTCGCAGGTCGCCTCAATCTTGAGCGCCTGCCGGATCGGCTTGAAGCCGAGCCGCCGCGTCACGCACTCGTTCAACAATTGAATGTGTGAATCTTCAAACTCCACCACCCGGCCACAATCGATGCACACCAAGTGATTGTGGGTCGGCCGGTTGAGAAAATTCGGATCGTAGGTGGTTTGGTTGTCGCCCAGGTCGATTTCGCGCAATAGGTCAGCCTCCACCAACAACCCGAGAGTCCGATACACCGTGGCGCGGGACGTGTTAGCCGTCGTCCGGCTCACCCGCTCAAACAATTCCTCCGCGCCAAAATGTTCATCTTGTGAAAACGCGGCGCTGACGATGGCCACGCGTTGGGCCGTGCGGCGCAGACCATGGTGCCGGATGAATTCATCGAGCCGTGCTTGAACCGAGGCGTCCATGCCCGGATTCTAGCTGAGCAAGCGCCCGCACGGAAGCACAAAGCATCAGATAGCTCAGCCCTGGGTTGACGTGGCGCGTGGCTGCCCCTACAGTCCCGCACCTGATGACCCTCCGCACTTTGGGATGGAACTCCGACTTTGCCCAGGCATTCGCGCCCTACTGTGCGAAAGGCTGGGTGCCCGCACGCTTGATCCGCGAGACCCCTATCAACTTCGGGGCATTGCTAGAAGACGGTGAGGAAATCGACGTGATCCTGTGCGGGCGGCTCTGGCACGCTGCGGCTTGCGATGCGGAATTGCCGGCGGTGGGCGATTGGGTGGGCGTGGAACTTGGCAACGACAACCAGGACCACGTCATCCGCGCGCTGCTGCCGCGCCGCACTTGTTTTTCGCGCAAAATGTCTGGCAACAGCTCGCAAGCCCAGGTTATCGGTGCCAATGTCGATTGGGTCGCCGTGGTCACCGATGCCGGGCCGGATTACAACCTGCGGCGCATGGAGCGCTACTTCACGCTCATCGGGCGCAGCGGAGCCAAGGCGCTGGTGCTCATCAATAAGTCCGATCTGTTTCCCCCCGAACAATCCCGCAAGGCCGCAGAGGAAATTGCCGCGCTGTGGGATGGTGCCACGGTATACATCACCAGTGCTCTCAGCGGCGAGGGGCTTCAGGTTCTGAAAAAACACCTCAAACGCGGAGTTACTATGTGCATAGTAGGTTCCAGCGGGGTGGGAAAGTCCACCCTCGTCAACCAGCTCTTCGGCGAAGACTGGCAATGGACCAGCGAGGTCAATGCGGTGACCGGCAAAGGTCGCCATACCACCACCAGTCGCGAGTTGGTGCCACTGCCCGGCGGTGGCATGCTCATCGATAACCCAGGCATGCGCGAAATCCAAATGTGGACCGATGAAGCCACCCTCCGCGATAGCTTCGCCGATGTGGAAGCGCTTACCGCCGACTGCCGCTTTGGCGATTGCCGCCACCGCGAGGATGCCGGCTGCGCAGTGCGCGCCGCCGTGGAAGAGGGTCTGATCGACCGCCGCCGCCACGCAAGTTTCCTCAATTTGGAAAGCGAAATCGCCACCCTCAAGCAGCGGGCCGCCAAACGCCAGATGGCCGTCGAACGCTGGGCCAAGCGCAACAACCGCGTCAAGGCCCGTAACCTCAACGACCGCATCCAACTCGAAAAAGACGCCCGCGGCGAACTTTGAAATGCGGGTTGCCAGTTCTCAGTTGTCAGAAATTAGAAATCACCAACCCAATCCACCCGCATGAAATCCGCTGTCATCCTCGCCGCCATTGTCGCCTGCTCCGCCCTTGCTTCCGCCCAATCCCAACCCGAGGCCGCAGGCCCGGGCTGGGCACCCTTGTTAGCCGCTGACCTCGCCAACACCGACAAGCCGGATGGCGTCTGGTCGGTCGCCGCCGGCGAATTGACCGCCAGTGCCGACCAATGCATCTGGACCCAGACGGAATACGAAAACTTCACGCTCGATCTGGAGTTCAAAACCGCCAACGGCACTAACAGCGGCGTCATCATTTATTGCACCGACACCAAAAATTGGATTCCCAAGTCGGTGGAAATCCAGATTGCCGACCCCTTTGCCGACAAATGGGCCAAGGCGGATCCGACGTGGCACGGTGGTGGCATTTTCGGCCATCTGGCACCAGCCAAGCAAATGACCAAGAAGCCCGGCGAGTGGAACCACATGACCATCGAAGCCAAGGGGAAGAAAGTCAAAGTCTGGCTCAACGGGGAACTCACTGCGGACATGGACATGGCCCTGTGGACCTCCGCCAAGAAAAACCCCAATGGCTCCGGCATCCCTAACTGGCTCAGCACCCCCTTCGCCGAGTTGCCCACCAAAGGCCGCATCGGCCTGCAAGGGAAACACGGCGACGCCACCGTCTGGTTCCGCAACGTGAAAATCAAGGCCTGACTGAGGTCACTCCCCGGGAGGTGGCCGGCGCAGGTTTTTCTTGATAGATAGGATGCGTTTGTCGGCCACCGAGCGTTGCTTCGAGCGGCGCGAACGGCGGCGTTTCTGGCGGCGGATTTTTTCCATCTCCTGCACCCGCTCAGACTCCTTGCCGTCGCGGATGGCTTCCAATTCCTCGCAGAGTTCGCGGCGGGCAAGGAAGCGGTTCATCTCACGCGAGCGGTCGGCCTGGCACTTGAGGGTCAGCCCGCTTGGCAGGTGTTTGAGAAACACGCAGCTCGATGTCTTGTTGATCTTCTGCCCGCCGGCACCGGAGCCCCTGATAAATTTTTCCAACAAATTATCCGCGGTGATGCCTAGCGCCAGCATGCGCTGCTCAAGCTCGGCGAGTTTGTCCGTGGAGACCGGGTTGTGCATGGCGGTGGGCTTCCCCAAAAACGTGAGCCTCGCCCATGCCCGGGGTAAAGTCGATTCTCGATTCGTTTGGGCGGGATAGGCCGGGGGATGGCATGGCTGGTTGAATTCCGCAGGCCATCCTTGCGGGAGGCGGGTGGCTTGGGTAGAATGCCCCCGTGGCGCAGCAAAGTGACGTTCGAGAAGTTCTCCAATACATTCCGCAATTCCGCGGCAAGGTGTTTTTCGTGCTGATAGAAGCCGGGTTGTTGCCGGAGCCCGCGATCGCGGAAACCTTGTTGGATTTGGCCGTGCTGGAGGACTTGGGGGTGAAACTGGTGCTCGGGGTGCTCGGGGGCGATTTGAAGGATCTTTACGATTGGACGCTGGAGTGTGAGATCAAGGCGGCGCGGGTGACCAAGCCCATCACCGACCCCGAGGCCATCCGTGAAACCCTCGAAATCCTCGCCCGCGGCCAATCCGCCATCATCGACGCCACGGCCACCGGACCGCTGGACTGTCCAGTGGTGGATTTCGCCAAGGGCATCGGCGTCGCAAAAATCATTGCGCTGTTAGAAGAGGCGATCCTCATTGATGGCGAACCGGTCCATGCCATCCGCGCCGCCGAGGCCGAGACGCTGGCCTGCCGCGCGAGTGGGGCCGGGGCGGCCTTGCTGCGGGCTGCGGCGGTCGCCTGCCAGCGCGGGGTGCCTCGCGTGCATGTGCTCAATGGCCGGCGCCAAGGCGTGCTGGTGGATGAGTTGTTCTTCAACGAAGGCGTGGGCACGATGATTCATGCCGATAGCTACCGGGTGATCCGGCAACTGCGCGAGGAGGATATTCCGGAGCTGTTAGGAATGATCGGGCGGGCGGTGCGGCGCACCAAACTGGTGGCGCGCACCTATGAGGACATCCAATCCCGGATTGAAGATTTCCGGGTTATGGCGATTGACGACAACGTCGTCGGTTGCGTGGCCTTGCACGAATATCCCGCCGAGGGCTGTGCCGAGGTGGCCTGCCTGCATGTGAAACAATCGCATGCCGGCAGGGGTTATGGCATTGAGTTGGTGCGGCACGCCGAAGCAATGGCGGGCGAGCGGGGGATTGCGCGGGTGTTTGCGCTGACCAACCGGGCAGCGGACTTTTTCAACCAGCGCTTAGGCTACAGTCCGGCGACCGTGGAGGATCTGCCCGAGGCGCGGCGGCGCCAATACGAGGCCAGCGGGCGGGACTCACTGGTGTTTTCGCGGGTGCTTGATGGGGGCATGGGTGCGGCATCCGGTGGCGCTCAATAGACTCCCTTTAAAATCTGGCCACAGACAAATCATAGAAAACAAGCATCCCCCAAGCGCAGAATTTGTGTATGACAAGGTGGAGGGTGGGCATGGCGGTTACAGGCCGCCGCCACGAGTGCGCACTGGGACGAATTGTAGCGGCGCTCTGTGAGCGTCGATGCCAAAGGGATACCGCTTGGCATCGACACGCGACGGTCGCAGACCGCCGCTACAGGGCTGTGGATGTGGCGCGGATGGGCGCGCTATTTGCTGCGGAGGGCTTCTTCGCGGGCCTTGGCGGCGGCGATGACTTCCTCGGCGATGTTGCGCGGGCAAGGTGCGTAATGCAAAAACTCCATGGAGAACTGGCCACGACCGGAGGTCATGGTGCGGAGGTCGCCGATGTAGCCGAACATGGAACTGAGCGGGGCTTCCGCCTTGATGCGCACGCCAAGGTGAACCGTGTCCTGGCTCTTGATCATGCCGCGGCGGCGGTTGAGGTCGCCAATGACATCACCCACTTGCGCCTCCGGGGTGAAGACATCGATTTTCATGATAGGCTCGAGGATTTGCGGGGCAGCCTTGGGCATGGTTTGGCGATAGGCGGCCTTGGCGGCGATTTCGAAGGCGATGGATGACGAGTCCACCGCGTGGTAACCGCCATCGGTGAGGGTGACCTTGAAATCGAGGCAGGGATAACCGGCCAGCGGGCCTTTGAAGATCGAGGTGCGGAAACCTTTTTCCACGGCGGGGATGTATTCCTTGGGCACGTTGCCACCGACCACGGCGGATTCAAACACAAACCCGGAACCGGCTTCGAGCGGTTCGATGGTGTATTCGATCTTGGCAAACTGACCGGAGCCACCGGATTGTTTCTTGTGGGTGTAGAAATCGGTCACCGCCTTGGTGATGGTTTCGCGATAAGCCACCTGCGGCGCGCCGACATTGACCTCCACCTTGTGGGTGCGCTTGAGAATATCGATTTTGATATCGAGGTGGAGTTCGCCCATGCCTTTGAGGATCAACTCATTGGTTTCCTCGTCGGTTTCGACGTGGAACGACGGGTCTTCCTTGACCATCTTGCTAATAGCGATGCCAAGCTTTTCGGCATTGGCGCGGTCCTTGGGTGCCACCGCAATGGATATGACCGGCTCAGGGAAGACCATTGGCTCCAGCGTGGCGGGGTGGTCGATATCACACAGCGTATGGCCGGTCTGCACGTTTTTGAGGCCGACGATGGCGATGATGTCGCCGGCTTGAGCGGTGTCGATCTCGGTGCGGTCGTTGGCGTGCATTTCGACCATGCGGCCGACGCGCTCGGTTTTGCCGGTGAAGGTGTTGAGGACGGTGGTGCCTTTTTTGAGGGTGCCCGAATAGATGCGGGTGAAGGTGAGGGCACCGAACTTATCGTCCATGATCTTGAATGCCAGCGCGCGGAACGGCTTGCTGGCATCCACGTAGGCATATTCGCCGGTCGGATGGCCTTCAAGGTCCACTTCGGGTTGGGGCCTGACTTCCGTCGGGCATGGCAGGAAGTCCACGACGGCATCGAGAATGTTTTGGACGCCCTTGTTTTTGAAGGACGATCCGCAATAGGTCGGGAAGAAATCCATCTTGATGGTCCCTGCGCGAATGCAGCGCTTGAGGGTGTCGATGTCCGGTTGGTGACCGTCGAGATATTTCTCCATGACCTCGTCGTCTTGTTCGATGGCGAGTTCGACGAGCTTGGCGCGGAATTCCTCGACTTTGTCCACCATGTCGGCGGGAACTTCCCCAATCGAGAAATGGTCGGGCAGGCCGGATTCATCCCAGATATAGGATTGGCGGGTGAGCAGGTCGACGATGCCGATGAAGCCGCCTTCCACGCCGATGGGCAGGACCATTACCAACGGCTTGGAGCCGAGGATGTTTTGAATTTGATCCACCACGCGATAGAAATCCGCGCCGATGCGGTCCATTTTATTGACGTAGATGATGCGCGAGACGTGGGAGTCATTGGCGTAACGCCAGTTGGTTTCGGATTGGGGTTCGACGCCGCCGGAGGCACAGAAGACACCGACGCCGCCGTCGAGAACCTTGAGGGAACGGTAAACTTCGATGGTGAAATCGACGTGGCCAGGGGTGTCGATGATATTGAACTGATAGTCATTCCAGAAACAAGTGGTGGCGGCGGACTGGATGGTGATGCCGCGCTCTTGCTCCTGTTCCATGAAGTCGGTGGTGGCAGCGCCATCGTGAACCTCGCCCATCTTGTGGATCTTGCCGGTGAGCTTGAGAATGCGTTCGGTGGTGGTGGTCTTGCCAGCATCAACGTGGGCGAAAATGCCGATGTTGCGGTATTTGGAGAGGTCTTTCATGCCAATGGTGGGAATACGGTTGTGAGGCCAACAAGACGTGGCGGGGCGCATTCCTAGTCGGAAGCCGCAATTTGGCAACCCTAGAGTCACGATTTTTCGTGATTAGGCCGCTTTTTCAGGTAAGGAGAGGGGGATTTACGTTCTGCGGGGGCGAATGCGTGCATGGGCCGGGGGGGCGCGACTCAGGCGCAGCGGTCAATACGGTCAGGTTAGCACAGGGTTCTGTTACAGGAGGCCTCCGGGCGTTCGGCGAGCCCAACCACCTATGAGATCATTCCGGCCACCTGATCTCGCGGCGGAGTTAGATGATGTGCCCCAGCGCCCTGAGGGTATCGAGGATGGTGGTGATTTGGGCGCTGCGCTTCTGGGACTTGTGTCCGAAACAGGCGGCGAGAGCTTCGGGATCGTGGCCGACGGTGGGCAATAGCTTGCGGAGGGCTGCCACTTGCGCGGGAAGTTCGGCGGGCCAGTCCGGTAGGGCGGATCGGCCCGGTCCGCCGTGGGATGTGGCCGGGGTAGCTTCGTCGTCGTCAGACAGGCCGATTTCGGTTTGTAGCGGCGGTCTGTGACCGTCGCTGGATACGCCGGGGGCTTGATAGTCGGGACGCAACCAGCGGATGAGCCCGCGCTTTTCTTCCGCCGCCCGTTCGTGGTTGAGCGCGACGAGGCGGGTGAGCAGTTGTTGTTCTAACGATTGTAGCGGCGGTCTGTGACCGTCGCTGCCACTCAAGTGCGATACCGCTTCCCCGCCTCCGCTTAAATCATGCGACGGTCGCAGACCGCCGCTACAATTCAAAAGATCGCTCCACCCATACGCTTCTAACACGGCAGCGTCCAACTCGTCGTGAATTTGCTTGAGGATGGTGACGAGGCCCTTGTCGTGAATCTCCTTGTCCTTTGCAGTCAGAGGAGACTGTGGCGGCGACGATCCGTCGCCGCTATGAGAAGAACGCGGCGACCCATGATCGCCGCCACGCAGCTTCTCAAGGACGTTGTAGATGCCGGTTAGCGTTAGGTCGGGATGCAACTCTTGTTGGCGCTTGCGGTGCGCGTCAAGGCGCTCGCCTAGGTCGCGAATGCGCTGCTTGAGTTCGCCTTCGGAGAGATCGGGAAACGGGAATGGATCGAAGCAGCGGGTTTTGTTATAGCGAGGGTCATTGCCCATACCAAGCCGCCCGCCCGCTGCCAGAGCCCACACCGCATGAACATCAGATGAGAGAATCCCAAGATAAGCTGCGTCGTCACTGGCGATCGCTATAAGCATGTTGTCGGGTAATATCTCTCTATCAATAAAAGTGAAGAAGCGGTGCTTGCTGGTTTCGACGGTGGCGATGTAGCGGCGAAGTGGCGAGAGAGCTAGCCGAAGATCGGCCCGCGGCTTGCCAAACAGCCACCAGAATCTCGCGTACACAGCCCCATCCTTGGTATGAGCTGTTGCATCACGTTCGGGTTTTACATGAATCAGGACATGCTGATAGATAGAAGGGAATCGAGACGCGGCCTCCGCTTCGTTGAGACCGAAGAGGTCGATCACCTTGACACCGCGCGGTCGGCTGGTTAGATCCTTGCCATTGCGATAGCCACGAATCACCGCAGCGGCACCTTCAACCGTTCCAAGCCCGAGTGATGAAGCCTCCGCATCGCCGATGATGAAGCCAGATCCGATTGTCTGGACTCCTCGGCAACTGAGTTTTGAGTTTGCTTTGAGCTGGCCGCAGGATGTTAGGTCCGCGCCAATTTGAAGGTTGGGGGCGATCACGCCCACAACCTTCAACAGATCCACCTCGTTCTCGCCATCTTCACGGGCTTGCTCGGTGATGACCTTTTCGAGGATGCCATCGGCTTTGCCAGGGGCTGCGACAGTCATAGCAATTCGCACGGCGGCACCATCGGCGGAATCAATCCACGGGTGATCGGGGATGGCGTAGGCGATATGTAGCGGCCTTTTAGCGTCTGATAGAAATGGTTCCAACACACGGCGGTTGAAAGTTTGGTGGATGGAATTGGTGGTGATGAAACCGAAGCGTTTGGATTTGCCGTTGCTGAGAAGTTCGGCAGCTTTGCGCCACCAGAACATGACGAAATCAGCAGATTCAGGCACGTCACCTTTCCACACCTTGCGCAAGGTTTCCACATAGCCATCTCCAAGCGCCTCGCGCATGGGTGAGGCCCCGATAAACGGTGGATTGCCGACAATGTAATCGGCTTGCGGCCATTCGGCGCGGCGCGGGTTGGTGTAATCGAAGAGGGCGCGTCGAGCGGATTCGTCGGGCACTTCCTTGCCGGTGATCGGATGAATCTTGTTAGTATAGCCGTTCCAAACCGTTAGGATTTCGCCGGATTGCGGGTCGCGGCGGGGAATGCGGGCGTCATAGGCTAGCACGGCATCCTGCTCAAAAATGCTCTTGTCCTTGGGCAACAACGGGCGGTCGCCCGTATCGGCCTTGCCGGTGGTTTTGCGCTGCCACTGGAAATAACCGATCCATAGGACAAGTTGGGCGATGGCAACCGCTTGCTGGTTGAGTTCGAGGCCGATGAATTGCGTGGGACGGACGCGGAATTCGTCCATTTCCATGTTCAAGGTGGTATGGCCGCCCAGGGCGGCGATGAGTTCTAACACTTCGGCCTCCAGCCGCTTCATGTGCTCCATCGTGACATAGAGGAAATTCGCAGTGCCGCAGGCTGGATCAAGAATGCGCAGCTTGCATAGGTGGCGGTGGAAGGTGATGACCTGTTGGAGTGCTTCAGCATGCCGCTTGTCAGATTCCTTGCGCAGGCGCACGGCTTCGGCTCCGAGTTGCTTCGCCTCAGCGGGAGCACCGGTAGTCAATTTTGCCGTGGCATCGGCTTGCAGTTGATCGGCTTGGTTTTCGGCCAGGTGGGCTTCATCGTGAAGCGTGACGGCGGCCACGCGCACGGCATCCCATTCGTCGCGAAGCGGGCTGATGATGGTGGGGCGGATCAGGCGTTCGACATAGGCACGGGGCGTGTATTCGGCCCCGAGCTTGTGGCGTTCGCGGGAATCAAGGGCGCGTGTTAGGAGCGTGCCGAAGATGGACGGCTCGACGGCACTCCAATCTTTACCGGCGGCGTCTGTGAGCATCGCCAGTTGCGCGGCAGAGAGTGGCAAGGCGGTGGTGTTCTCAAACAACCCGCCGTTGAAGCAGGCGATTTCCTTGAACAACAACGCGGAGAAGCGGGTGCCGGTGGCCATTTCCTTCCACAGCGCGGAGGCCAGCACCGTAAAACCCTGCGGGCTGTCCTTGAGTCGGTCTAGCAAGGTTCTAAAGCCACCCTCGGGCAACAGCCCCACGTCCTCGGCAAACAGGGTGAACAGGCAGCGCTGAAGGAATCCGGCGATGACCTGCGGGTCGTGGCCATCGGCTTCTAACGACTTGGCCAGCACGGCGAGGCGTCCGGCGATGTCGCGGGTGACGGCGGCGGCGAATTTCGACGGGTCGAGAGAATGCGGATCGAGCCAGATTTTGCGCAGGCGTTCGCGGATTTCCGGGCGGTGCAGGTCGGGCAGGGTGATGCGATGCGAGACCGGATCGGGGAAGCGTTCGTATTGGCCGCCGGTGCCGGTGAACTCGGCGTAGATGTCGAGCGAATGGCCGATGTCGCAAACAATGAGAAACGGCGGGCGGCCCTCCTCGGCGGAAAGCGCGGTGATGTAGCCGCGGGCCTGGTGGTAGGCACGTTCAAGGGCCTTGTCGAAGGCAGCGGTGCCGCGCTTGCCGTGACCGGTCTTGCCGGTGGCTGCGGTGGCGACGAGGGCGGCGGCGAACGCGTTCTCCTCGCCTGGTGCATTGGTGCCCTGCTTGCTTTCCAGCACGAACGCGCCGCGCCGGTAAAGGTCGATGAATCCGGTGGTGGTGGTGCCGTCGAGACTCTTGCGGGTGATGGCACGCTCGAAGACGTAGCCGTTTTGGGCGTTGTCGGGCGACGAGGGATCAGGGCGCGGCAGATCAAGCAGGGCACAGAGTTCACTCAGGAAGAGCACGTAATTGGAACGCTCGGCAGCCCCGGAATGTTCCCAGCGTTCGATGAAAGCGGTGATTTGCTCAGGCGTGGCGTCGGGCATGGGGGGGGCGGTTGCGCTTCCGGCGTCGGGCTGCCTGCCGTCGGAAGCGTGGATAGATTCCAACAGTTTATTTGCGCGGAGGCAAGCCCCACTCGCATCCGCTCCAACAAAAAATAGCGGCTCTTTGGTTGACCGTTCTGGAGCGGTAGAATATGAAAGTAATAAGACATATTTATCCCAATTCAGTGGACAGATTTCCCTCCTTCACATCCAATCCATTGGGACATTGTTACCATTCCTCCATTGGTGCCTACTCCGGTATATCGAAGGAAAATTGCTAAAGGAGACGATAGAATATTTGTCGCTTCTTTCTTTCAAAACCCAACGCTTGATGTGGATGTTAACCAAACCTCATCTCGGGTGCATTCTCAATTGACTATAATTCCATTCAAGGAACTTGATCAGGATGGTATAAAGGATGGAACAATACAGGATGCAGTCGGAGAGTCCACTAATTTTCTATTTTGCTTTTGGCACTTGCTAGGTGGCTGCATATTCGAAAGTCAAGGCGGACTTCTAGCTGAATTACATCCGGCAACATGCCCAGAGCCACCGTGGCGCGGGCATTCTGCGGCTCGGCTGAGCTCGCCGAACGCCCGCCGCCTTGGCAAAACTGACAGGATTAGACGAAACGGTGCCGCTGCGCCTTGTTGGGGGCTTATTTTCTTAACAAAACCATCGCGCAGCCGCGTTTGAGCGGAACCCGCAAGGTCAGGCAGGCGTCCTTGAGTGTCTCGGTGACCGGGGTGGCTTGGTCGGCACCGGGATGGAGCGCCTCGCAACGCAAGCGGTCGAGTCCGGGGAGATTGCGCAGGGTGAGGGTGGCGGATGCGGCAGGGCCGCCGAAGGTGACCGGCAGGGCGTATCCACCGGGGACTTGGAAGAGATTGACCTTCACGCCGGGGGTGGAGGATTCGACACAACGGGGTTCGAGCACCCACTTCTTGCCGCGCATCGCATCGAGCAGTGGGCCGTAATCGAGATATTGGCGGTCCACCCAAGGACTGGGCCGCAGCGAATGGTCGTTGCCCGGAAACGGGGCCATCGGATAGACGCCCAGATGCAGATAGCGTTGGAAAAATCCATCGGGGTCGGGGCGCAGGGCGGCTTCGTCGTCGGTCCAGCCGAGGGCGGGTTTGCGCAAGGCCAGCAGCGCGGTGAGGTTGAGCGGGGCGCCGGTGTAGGTGAATTCATCGAAGATGCCGTCAGTGTGGCGCAGCAGGTCGAGGCGTTTGACGTGATTGTTGACGAACACGACTTTGCCGGCTTGATGCATGAGCGGGCCCAGACGTGCCATGAGGTCATGCCACGAGCTCATCAGCGAGCGGGCGGGGCGGCCCTCAAACCAGCTTTCGCCGTCGTCGGCGCGTTCGTTGTAGAGCCGCAACCAGTCTAAGCGATCGATGCAGATGCCGGCGGTTTGCGGCAGTTTCTCGATGTGCTGGCGGGCTTGGTCTAGCAGAAAATCGCGGTAAGCGGAGTCGCCGCAATCCATGACAATGCCATCTTCCCAAGTGAAGTATGGGCCGCCGGGGCGTGAGAGTGGATAGATGCTGCGGGCGAGGGGCTGGGCGGGCACGCGCTCCGGGATGCGCATGATGGCCGAGGCGAGCTTCACGCCGAGGAAATCGTGACAATCTTTCCAGAGGTCCTCATCGCGTGTGGCCTTGCGGGGTGGCAGCGGCCAGGTGACCCGCGCGCCGAACTCGTCCACATTGAAATAGCTCAGCACATAAAAGCCAGCCTCGCGCATTTTGGCGGTGTATTCTTGCATGGCAGTTAGGGTGGTTTGTTTACCACCGAAACGGGTCCAGGTTTCTGCCGCGGCCACCGGCGGCAGGAACATCCCCATGTAGGGAAAATCAAAGCTGGCGCGCCAGTTGACCCGCATCGCCATTTTGCGCATTTTCGCCACATCAAAATCCACGTCCTGGCAGGAATAGGCGGCGGTGCCCGCCATGGCATCGGCCTGGGGATTGGGCGGCTCGAAAAACTGCGGGTAGCGGCTGGTCAACCAGCGCAACGAACCCCGCCATGCGGCCTCATGCGCGACCAGGTCCATGGCAAACCTGATAGGTCTGCGGGCGTCGATGCGGTGACAGGTGCGGGCGAAGCTGAAGCGGCCGCCGCGCGTGGTGCGCAGAGTGAGTTCGCGTGACGTGTCTTCCGGCGATAAGACGAGGCTCAGGCCGGTGTCGGATTCCGCATCGAGCACCGAGACGAGCGGCAGGCTAATGAGGGTGCCGTCGAACGGACACCATCCAACGCGCGGGTTGTCGGTGCGAAAGGCGGGCGCTCCATAATCAAAGGCGGCGTCTTGCAATGGCATCGCCGTCAGCGGGTCGCTCCAACCGCCGCTTTTAAACCACGGCCGGTTGACCTGTGCGGGATCGGCCCAGGCAGCCCAGAAGCGGGTTTGCGGATTGGCCGGATAGTCCAGTTGGGTGAGGATTTCCGTGCTCCACGGGGCAGCGTCGCCGCGGATTTCGAGTTCCCAGCGCACGCTGTTAGGTGTGGCGGCAAAGCGTTCAACGAGGACGCAGGCGTTTGGGGTGTCCGGCTGCACCCAATGGGATTGAAAAGTGACGCTGCCGTCCGCCAATTTGCGCATCACGGTGGCGCCGTCACGGCGGCATCCGGCCAAGACGGTTGCTGCCGTCAAGGCCCGCGCCGAGCGCGGGTTTCCCAGGGTGGCTCCAACCACGCGGCCATCCGCAGCGAGGCTGACCGTGAGCCCGGTGGTGGCGATATCCGCTGCCATGGGAGGTGGCGACGGGTCATTCGTGAGTGGCTCAGCCTGCGTCGGCAGGGCCATGGACGCTGCCACGAGCAGCACGAGGGGGAGAGGCTTCATGGCGTGTTAGGTGGAGTCGATGTTGAGAGCGGCGTTACCGGGGCGGGCCATCCGCCGGTGACTGAGCATGGGGGGAAGCCTACAACGCGGTCCATGAAGAACTTTCAGATTTCGGGCGGACTTGCCACGGGTGGGGGTTCAGAGGGTCATCTCCATGAAGGAAGAGGGTTGCGTTTGGGCAAACTCAATGAGCCCGTTTGGATCCGGGCAACATGCCCGTGCGTGAAAGACCGGAGGGCGGATCTGCGTAAGCGGCTTGGTTCAATCCATCCTTACCAATGATCCCCCCTACCGCCATGCAAGCACTCGCCATGATTTCCCTCACCTTTCTCGCCACATCCGTCCTCCACGGGCAGACGCCGGCACCAGCTGCAGCCCCACCTGCGGCCGTGGTAACGGGTGAATGGATGGCCCTTTTTAACGGCAAGGACCTGAGCGGTTGGATGAATGCGGCCGGCCAGAACTCAAAGTGGGCCGTGGAGGAGGGGACTCTAACAGGCAAGCGGGGCACGGGCGACATTTGGACCAAGGCCCGCTTCGGCAATTTTGTGCTCGAACTCGAATTCAACACCACCGGCAACAGCGGCGTGTTTATTCGCACCGATGAGCCTAAAAACTGTGTTCAGACCGGCATTGAAATCCAAGTCGAAAACCCCGGCGGCCTCGACCGGCACAGCGTCGGCGCGATCTATGACCTTGTGGCACCAACCAAGAACGCCGCCAAGCAAGGTGAGTGGAACAAATATGTCATCACCGTGCAAGGGTCGCACATCACGGTGGAACTCAATGGGGAGACAGTTAGCAGCATGGACCTCGACCAGTGGACAGAAGCCGGCAAGAACCCCGATGGCAGTGGCAACAAATTTAAGCGGCCCCTCAAGGACTGGAAACGGGAGGGTCACATCGGCTTGCAAGATCACGGTGCCAAGGTTTCTTATCGGAACCTGCGCATCAAGCCGCTGCCGTGACCCACACTGGACAAGGTGCGCCCGCGGCGGCGTCTAACCGAGTTGATACTCGCCGTTCTCGTCGATGCCGTGCCAGCCGAGTTTGCGGAAGGCGCGCAGGATGGAGGTAAGCGGTTCGCCTTCTTCTTCGCCTTCGCCGTGCTCAATGGTCGCCGCATGCGAAATGCCGTTGACGCATTCGAGGCTGATGACAGTGCGGAAGCCGTAAAGATGAATCCAATCACCCCAACACTTGCTCACATGGCTGGGTTCAAAGTGAACCTTGCGGAGTGCCTCTAATAATTGGGTGATGGTGCTGGGTGCTTCCGAGTGGGGAATGACGAGTTGGGTTTCCATGATTGTGTGCGAGAGGTGCGGTGAGTGGCTGGGTGGCTAGCAGTGCCAAAATCAGGTGGCGCATGTCGAGATGGAACTACAAAACTTAGCATAAAAATTTTTCGGGTAAAGTTTTTTAAAACTTCACCTGGCCTTTCACCGGTGCGCCGGGATGAGAAAGCCTCCGCACGGGAGGACGCGGATCATGCGGGGCGGGATCCAGAAGGATGCAGCCCTGCGGGATCCTTGCCAAGCCCTGTTAGAAGAGCGGCGGCGCGGCACCATAAACCGAGGCGGCTGCGCCACGGGCGGGCGGGGCGGACAATCCGCCAACCGGCCGCGCGCGCCAGAGTGGATAGAGATGGCGCGGGATTAACGACGGTTGCCGTCTGGCACAGCGCGAGCATGGGCAAGTCCGCGCGGCTGTCGGTGTAGCCGTGGGAATGGAGCAGTTTGCCAGCGGTGAAGTAGCCGTCGGGCAGGAGCTTGCGCAGTCGCGCAACCTTGGCCGCGCCTTTGTGGTTGTGCAGGGCGGGGAAAAACGGGCAAGTGGGAGTCGTCACCACCGGCGTGCCAAGTGCGAGATGGAAACCGAGGGCGCGCCCGACTTCGGTGACATAAAATTCCGGGCTGGCGGAGGCGAGAATGAGCAGATGCCCTTGGCGGCGATGCTCTTCTAACATTTCAAGGAGTTCGGGATAGAAGGCGGGCCGGACGTTAGCGGCGAACGCCCGCGCGTGGGTGGCGAGAGTGGCGGGCGGCATGCGCCAGAGAAAGCTGAGGAAGATGCGCTTCATGCCGCGGGCCTTGAGCAGCGGGAACAGCGGCAGCAACAGCAGAAATACCGGCAGCAACAAGGCACGCCAAGGTTCGCGGCGGATCACAAAGTGGCGGAACAATAGTTGGCAGTCCCACGCAAGGAGCGTGCCATCCAGGTCCATAAGGGCGATGCCGGACGGCGCATCAGCTGATAGAACAGGCGTCAATGGCAGCACGATGGTAGTTAGATATCAGACATAGTGCAATGCAACGGCCTTGGCATCGATAGCAGCCACATTGTCGAGTAATTCCTGAATCGGATCCCACCGGCCAGACACGAGCGCCTCACGCGCGGACGCCGGCATGCTCACGGGGAAGTCCAAGCCCTTGGCACTGCGCACGCGGCGCGCCACCACATCGATGGTGACCACCGTGGCGGGGTCGCTGTCCACTTCGTGGCGCAAGGCAGCCAGATCGCTGGCACTGGCAATCACGCAGGGCATGGCCAGGGTGGTGGAGTTGCCGAAGAAGATCTCGGCGAAGGACTCGGCGATGATGCCATTGAAGCCGTATTTGCGCAGCGATTGCGGGGCGTGTTCGCGGGACGAGCCGCAGCCGAAATTGAGCCCGGCTAGCAGAATCGAGGCTCCGTCAAACCGCGGATCGTTGAGCGGATGGCCGGTCTTGTTGCCGTGTTCGTCAAAGCGCACATCAAAAAAGGCAAACTCACCGAGGCCATCGAAGGTGATGCATTTCATGAAGCGTGCCGGAATGATGCGGTCGGTATCAATGTCCGCACCGGGAATGTAGACAGCACGACCGGAAACTTGGGTGACGGGAGCAAGGGGCATGAGCGGGATTTTGAATGTTAGATTGTGAATTTTGGATATCAGTTTTGCATCAGCCGTCCTCGCGGTTGAGCAGATACCACGGGCGCTCCACATCGGGCGGAAACGGCGCGGATTGATAGAAGGTGGATAGAGGTGCGCTGAAGTCGATGGACTCCAACTGGATCAGGGATTCGAGCTGGGTGAAGATGTGGCGTTTCCAGCGATCCGCACGCCGGTAGATGACGAGTTCCGGCCAGTCTTGTTCGATCAGCACGATTTCCTCAATGCTGGGAAGCCGCTTGTAGGTGGCGAGCTTGTCGCCACGGTCATTGCGCGAGGTGGAGGGCGAGAGCACTTCAATGATGAGCTTGGGGTGGCGCACCACATGGCTGTCGCTATCCGCTGCCTCACAGGTGACAAACACATCGGGATAGTAGAACGCCTCGCCCAGATCATCGCTGATTTGAACTTTCACGCTCTCGATGAAAGTGCGGCAGGGGCCGCCGCGCAGGTGTTGTTTGAGGAGAATTGCCGCTTCCAGACAGATGGCATTGTGGCGCAAGCTCGCACCGGACATCGCATAGACGCGCCCGTCCACAAATTCGTGCCGAATCTCCGCGCGCAGTTCACCCTCAAGGTATTCTGCGGTGGTGATCGGCAGTTTTCTGGCGGTGCTGATGGGCATGATTGTTAGGTGTTAGACTCCGGCGGCGTGTGGCCGATGGCGAAGACTTCCCGGGCATCGGCGATGGAGCCGCGGACGGCGGCGGCGGCGACCATCAGCGGCGACATCAGCACGGTGCGACCAGTGGACGAGCCTTGGCGGCCTTTGAAATTGCGGTTGGATGAGGAGGCGCAGAGTTGGTCGCCGACGAGCTTGTCGGGGTTCATGGCAAGGCACATCGAGCATCCGGCATCGCGCCACTCAAAGCCCGCATCGCGGAAAATCTGCGGCAGACCTTCCTGTTCGCATTGGATGGCCACGATTTGGGAGCCGGGAACGGCGAGCGCCGTCACGCCGGGTGCCACCTTGTGGCCGGGCAGGTATTTAGCCACCTCGCGAAAATCCGAAAGCCGCCCGTTGGTGCAGGACCCGATGAAGGCCACATCGATTCCAACTCCCTTGATCGGAGCCCCCGCGGAAATCTTCATGTAGGCGAGCGCTTCCACTATGGAATCTTTTTCCCCTTGGGTCGCCGCCGCGGCGGGGTCGGGAACCATCTCGGATATGGCTATTCCCTGATCGGGTGAGATTCCCCAGGTGACTGTCGGTTCGATCGCCGCCGCATCAATGCGGACAATGTCGTCATAGTCGGCATCCGCATCGGAGGCAAAGGCGAGCCAGCGCGCGGCCGTGGCCTCAAAATCCGTCATGTCGACGTAGGGGCGGCCGTGCAGGTAAGCCACGGTCTTGGCATCGGGATTGACGTAGCCGCAGCGGGCACCGCCTTCGATGGACATGTTGCAAACCGTCATGCGTTCTTCAATCGACATGCGTTCGAAGACATCTCCGGCGTATTCATAAGCATAACCAATGCCACCCCTTGCGCCTAACCGGCGGATGACATGCAGGATCACATCCTTGGCGTAGACGCCCGGCGAGAGGTGGCCGTTGACTTCGATGCGGCGCACCTTGAGGGCTTCGAGCGCGAGGGTTTGCGAGGCAAGAACGTCGCGCACCTGGGTGGTGCCAATGCCAAAGGCAATGGCACCGAAAGCCCCGTGGGTGGCCGTGTGGGAATCGCCGCAGGCAATCGTGGTGCCGGGTTGGGTGATCCCCTGCTCAGGACCGACGACATGGACAATGCCCTGTTTGCCGGAGCTGAGATCGAAATAGGTGATGGCGAACTCATCGACATTGTCCCGCAACGCCGTCATCATGGCGGCGGCCAGCGGATCTTGTGGCGCGTCTTGATTCACCGTAGGAACGATGTGGTCCACAGTGGCGAAGGTGCGCTGGGGGAATTTTACCTTGAGCCCGAGATCGCGCAGCATGCCAAAGGCTTGCGGCGAGGTGACCTCATGAATGAGGTGGGTGCCGATGAAGAGTTGCGTGCGGCCATCGGCCAGAGTGCCGACGCGATGGTTGTCCCAGACTTTTTGAAAGAGGCTTTTTCCCATGGTGCTTGGCTCGCCGAGGTTTTGCGGGCGAGCGGCGGAACCATGAAGTGGCCACGCCAGAATGTCAAAGCCACATCGCGGAGCCACTAGAAAAAAGCGCCTGGACCGCGTCCACTTATTGCCAGTACAACTCGATCAGCAGCGCGCCCATGAGACCCACAAGCGCGAGCACAGCGAGCACAGCGAGAATGATGAGGCCGATATTGCACCAATTCTTGCGCGGCTTATCACCGTCGACCCATTGGCTCCAAGATACGGGCTGGGAAGTTGCACAGTGGGAATAGCTCTTTTCCCCCGAGAAACGCGGTCTGTCACTATTGGATTGTATGCGCTTCACACGTAAGCGCTTGATGCGTGAACGCTTAATACGCAAGCGCCTCATGCGTAAAGCTTTACAAAAGGCTTGGTGCTACGCGTGAATGTTATCATCAGGCGGTGTAACTCGCGCTGCGTGTTGATACATACTCACGCACGCCCCCGTTTGTCAGAGGGCGCGGGCGAATCGTTGCCGGGTAGCCAGCAACGTTACTTCTCGGCGTGCACTTGAACCTGCGCCGGAGTGACGGTTTCAATTTCATGGAATTTGGACAGTGGACGCAGTGGCGGTGCGCTGGATTCACCGGTGCAGCAACAGGACACGGAAATCAACGCGATGGCAGATGCACAAAGGGCAAGTAGGGTACGGATCATGGAATCTAGAAGCAATAGGTTGGAAATAACGCCTGGAGAGCTGGTTTGGGATCCCTTTGGAGAGAGTGGTTGTTTCGACGCAACACACGAGTCTCCGGCAAGACCCCGGAATTGACAATTACTTGGTGGGCTTAACATACACATTTTTCGCCGGGGCCGCATTCGGGCAGCAGGCAACGGCGAAAACAGAACCGACGACGGCGACAACGGCAATTTTGACAAATTTCATGAGGGGAGGGGATTCGGTTTGGAGTTGTTGTCCCCGCACGGCAGTCATGCGAGGTGGACCGATGCTAGTAAGCCGATGCCCGTCTGCAAGGAAATTGCGACAGGAAAATTGCAAGAAGTTGGCGAGAGCTTGTATCGGCGGTCAGAGTCGGCGCCAGCCACGCCCGCTCTCCACAGGTGCCTCCGCTCTTGCAAATGATCTGTGTTGGGCATTGACGGGCTCGGCATTTTGATGCAGATTCGCCGCCGAACCGTCCGATAGGAACCAACCCCACCCCCTTATGAGCATTATTCGTCGATTTCTCACCCTCGCCATGGCCGCCTCCCTCACCTGCTGGGTTGCCGCCGAAGACGCCAAGCTTAAGATCGCCACGGTCGATATGCAGGAGCTCTTCAAGCAATACTACCGGACCAACGATGCGCAAAAGCAAATCAACCTCGAACGCGCCCGCATCCAGAAGGACAACAACGAGCGAATGACCAAAATCCGCGACATCGAAACTTCGCTTGGCAATCTGCGCAAGCAACTCGATGACCCCGCCATCAATGACTCGAAAAAACAGGCGCTCTTCAAAGACTGGCAGATGCAGCAACAGGAAGGCATCGCCTTGGACCGTGAGCGCCGCGAGTTCCTCCAACGCCGCAACCAGATGCTCAATGAGAAAATGCTCCAGCGCATGAAAGGAATCCTCGAGGAAATCCGCAAACTGGTGGAAGAGCACGCGAAAGCCGATAACTTCGATTACGTTTTCGACAAATCCGGATTGAGCACCTCGCAGGTTCCGTTCCTGCTTTACACCAAGGACGCCACGGATATCACCGCCAACCTCCTCAAGGATCTCAATAAGGACGCGCCGGCCGGCTCGCTCCCCGCAGCTGGAGATCCCGCACCGGAAATTCCGGCTCCCGCTCCTACCGGTGGCACACCCTGAGTGGTTGAACCTCCTTCCTCCTCTCCCGCGTTGGCATTCGCCCTCACGCTTCCCGAGCTCGCCCGATTGGTCGATGGTGACATCGTCCGGCATGGCTGCGAGTGCGCATTGACCGGCGTGGCCGCGCTGGATGCCGCCGCTTCGGGCGACGTCAGTTTTCTCGGTAATGACAAATATCGGGGGCTGTTTCTAACAACCATGGCCAGTGCGGTGATTGTGGCCCGCGGCGAAACGGGAGGGGCCGATTCCACTGGTCTGGTGGCGGTGGACAATCCGTCGCTGGCCTTTTCCGAGGTGATCCGGCATTTTTCCGCCATTGCCCGCGCGCTCACCCCCGGCGTTCACCCGCGGGCCGTGGTCGATCCGGGCGCAACCCTTGATCCAACCACTGTGCGGGTGCATGCTGGGGCCGTGATCATGGCGGGGGCCAGCATCGGCGATGGCTGCGAAATCGGCCCTAACGCGGTGATCGGAGAACACACGGTTATCGGGCGCAATTGCCGCATCATGGCCAACGTCACCGTTCGCGAACGCTGCGTTTTGGGTGACCGTGTCATCTTGCAGCCCGGCTGCGTGATTGGCGCGGACGGCTACGGCTATGCGTTCCACGATGGCCGGCATGTCAAAATCGACCAAGTCGGCATTGTCGAAATCGGCGACGATGTGGAAATTGGTGCCAATACCACCATCGACCGTGCCCGTTTTGGCAAGACGCTCATCGGCGAGGGCACCAAGATCGACAACTTGGTCCAGATCGCCCACAACGTGGTCATCGGCAAGCATTGCCTCATCATTTCCCTCACCGGCATCTCCGGCAGCGCCCAACTCGGTAACTATGTCACCGCGGCCGGCCAAGTCGGCATCGTCGGCCATGTCACTATCGGCGATCATGCCATCCTCACCGCCCGCACCGGCGTTAACGCGAGCATTGCGGGCGGCATCACCTACTCTGGCAGGCCCGCCACGCCCATCCGCGAGGATATGAAACAACGGGTGCTGGTCCGCCGCCTGCCAAAACTCGTGGAGCGCGTCAAGGCGCTGGAAGAGGCTATCCAGAAAGACCTGTGACGGCCTGGTTAGGCTGCGGCTAAGGGCCGGGGCGCTGCGGTTTGGGCCAGTTTTTCCTGTTGAGCCATCGTGACTTGGGTTGCCAGCGATGTTTTTGAGGTGATTCGGCATTCCAGGCTTGCCACCATTCCCCCCACCCCTTATCCCCTGCCACGCACCATGGCCAGCACCCCAGTCATCAACCTCCGCAAAGGACACGCCGTCCGCCACAATAACGAAGTCTGCATCGTGAGCGAACATGAGCTGAAAACGCCACCCCGCATGGCGTCTTATGTCCAGATGTCCATCCGCAGCGTGGCGACCAAGAAGGTCTTCAATCTTCGCCTTACCTCCAATGATTCGCTTGAAGGCGTCCTCCTCGAGCGCATCCCCCATGAGTATTCCTACAAGGATAGCAGCGGCTATCACTTCCTCAATCCGGAAACCTACGACGACACCGTGATCTATGAGGACCTCATCGAACCGGTCAAAAACTACCTGATTGAAGGGCAACTCTATACCGTGTTGCTCGCCGATTCCAACGTCGCCGCCATCGACCTCCCGCCGTCCATGGTCATGACCGTCACCGAGTCTTCGGAAGGCGTTAAGGGCGACTCCGCCAACAACGTTTACAAACCCGCCACGATGGAAACCGGCCTGATTGTCCAAGTGCCACTCTTTATCAATGTCGGCGAGCGCATCAACGTCAAAACCGAGGACAATTCCTACCTCGGTCGCGCCTGAACCGCCTCTCTGGCACCACCCTTTCCCAGCCACGAGCGCTCCAGTAACGGAGCGCTCGCTTCGTATATACCCCCATGCCGCAAAGGTAAATCCAGCAAGTTATTAAGAAAAGTTAATTTTTATTTGACAGTCCTGTAATTTTTTTAGAAATTTCCCGCGTTATGAAACGAACGCTGCTGCTGGCTGCAATCTCACTGGTATTCAGCGCCTCTCCCACCTTGGCGAAAAGCGATCTGGAAACCCTGCGCGTGCTGAGCGCCGAGCAAGAACGCCAAATCCGCCAGTTGGAGGATGAAAACGCCAAGCTCCGCTCGTTGCATGACCAGCCCTCCAAGAGCAGACAAGTCACCGCAGTCGATAAGCCCGTCACCAAAGCCGCCAAGGCCACCGTGGCAGACAAGCCTGTCACCAAAGCCCCTAAGGCCACCGTGGTAGACAAGTCCGTCACCAAAGCCGCCAAGGCCACCGTGGTCGACAAGTCCGTCACCAAAGCCGCCAAGGCCACCGTGGTAGACAAGTCCGTCACCAAAGCCGCCAAAGCCACCGCGGTCGACAAGTCCGTCACCAAAGCCGCTAAATCCACCGCGGTCGACAAGCCAGTCACCAAAGCCGCCACCGCCACCAAAACTGCCGCAGTCACCAAGTCTGGCACCATTCCGGTGATAGCTAACAAGAGTGGCAGCCCGGCGGCACCCGCTACCAAGGCGCCCGCAAGCAAGGTGCCGGTGCCAGCCGTCACCGACCCGAAGGCCGCTGTTGCGACGGCCAAGACCCCGCCGCTGGCCAAACCTAACATTCGCTCGGTGACCCTGACTGGAACGACGACCTATGGTGAATTTGCGAAGAAACACAGCACGGATGTCCGCCATCTCAATGATTTGAATGCTCTCGACCTAGTTGAAACCACCGTCTTGGCCAAAGGCTCGGAATTGTATATCCCCGCCCAGCCATAAGCGTAAGCGCCCTTGGCCCATCACGACACACAGGGCCCGCCCGGCAGGATCCGCCGGGCGGGCCAAGGCGGGTGGGTGACAAGGTTATTTCAAGGGCTCGCCGAGAGCGGCCGCATCGGCGCGCATGCGCTGAAGGTCGGCAGGTTCCAGCACGAGATTGGCGGCGGCGGCATTATCGGCCAATTGGCTCAGCGTGCGCGTGCCGCACAAAACATGGGTGACACCGGGTTGGGCGGCGGTCCAGGCGATCACGAGTTGGGAGAGCGTGCAGGTGTATTTGGCTAACAGATCCTGCCAGGCCGCGAGCATCTGGAGCACGCGGCTGCGGTTGGATGGGCTGAACCACGGGTTCCAGGCGTCGTTGCTGCGGAATTCATCAGCGCGAAACACCCGGTCCATGCCGACCTTGCCGGTCAGCAGTCCTTGTTCCAGCGACATGTAGGTTAGAGTTGCCACTTGCTTGTCGGCGCAGCATGGCAGGATGTCGTTTTCGGCATCGCGGCAAAGCATGGAATAGCGGAACTGATTGCTCACAATCGGCCCACAAGCGAGGTATCCCTGCAACTCGTCGAGCGCAACATTGCAAACACCGATCTCGCGGATTTTCCCCTGAGCCTTGAGGTTGAGCAGGCAGGCCATGGTGTCTTCGACGGGTGTCTTTTCCGGCGGCATCGCCGGCCAATGCGTCTGATAGAGGTCGATATAGTCGGTGCCCAGGCGGCGCAGGCTGCTTTCGACTTCGATCTGCAAGGTCTCCGGGCGCAGGCAGCGATACATTTTCTTGCCATCGAAGTCGGCAAAGAACGAGCCACGCGGGCCTTCCCACCACAGGCCGCACTTGGTGGCGATGAGCGCCTGCTCGCGACGACCTTTGAGGGCTTTGCCGACAACTGTCTCACTGCGGCCCCAGCCGTAAACCGGCGCGGTGTCTATCAAATTGATGCCGAGGTCGAGGGCGGTCTGGATGAGGCGGATGGATTCCGCGTCATCCGGGTTGTCGCCCCAAGTGGTGCCGCCACCCATGACCCAGGTGCCCAGAGCGATGGTGGAGGCGTTGATGCCGGATTGACCGAGGGGTTTGTATTGCATGAGGGTGAGCAGATAGTTTCGGGGAGTGGTGACTGATGGGAGCAAGAGTAGCGCCGACCAGCCGGCCAGGCAATGGCAGAATATGGAATCAAATTTGATGAGCGTTCATGATTTATGAATTTCTGTCATGACCATTTCATCAAGCTGGCTTGCTTTTCTCATGGAGCGCCAGAATGCGCATGATGCTCTCGTCGAAGGCCTTTTTGAAATCGGGATCGCCGGCGTAGACTTTGTAGAGATCCAGATCCTTCTTGCGCTCTTTGTTCACGGCTTGGGTGATGAGGCTTTCCAGCGCGATACGGCGGTTTTGTTCGTCGGGATTATTCACGACCTGCGCCTTGTAGGCGGCACTCTCCTGGACGTGCTCCATGATCTTGATCAGCTTCACCCTTTGTTCTGCGGGGGTGGCGTCCCAAGCTGAGAAGAAGCGCTCGTTGAAATGACGGATGATTTCGTCGAGCGGCGATTCCTCTCCTTCTGGATCGTGGAAGCCACGGACGTTGGGATTCTCGGGTTCGAGTTCGGTTGCGGCGCTGTCCAGCTCGATGTGTTGATTCAGGCGGACGCGTTCGAGGCCGTAGGTCGATAGATCGACGCTTTCCAATAGCGCGTCGAGTTGGTCTTTGCCCTTGTCCTTCACCCTGAGTTTGGGAATCAAGAATTTGAGGAACCAGTGGAGTTTTTCCCATGCGGGATTCGCAAATGGCATGATGCATGCGAGCTGGCCGTAGAGTTTGACGAATTGCTTGGCTTTGATTTTGAAGTCGATCTTGTTCGGTTCGCTATCTATCAGGTCAAAGCGGACCACCGTTTCGTCGATGATCGGGTGGAGCTTTTCGGCGTCCTCGCCGTTGAAGAAGAGTTCGTTGAATTTCTCGATGTCTTTTTCTCCATACAGTTCCGTATCGTCGAGGGCGTCCTTGAGATCGTGGAGAACGTTGATGTCGGTCGGTTCGGTGAGCGAAGTCGCGGTGTAGAAATCGTCGAAGGCTTCCTTGATTTCGGTGGCGGTGTTGTAGAAATCGAGGATGAAGGTGTCCTGCTTCTGCATCTTGGCATTGCAGCGGTTCAGGCGGGACAGGGCTTGGACGGCGAGCACGCCCTGGAGCCGTTTGTCCACATACATTGTGTGCAGGAGCGGTTCGTCAAAGCCGGTCAGGTATTTGTTGGCCACGACCAGTAGGCGGTAGTTCGTTTCGCCGGGTTTGATGTTCCCGGCGAGCTTGTCCGGGATGTCCTTTGACGGGAAGCCATTGAGCGATTCCTCGGTGTGTTCAATGCCATCGACCATCTTCTTGCCCGAGAACGCGACGATGGCTTGGAACGGGGCGTTGGCGGCTTTGAGTTCCTTTTGAACCGCCTGATAGTAGCGGATGGCGCTTTCGATATTGCGGGTGATGACCATGCCCCGGGCCTGGCCTCGTAGCTTCTTGGTGGCGACAACCTGGCTGAGGAAATGATCCACCATCAGCGCGGCTTTGGTGCCGATGGTTTGTTGGTGGCTCTCGACGTAAGCGCGAAGTTTTTTCTGCGCTTTGACCGTGTCGAACTGCGGGTTGTCTTCGATGGACTTCTGGACCTCGTAATAGCTCTTGTAGGTCGTGTAGTTGGCGAGCACGTCGAGGATGAAGTCTTCCTCGATGGCCTGCTTCATGGAATAGAGATGGAAGGGATCAAAACCACCGTCGGCATTGAGGGTGCCGAATTTTTCGAGGGTGGCTTTCTTGGGCGTGGCGGTGAAGGCGAAGTAGGAGGCGTTGTTGCCCATCTTGCGCCGTTCCATCGCTTGCAGGATCTTGTCCTGGTAGTCTTCGGGTTCCTCGTCCTCGGTCGCGCCAAGCACGGCGGTTTGCGAATCGGCGGCGCTGCCGCTTTGGGAAGAATGGGCCTCGTCGATGATCACGGCGAATTTCTTGCCGCTCATGTCGGCGATGCCATCGACGATGAAGGGGAACTTCTGGATGGTGGTGGTAATGAGTTTTTTGCCTGCCTCCAGGTGGGCCCGGAGTTCGGCGGCGCTGTTGGCGTGGGCTAACAAGTTCTTCACCTCGGCGAACTGCCGGATGTTCTTGTCGATCTGGCGGTCGAGCACGCGGCGGTCGGTGACGACGATCACGGAGTCGAATAGGTTTTCCTGCCCGGTCTTGTCGTAGAGTTCCACGAGCTGATAGCCGAGCCAGGTGATGGAGTGGGATTTTCCGGAGCCCGCGGAGTGCTGGATGAGGTAGCGCAGGCCGAGGCCATGGAATTGCACGTCGGCGAGCAACAGGCGCACGACTTGGAGTTGTTGGTAGCGCGGGAAATAGAGCGTTTCCTTGGACTTTCCGGCCTTGTCCTTCTCTACCGTGAGCTTGGCGTAATGCTCAATGATGTTGCTGAGGCTGTGACGGCTGAGGATTTCCTGCCAGAGGTAGGCGCTTTTGTGACCATTCGAATTGACCGGGTTGCCCTTGCCCTGGCCGTTGGGCAGGCCCTTGTTGAAGGGCAGAAAATAGGTGCTCTTGCCATCGACCTTGGTCGTCATCCACACCTCGTCGGGATCGACGGCGAAATGCACGAGGCAGCGGCGGAACTGGAACAGCGTCTCCTTCGGGTCGCGGTCGTCGCGGTATTGTTTCTTGGCGTGGTTGACGTTCTGGCCGGTCCATGGGTTTTTCAACTCAAGTGTGGCGATTGGCAGACCATTAAGGAAAACCACCATGTCCACCGACTTGTGATCGACGCTGGAGAAATACACCTGCCGCGTGACCGAGAAAATATTGGACTCGAACTTGGCGGTCACATTCGGGTTTAGGCCGTTGTACGGCAAGCGATAGAGCAACGTGAAGTGCGCGTTGTCCACATCCAGCCCCTTCTTCAGCACGGCGAGGATGCCGTCTTTCTTCAGCTTGCGGTGCAGACGTTCAAGCACTTGGCGCTTCCAGTCTGGTTTGTAGTGGAGCTTGGCGAGTTCCGTTGCCTGGGTGGATTCGAGAAACTGCCAGAATTTTTGTTCGTCGATGGCAAATTCGGTGTTGAAGTCCGTGGACTTGCCGCGGAGGTAGCCCGCGCCCTTGCTGGTTTGATAAACACCGACATCGTCCGCCAACGGAGTTCCGGGAGAAGGCGTCACACTCACGCCGCCGGTGAGGTGGCGTTCGATGCAGGCTTCGAGAGCGGCTTCTTTGGTGTTTGAGACCATGGCGATGTTCAGTTCGTCTCCCCCAGAAACTCGTGAATTCGTTCCGTTTCCTCATACGAGCAAAACAGCGAACAGACTTCCTCGCCGATGGCGCGGCTGTCAGGGTCGATTTCCTGGTGATGGGGGTCGTAGATCATGGCGGGGCGGAGCTTGGGGTGGGCGGCTCGGAGATCGTTCCAGCGAAAGCCCCATTGCTCCATGGTGCCGAGAATGCGCCCATGGCGGCGGATGATCTGGAAGGCGATCGGGCTTTCCTCAGGGATGAAGTAATCCAACCTCACCTTCTTGCGCATGCGGCCATCAAGAGTGGTGCCGGCCAGTGCGACGACCCCGTGGTCCTTGAACACCCGTTGCAGCGTCTCGTCCGGGATGTCCAGCGTGCGCGGCTTGAGGTCGCTCAGGTAGTGGAGATGCGCGATGGCCACCAGCGCCTCGGCGAAAACGTGCAGGTCCACGCCCTCCAGAGCTTTTGGAAACCAGTGGAACAACTCCAGCCCGTCGCGCTCGATACCGCACTCGACGCAGATCTCGTCCAAATACCGTTGCACGGCGTCCGTCTCGATGTTCTGGCCATGAGCGACGAGCCAGCCGAGCGTGCGGCCCTGATCGGTGACTTTGAGGCCTGCAGGGAGATGGTCTTCCAAATCCACCACGATCTGCCAGCCGTCCGGGTAGGTTTGCGGCAGCGCGAGCGATAGCCCATGGCGGGTCTTGGCAATTTCCAGGGACTCCTGCCAAAAGGCGTGCAGGAGCTGGCGGACGGTTTCAGGTGTGAGGGGCGCGGCGAAGGTGCTCACAGCAAACCTCCTTCCGCGCCAATGTCAATGCTCCAAATGGTGGCTGCCTTGCGTGTGAAATCCTCAAAATCGCCAGGATCAAAGTCCAGCAAGGGCTCGTGGCGGTTGTAGGCGGCGACGTTCGTTGGCAGATTCGGATCGACAATGTTCTGGTGCCACCCCGCCTCAATCCGCTGCTTCGCCCGGAAATTCCGCCGCCCCACCGCACAATGGCCGATTCCCCTAACCCGCTGCTGGTCCAGCCGCAGCGTGGCGTCGTAACTCGTCGGATCATGACTGACCCCGGCCACGCCATGGTAACGAATGTCGAGAAACGATCCGTCCACCAACTCAACAAACACCTCGAAACTCAGCCCATGGCTGCCGCGTTTCTTCGGCGACACACTCTGTCCCGCGACCAAGGCTTTCGGGGCTTTGACGATCTCGTGAATGCGGGCGGCGGGGTGGCGGTAGGGCATGAGATCAGACTTTGATTCTGCCGGTGACGGCGTGGGCGATGAGGCTGCTGCGGAAGGCTTTGAGGGATTGGATGTTTTCTGTTACTTTCATCTGGACTGCCTGAATTTTCAAAATGAGATCTGCACAAAACGCAGCGATTGCTTCCTGCTCCTCTTTGGGCGGGGCGACAATCGAAAGAGCTGCGGTCTTCGACCGGTTAAGGATAGGTAGCGTCGTGAAGTCGCTGGATGAAAAGATGAATTCTCTCCCACTGGTCAAAAGATGGAGCATGTATTCTGATGAATGTGCCGCCGAATTGATGACGATCACGTTGATCTGCTGGTTACAACCGGCTTCGTGAAGTGAAATGTTCACGCGTCCCAGCGTGGCTCCGATTCCGATGTAAAAGAGTGAACCAGCGGGAAATGTTTCCACAGTTTCAGAACGGGTGCTTTTAGCCCGCCTGTCTGAGGCGTCAAGAAATCCGTTGTTCTGATAGTCGCCCGGGGTATACCAATGAACGCCGTCTGGCAGATCCTCAGCTTGAGCGACGCTGCTGGGAGTTCTGCCTGTGCCAATAGCGGTTGAAGCATGTTTCAGGTTCTTCACCTCCCAATGCTCCGGGATCTCGCCGATCCATTCGATGCCGGAGGGTTTGAGTTTGGCGTTGGGGTTGAGGCCTCGGGTGACGGCGCGGTTGATGAGGATGGCTTTTTGTTCGTCGAGGAGTTCGATCTGGCGCTGCTTTTTGGCAATCAAGGCGTCGATCTCCGCTGTATTCTGATCGAGGAAGGATCCGATACGTGCCTGCTCTTCGAGTGGCGGGACCGGTAAATCGACGAGAATGAAGTTCTCATAAGTCAGATCCTGCCCATCGCGAATGAAACTTCCTGTTGTTTGGAGGGAGGCTATATACTGAGGTGACTTGAATAGGTAGGTGAAATAGGATGGCGCAACTTTCACCAAAGGCTGAATAATCGTGTATGACGAGCGAATGCAACCTCGTGCCCAGGCACGCTCCAAGCCGCCCTGAAAGCTTCGCATGCTGATGACAAAGTCATCTGGTTCCACGTGCTTTCGCTTCTCCAGATGCATAGAGATTTTCACGACCTTGCGTCCGATTCTCTCTTCATAGTCAGCCTGGGGAATGACGCCATATGCTTGGGTGGCAGAAAGCTGCGGGTCATGAGGCCTTGCGAGTTCCTTCCGCTGGACAAAAACTCTGCGACTTCGGCTAACCTCCCAATGTTCCGGCACGTCGCTGAGCCACTCGACGCCGGAGACCTTGTAGCGCGGATAGCGAGAGAATTGAGAATTTTGAATTTTCAATTTTGAATTTGTCATTCGACATTCTGGATTTTTCATTTGCCGCCTCCGTTCTGTTTCAGTTCGATGACGCGGCGTTCGCGTTCGAGTTCGGCGAT